>DATLGI010000207.1:0-10710 GCA_035540535.1 Pseudonocardia sp.
ACCACACCCAGATCGCGAGCAGCACGGTGCCGACGACGAGCACCGAGCCGAGCGGCACGTGCAGGCGCATCTGGCGGGCGAAGCCCATCCCGAGCTGGAGCCCGAGGGCCAGGAAGTACCCGACGGCGACGGGCAGCACCCACAACGGCCCGCGCCCGGCGGTGACGTGGAGCAGCGCCGCCCCGATCGTGACCAGCCCGAGCGCGGCGAGCCCGCTGCCGACGGCACGGTGCACGGCGATCGCGTCGACGTCGCCGGTGAGGTAGCGCCCGGCCAGCACCGGCTGGGCGAGCACGGCGAGCAGGTCCACCGTGACGGCGGCGCGCAGCGACCAGAGGGTCACGCCCGGGGTCGGCTCCATGCCGTCGACGCTAGGGAGGTCACCGGTCCCGCGGGTCGGTGATCACCCCGAGCCCGCCCCTGAACCGTCCCGGAGGCCGGCGGCGGGATCCCGGCACGCCGGGCACCGCGGCCGTGATCGTCGGATCGGTGGCGTCCCGGTGCGCCGGCTACCGGTGAGCCGCCTCAGTCGAGCGAAACCGGGTCGTCGGCCCGCAGCGTGCCGCCCGCCACCACCTCCGCGTACACCCCGGCGCACGGCAGCACCCCGAACCCCGGGACGTCGATGCGGTTCTGCTCCAGCAGCGGCCGCACCGCCTCGGGTGCGCGGGGCAGGTCGCCGTGCTCCAGCGTCGGCACCGAGCACCGGGGCGTGGGCAGCACCCCGCGCAGCCGCACCCCGCCCACGGTGATCTCGCGGCCCACCCAGCCGTTCTCGCCGAAGGGCGCCGTCCCCGGCTCGCTCTCGACCACCACGTTGGGCCGGTACCGCACGGCGTCGACGCCGAGCCGGTCCAGCGTCGCCGTGGTGATCAGGTGCACGGGGGCGTAGTCGACGAACGTCTCCCCCGGCGCCGCCTGCGCGATCTCCAGCAGCGCGAACGGCACGTCGGCGTCGACGCCCTCGGCGAGCACGTCCACGGGGTCGGGCCGCTCCACCTCGGCGCCGGGCTCACGCGACGAGGTGAGCCGCACCTCCCGGCCGAGCACCCCGGAGAGCAGGCCGTCGAGGTCCGGGGCGTCGGCGGAGACGGTGCGCCCGTCCGGCAGCGTGATCCGCACGCCGCCGCCGTCGGTGGCCGCGGCGAAGGTCAGCAGCGCCCGCCACAGCCGCGGGTGCTTGGCCGTGGCCACCCGCCCGCTCGCCACGTCCAGCAGCGCGAGGTGGCGGTCGCCCGCCACCCCGCGCTCGTCCACCTCGACGCTGCCCACCGTCTCGCCGAGCATCGACTTCACCGGGTACCGCCGCAGCTGCGCGACCCGCACGACCCACCTCGATCCCGGCCCGGGGCGGGCCGCTCCCGCCCGACGCTACCGGCCGGGCGTCGGACAGCGGGCGGGCCTACTCCAGAAGGCCCTTGTCCTGCAGCCACTGCCGCGCCACGACGTCCGGGTTCGGCCGGGTCTCCGAGCCGAGCCGGGCATTGAGGTCCAGCAGCTCCTGGGTGGTCAGCGTCGCGGAGATCTCGTCGAGCACCTGCCGCACCTCGTCGGTGGCCTTCTCGCCGCGGATCAGGGGGACGACGTTCTGCGCGGCGAAGTTGTTGCGCGGGTCCGCCAGCGCCACGAACCCGTTCGCCTCGATCGTCGGGTCGGTGGTGAACAGGTCGGCGGCCTGCACGTCACCGTTCTCCAGGGCCGCGACGGTCAGCGGACCGCCGACGTCGAGCGAGACGTACTCGCGGAACGTGCAGCCGTAGGTGGCCTCAAGGCCCGGGATGCCGTCCGGACGCTCCTGGAACTCCGGCGGGCCGCCGAACGCGATCTGCGGGCACAGCGGGGCGAGGTCGGCGATCGTGGACAGGCCGTTCTCCTGCGCGAACGCCTGCGTGACGACCACGGCGTCCTTGTTCTCCGCCGCCGACCGCTCCAGCACCTCCAGGCCCTCCGGCATGGCCTCCTGCAGTGCGGCGTACACCTCGTCGGGTGCCTTCTGCGGCGCGGACGGCTCCAGGAACTGCAGGAGCACGCCGGTGTACTCGGGCACCAGGTCGATGGAGCCGTCGCGGATGCCGGGGAAGTACGCCTCGCGGCTCTGGATCGGCGGCAGGACCTCGACGCCGACGCCGCGGGCCGTCAGCGCCTGGCCGTAGATCTGCGCGAGCAGCACGTTCTCGGGGAAGTTCGCGGATCCGATGCGGATCGGGCCGGCCGCGGCGCCGGAGGCACCGGACCCGCCGGAGTCGCCGGCGAGCGGGTCGGCACCGCCACCGCACGCGGTCAGCACGAGGCCGGCCACCAGTGCGGCGGCCACGCCCGCGAGTCGGTTCTTCATGGTCAGCTCCTTGTCGGGTCTTCCGGGGGTCAGGCCGGCGCCGGGCGCCGGGGGGCACGGCCGCGGACGCGCAGGCCGGGGGACACGAGACCGCGCTGCAGCCCGGCGAGGGCCAGGTCGGCGGCGACGGCGAGCAGGGCGACGAGGATCGAGCCGGCGGCCATCTCGGCGTAATTGCGCACCGAAAGGCCGTCGATGATGTAGCGGCCGAGCCCGCCGAGCGAGACGAACGCGGCGATCGTCGCCGTCGAGATGACCTGCAGGGTCGCGCTGCGCAGGCCGCCGATGACCAGGGGCAGCGCGTTGGGCAGCTCGACCTGGAGCAGGATCTCACGCTCGCTCATCCCCATCCCCCTGGCGGCGTCGACGACCGCCCGGTCGACGGCCTGCACGCCCGCGTACGTGCCGGCCAGGATCGGCGGCACCGCGAGCACCACCAACGCGATCAGCGGCGGCAGCAGGCCGATGCCGACGGCGTTGGCCAGCAGCACCAGCAGGCCCAGCGTGGGCAGGGCGCGCAGGCTGTTCGCCGCTCCGACGACCAGGAAGCCGCCGCGGCCGGTGTGGCCGACCGCCGCGCCGACCGGCACCGCGACGATCCCGGCGAGGACGATCGCCAGCAGCGTGTAGTAGACGTGCTCGACCAGCCGGGCGGGCACGCCGTCGCCGCCGGTCCAGTTGGCGGGGTCGGCGAACCAGTCGAGCAGTGCGGTCACCTCGCCCTCCCCGCGTCGGCACCCGCGCGCGTCCAGGGGGTGACGGCGCGGCCGAGGGCCAGCAGCAGGGCGTCGAGCACGAGCGCGAGCAGCAGGACGACGACGATCCCGGTGAGGATCTCGCTGGGGATGTCACGCTGGAAACCCTCGGTGAACAGCTGCCCGAGCCCGCCGAGCCCGACCAGCGCGCCCACGGTGACCAGGCTGGTGTTCGACACCGCCGCCACCCGCAGCCCGGCCACGATGACCGGGACCGCCAGTGGCAGCTCCACGGCGAGGAACCGGCGCCACGGCGGGTAGCCCATCGCCGTGGCCGCGGCGACGACGACGGGGGGCACCGCGTCGAGAGCGTCGGCGACCGACCGCACGAGCAGCGCGACCGTGTAGATCGTCAACGCGACGACGACGTTGAGCGGGTCGAGGATCTGCGTGCCGAGCACCAGCGGCAGCATGACGATCAGCGCCAGCGACGGCACCGTGTACAGCAGCCCGGTGACGGTGACGAGCACGGTGCGGGCCAGGGCCGTGCGCGTCGCGAGCCACCCGAGCGGCACCGAGATCACCAGGCCCAGCAGCACCGGCAGCAGCGCGAGCCAGAGGTGCTCGATCGTGCGGTCGACGATGAGCTCGACGTTGCGCGGGATCCAGCCCCAGATCACGCGGCGCCACCCCTCATGCGGCAGCCTGCTCGGCCCGGGCGTCGGCGAGCGCGCGCAGCACGTCGTCGGCGCTGACCGCCCCGATCACCCGCCCGTCGGCGTCGACGGCGACACCCTGCCCGGACGGCGACGACAGCGCCGCGTCGAGCGCGCTGCGCAGCGAGCCCGTCGTGACGTCGTAGAGCGAGCCGCCGGGCACGAGGTGCTCCGCGGTCACGGTGCTGCCGGTGGGCGCGTCGGCGCCGGCGAGCCAGCCCTGCGGCCGGTCGGCGCCGTCGACGACGAGCGTCCAGGCCCCGTCCGGCGGGGCCGGCGACCCCAGCGCCACGGTTCGCAGCTCACCGAGCGGCAGCTCGTCGGAGAGGAACCCGAGGCCGCGGTAGCCGCGGTCGCGGCCGACGAACCCGTCGACGAAGTCGTCGGCCGGGCGGGCGAGCAGCCGACCCGGCTCGTCGTACTGGGCGAGGATCCCGCCGGTCCGGAACACCGCGACCTTGTCGCCGAGCTTGACCGCCTCGTCGATGTCGTGGGTGACGAACACGATCGTCTTGCCCAGCTCGGCCTGCAGCCGCAGCAACTCGTCCTGCAGGTTCTCCCGGACCACGGGGTCCACGGCGCTGAACGGCTCGTCCATCAGCAGGATCGGCGGGTCCGCGGCGAGCGCCCGGGCCACGCCGACGCGCTGCTGCTGGCCGCCCGAGAGCTGGGCCGGGTAGCGCCGCGCCATCTCCTCGTCCAGCCCGACGGTGGCCATCAGCTCGGCGGCGCGCTCGCGGGCCCGGCGCCTGCCCCAGCCGAGCAGCAGCGGCACCGTCGCGATGTTGTCCAGGACGGTGCGGTGCGGGAACAGGCCCGCCTGCTGGATCACGTAGCCGATGCCCCGGCGCAGCTCCGCCGCGTCGCCGGCCATCACGTCGCGGCCGTCCACGAGGATCTGCCCCGACGTGGGCTCGATCATCCGGTTCACCATGCGCAGCGACGTGGTCTTGCCGCAGCCCGAGGGCCCGACGAACACGGTGATCCGTCCGGCCTCGACGGTGAGGTCCAGCGCGTCGACGGCGACCGTGCCGTCGTCGAACCGTTTGGTGACGGTCCTGAACTCGATCATGCCCGGCACTCGATCATGAGGGGACCTCGGTCACGGCGGCGACCTCCGCGCTCACCGACGACCCTCGCCGGCCGCCGCATCGGGGGGAAAGGCTAACCCGGCCGCTCGGCCGACGCGACCGCCCGTGATCGGACCGCGATCCGCGCCTCGGGCCGCGGGCCGTGCAGGTCTGACCAGGTTCGGAGTGACCCTCAGCTGGTCGGCGGCGGGACGGGCAGCCGGTCCCCGGCGAGCAGCTCCCGCAGGTCGCCGGCCGGCAGCGCCGGGGCGAACAGCCAGCCCTGGTAGGCGTCGACGCCGATGCCGCGCAGCAGGTGGAACTGCTCCGCGGTCTCGACGCCCTCGGCGACCGTCGCGCGGCCCATCGCGCGGGCCATGTCCACGACGGCGCGGGCGACCGCGAAGGCGGCGGGGTCGTCGGCGATCCCGGCGACGAACGCGCGGTCGACCTTGACCACCTGCGCGGGCAGCTCGGTCAGCCGGGCCAGCGACGAGTAGCCGGTGCCGAAGTCGTCCACGGCGAACCGCACGCCCCGGCCCACCAGCTCGGCCATCGCGGCCAGTGCCGCCGGTGGCAGTGCGACGAGGCTGGTCTCCACCAGCTCCAGCACCAACCGGTGCCAGGGCAGGCCGGCGTCACGCACGGCGTCGGAGACGCTCGCGAGGAAGTCGGGGTCGCCGGGCAGCAGCCCGGCCAGGTTCACCGCCACCGACACGTCCGGGTCCGGCCAGCGGGCGGCCTCGCGGGTGGCGGCGCGCAGGACCCACAGGTCGAGCTCGCGCAGCAGCCCGCTGCGCTGGGCGACCGGCAGGAAGTCCGGCGGCCCGATCAGCCCGCGCTCGGGGTGTGGCCAGCGGACCAGCGCCTCGGCGCTGCGCACCGTGCCGTCCGGCCCGACCACCGGCTGGTACAGCAGCATCAGCCCGTCCTCGGCGACGGCGGCGTGCAGCTGCGCCTCCAGCTCCAGCGCCCGCACGGCCGCGTGCACCACGCCCTCGGTGGCCACCGCGACCGCGCCGCGGGCGTCGCGCTGCTTGGCCTCGTGCAGGGCGGCCTCGGCGAAGCGCAGCAGGTCGGCGGCGCGCACCGGGGCGAGCGGCGGGCGACGGCTGCCGTCGTCCGGGCATCCGGGCACCGTCGCGACCCCGACGGAGGCGGTGAGCGGCACCGCCCGCCCGTGCACCGTCACGGTGGTCGCCAGGAGGTCGACGACCGTGCGGGCGAGCCGGTCCGCCCCGCCCACCTCCGCGTGGTCGGCGCAGATCACCGCGAACTCGTCGCCGGACACACGGGCGGCGGTGCAGCCGAACGGGAGCTCGCGCTGCAGCCGTGCGGCGACGGCCACCAGCAGGTCGTCCCCGGCGTCGTGCCCGAGCGAGGAGTTGATGCGATGGAAGTCGTCGAGGTCACCGCAGACCACGGCCACTCCCTCGCGGCCGGGCCCCGCGAGCAGGCGGTCGAGCAGGGCGAGCGCGGCGGCGCGGTTGGGCAGCCGGGTCAGCTCGTCGACGGTGCCGGCGCGGCGCAGCACCTCCGCCGCGCGGCGCCGCTCCTCGACGTTGGTGTAGACGAGGAGCCGGAAGCGCCCGCCGTCGTCGCCGGAGGTCGTCGTCATGGCCACCTCGCACCGGACGGAGGTGCCGTCGGCCCGTCGCAGCGCGACCTGCCCGACCTGGGCGCCCTGCCCCGGGGACGCCTCGCCGAGCTCGCCCGGCCGGGGGTCCGCGAGGAGGTCGGCGGCGGCGGTGCCCCGCAGCCGCTCGAGCGGGACGCCGATCAGCGCGCACAGCGCGGGGTTGGCGTCCACCACGCGCCCCGCCGGATCCAGCAGCGCCACCCCGGACGGCGACAGGGCCATCAGGTCGGCGAACCGCTGCCCGGCGAAGCGCACCCGGCCCTCGGCCCGCCGCTGCGCCCCCACGTCGCGCACGACGCCGACCAGCCGCAGCGGCGTGCCGTCCGCGGCGTACTCGACCTCGGCGCGGCAGCTCAGCAGGCACCCCCCGGGCAGCGGCAGCTCGACGGCGCTGTCCCGGCTGCCGCGCCCGGAGCGCAATGCCCGGCACAGCAGCGCCACCTGCTCGCCCTCCACCGGGCCCGCCCCGCTCTCCGGGTCGACGCCGGCCGAGCGGTACAGCTCCTGGAGCGTGTCGCTGCGGGTGAGGGTGGCGGTGGAGAGGTCGTACACCCAGGTCCCGACGCGGGCCATCCGCTCCAGCTCGGCCGTCCAGCCGCGGTCGCTGGGTCGTGCCGGGTCGATGCCGGCGCCGTCGCCCAGCTCGACGACGGCCACCGCCAGCAGGTCGCGCTCGGGCACGTCCCAGCGGACGACGCGCACCCGTACGAGGCCGCCGTCGGCGCGTACCAGCCGGGCGTCGGCGTCCGGGCCGACGACGACCTGCGGGAGCCGGCGGCCGAAGAGGCGGGGCGCGGTGTCGGCGGCGTCGTACCCGGCCAGGCGCAGGAACGCGGCGTTGACCCGCACGATGCGGTCGTGCCGGTCGCAGACCAGGGCGGGGGTGCTGGGCAGCGGCACGACCTCGGGGCCGCCGGCGCGCCCCGAGCCGCCGAGCGGGCGCGACGGCGCCCCGAAGGCCGCCTCCCGCAGCGCCGGGTGCACGCGCGGGCGTCCGGGTTCGGGCATCTCGGCAGGAGGCGGCGACTGGTCGGTCGCGGAGTCCAGCAGGGCGTTCGCGCGCACCGCCGCCACGACCTCGACGGGCAGCGGCGCGTCCGCGACGGCCCGGACGAGCCGCCCGGCGAACGCCGCCGCCTCCGGGGAGGGGCCCGTCCCGAACACGGCCTGGCGGGACCGGCGCAGCTCGGCCCGCGAGACGGCCTCGGCGCGCATCCGGTCGCGGTCGGGCGGCCCGGCCGGGCGCGTCACGTGCCCACCCCGCCGGCCCTCGCCGGCCCCGTGCGCTCGTCCATCCTGGCGACTCCCACCGGTGGTGCCGACACCCGACACCGGTACAACGACCCGGCTGCCCACTGGATCCGCCGACATCATCCCTACGGGTGACGCCACCCGGGCCGATGATCCCCGGTATCGATCGCTCAGCGTGACGGTCTAGAGACGAGCGTCGGAAGGCGCAGGTCACGCGGCCGGGACCGGTCACCCACCGTCAGAGTCGGCGGAGCCGACGCGGCCGCGGGTACAG
The DNA here is from genome assembly GCA_035540535.1 of Pseudonocardia sp. Taxonomy (GTDB): domain Bacteria; phylum Actinomycetota; class Actinomycetes; order Mycobacteriales; family Pseudonocardiaceae; genus Pseudonocardia. Next base: position 7,981 of record DATLGI010000207.1, read on the forward strand.
GCGGGCGACGGCGACGGCCACGACATGTGCCGGCCCCAGCACCCGGGAGTCGGTGGAGCCGAACGGGTTGTCGCCGAGCACCCACCAGCCGTCCCCGTCGCGGCGGACCGCCCGTTTCACCGACAGCTGACCGGGCCGGCGGGGCCAGCGCGCGAGCACCACGTCCCCGGGCCGGGCCGCGGCCCCGAACCGGACGAGCAGCACGTCGCCGTCGGTGAGCGTCGGGGACATCGACGGCCCCCGCACCGCGACCCGGCGCCAGCGCATCGTCACCCCCGGTCGTGTTCCCCGCGGGACGCTCCCGGGTACCGGGGTAGTGTCTAGTCAGCCAGAACGATCACCGGAACCACCAGGGAGGACCCATGGGGATTCTGTCCCGCATTCTCCGCCCGCGACTGGAGGCCACCGCGCACTGCGACCTCCCCTGCGGCGTGTACGACCCGGCCCAGGCCCGCATCGAGGCCGAGTCGGTCAAGGCGATCCAGGAGAAGTACCAGGGCAACGACGACCCGACCTTCCGCGAGCGCGCCGTGCAGATCAAGGAGCAGCGCAGCGACCTCGTCAAGCACCACCTGTGGGTGCTGTGGACCGACTACTTCAAGCCGCCGCACTTCGAGAAGTACCCGGAGCTGCACGAGCTGTTCAACAAGGCCACCAAGAAGGCGGGCGGTGGCGAGGGCGGCACCAAGTCGTCCACCGACCCGGCCACCGGCCAGGAGCTGCTCGACTACATCGCGCAGATCGACAAGATCTTCTGGGAGACCAAGCAGGGCTGATCTCCCGAGTTCCGCGAGCGGCGCCGGCCCGCGACGGCCGGCGCCGCTGCTCGTACCGCTGTCCGAGTCGTTCCCGATACCTGCCCGCCGCCGCGCGCTCGCCGGTTCCGCTTCCTGTGCCGGACGCGGGCGGCCTGGCACCATCGAGGCATGTCCTCCGAGCGCTGCGGCGCCCGCCGCCGGGCCACGAACGCGCGGGCGGGTCGTCGTGGATGAGACGCGGAGGGACCTGCTGGCGTCCCTGATCACGACGTCGATCGAGCAGGGCGCGATCCCCGTCCCCGCCGAGGTCGTGAACCCGGACCGGCTCGCCGCGGTCGTGCGGTCCGGACTGCTCGACACCGACCCGGAGCCGTGTTTCGACGATCTGGTGCGCCTGGCGTGCCAGGTCGTCGACGGGCAACACGGGTTCTTCACGGTGGTCGACGGCCGACGGTCGTTCTGGAAGAGCGCCGTCGGCGTCGACAGGTCCCGGGGATCCGAGATCGGGGTCGAGGACAGCGTCTGCCAGGTCATGATCGGGGCCGACGAGCCGCTCGTCATCGAGGACGTGCGCGCGGACGAGCGGGTGCGCGCCCTGCGCGCGGTCACCGAGCTGGGCGTGGGCGCCTGCGTGAGCTACCCGGTCCGGGACGGCGGCGGCCACGTGATCGGCGGGCTGTGCGTGTCGAGCAGCCGGCGGCGGGGGTGGACCGCGGACGAGCAGCGGGCCCTGGCGACGCTCGCCCGCGCCCTCGGGACCGAGGTCCGGCTGCGGACCGCGCTCGCCGTGGCGCGCCTCGGCGTGGGCAACCTGCTCCGCGAGCGCGACGAGACCGCCGAGGTCGCGGAGACGCTACGGAGCAGCCTGCTGCCCCCACGGCTGCCGGCGATCCCCGGCATGGACGTCGCGGCGGCCTACCTGCCCGCCAGCGGCGAGGAGGTCGTCGGCGACTTCTACGACCTGTTCGAGACCGACGGATCCTGGTGGGCGGTGATCGGCGACGTCTGCGGGCACGGGGTCGAGGCCGCGACCACCACCGCCCTGGCGCGCTACACCGTGCGCACCGAGGCGGGGCACGACGGCGCGGCGCCCAGCGAGGTGCTGCGGCGGGTGCACAAGGCGTTGATGCGCGGCGGCCACGGTGCCCGGCTGCTCACCGCGGCGATCGCCCACGTCCGCGCCGGTCCGGCGGGGCTGGCCGGGACCCTGTGCTCTGCCGGTCATGAACCGCCGCTGATCCGGCGCTCCGGCGGCGCCGTCGAGGTCCCGCCGGCGCAGGGCCGGATGCTCGGGGTGACCGACGACCTGGTCCTGCGCGACGTGCCGATCGCGCTCGGCCGCGGTGACGCGCTGGTGCTGCTGACCGACGGGGTCACCGAGTCCCGTCGGGGAAGCGGCACGGACCTGTTCGGCGAGGAGCGCCTCGGGCGGACGCTGGGTGAGCCCTGTGCGGGCCTGGACGCGGCGGGCACCGTCGAGCAGGTCATGCGCGCGGCGACGACGCACAGCGCCGGCGACCAGACCGACGACATCGCGGTCATGGTGGTCCGGGTCCCGCCCGCGGGCGACGGCGGGTAGCACCGGGACGTCCATCCGCCCGCCGGCTCCGGGCGCTCCATGATCCCGCCTCGGGTACATCAGGTGCCCGGGGCAGCTCAGGTACCGCTTCCGGTGATCACGCCACCGTGACGGTCCCCGCGGCGGCGTCGCCACCGGTCACGGTCCGCAGTTCGGTCCGGCCGTCGGAGAAGCGGAGGGTGATCGCCTCGCCGGGAACGGGCCAGGGGGTGAGGGTGCCCGGCGAGAGCACGAGCACCAGCGAGCCGCCCTCGCCGGCCCGCACCGCCTGCACCGGTGTCGTGGCGCCGGCGGCCGTGGCCACCGCGACCGGCGCCGGGGGCGGCGGGTCCGTCGTGGTGGCCGGCGGGTCGGTCCTGGTGGCCGGCGGGTCGGTCCTGGTGGCCGGCGGGT
>DATLGI010000208.1:0-2175 GCA_035540535.1 Pseudonocardia sp.
CGGGCCGCCGCCGCACGCCGCGGCAGCCCCGCCCGCGAGCGACCCTGCTGCACCGATTCTCGGGCCCGAGAATCGGTGCAGCAGGGTCGCTCGCGGGCGGGGCTGCCGCGGCGTGCGGCGGCGGCCCGAGCCCGAGCACCGCGGCCCCGATGATCGCCAGCAGCGCCGCGGCACGCGTCCTCGTTCGCATCTTCACTCCCGTGACCGGTGTGACTGCAGAGGTTTCTGGTGCCCCTGTTCCAGCCGGCGCAGCACACCGGACAGAGGAGTAGTGGTCAACCAGCGCAGCGTGACGAACACCATGGGGTGTAGCTGCTGATCACCCGATCGGATGGCGGGCCAGCAGGCGGGCGACGGCCGCACGGTCCGGCTTGCCCACGCCGCGTGACGGCAGCGCCTGCACGACCCGGATCCGTCGGGGCACCGCCGCCCGGCCGAGCTCGGCACGGACCGCCGCGCGCAGGGTTCCCAGGTCGGCGGACCCGCCGGGATCGACGACGACCGCCGCCCCGACCACCGACCCCCACTGCGGGTCGGGTACTCCCGCCACGCACGCCGCGCGGACGCCCGGTTGAGCGGCCAGCACCCGCTCCACCGCCGCGGGCGCGACCTTCTCCCCGCCCGTCACGATGACGTCGTCGGCCCGGCCGAGCACCTCGAGCCGGCCGGCCGACCACCGGCCGAGGTCACCCGTGCGGAAGCGGCCGCCGGCGAACGCCGCGGCCGTCAGCTCGGGCCGCCCGAGGTAGCCCGTGGCCAGGGTCGGCCCACCGAGCAGGATCCGGCCGCCGTCGAGGTCGACGCGCACCCCGTCCAGGGGCAGGCCGTCGTAGACGCAGCCGCCGGCGGTCTCGCTCATGCCATAGGTCGCCACGACCCGGACACCGGCCCGCTCGGCGCGCTCGCGCAGCCCCGGCTCGAGCGCCGCGCCGCCGACGAGCACCGCGCCGAACCGGCGCAGTGCCCTGGATCCGGCGGTGTCGTCGAGCAGGCGCCGCAGCTGGGTCGGCACCAGGCTGGTGCAGCCGCCGTCGAGGCCCGCGGCCGCCGCGGCGAACGCGTCCGGCCGGAACCCGGCCCGCAGGTCCAGCACCGCCGGTGGCGCCCCGGCCGTCAGCGCCCGCACGATCACCTGCACTCCGGCGACGTGCTCGGCGGGCAGGGCCAGCAGCCAGCGGCCCGACCCGCCGACCCGGGCCGCGGTGGCGCGCGCGGACGCCCGCAACGCGGCCGCGGAGAGCTCGACGAGCTTCGGCTCGCCCGTGGAGCCGGAGGTCGCGATCACGACGGCGGTGCCCGGGGCGGGGTCCCCGGCGACCGCGACGGGCCGGGCGGCGGGAAGCACCGGCGGACCGCCGTCGAGCGCGCCGCGCAGCGCGACGACGAGCTCCGCGACGGCGGCGGGGGACCCGTCACAGCGGACCACCCGGACCTCGCTCACCGGGCCACCACTTCGCGCGGCGTGCCTCCACTTCGCGCGGTGTGCGGGTGCCGCGAAGTGCCGGGACAGCGCGCGAGGTGGCGCCGGCCCCGCTCCGCCCCGCGGGTCAGTAGTGCCACGGGAACACTCGCGCCCACGGATTCACGCGAACGGTGGAGCTGCACGAACCTCCGCGGTAGCCGCTCTGAGCTGCTGATTCCGTCCTCCCGGACCTTCCCGACGGTTCCCTGCGGACCCCGACTGATCGCAGTTTCCCACGGCCCAGGCACGGCCCAGGCGGTGATCTTGACGGGTCCGCGCGCCCCTCCACCCATCACGAGGTACCCGCCGCCCTCAAGTAGGCGGGCCCGGACGCGGCGAGGACAACGCCGGCCGGGCCCTTGATCGCACAGGAGCTGCGACCCATGAGCATCATCAACCACCCCGCCCGCAAGCCCGAACCGGCGCGCTGCACCCCGTGGTGCTGGGACCCCGGCCACCCGAACGACACGCTCGTAGACGACCGAACCTGCATGTCCGACCGGCCCGGGGACACCGTCACCGTCGACGGCGGCACCGCCGAGGTGTACGCCAGCCGCCGCTTCGACGGCACCCGCGAGGTCACCGTCGCCGTCGAGGGCCCCAGCGGCGGCGCGGGCGTGGTTCGCCGCCGGGCTGGCCGCGTGCGACCTGGCCGAAGGACGGCGGTCGTGACAGCAGTGCCGGTGGTGCTCGTGACCGACGGGGCCGGGCGT
>DATLGI010000209.1:0-31557 GCA_035540535.1 Pseudonocardia sp.
CTCCCCCACCGTGCGCCGGGCGGCCCCCCGGCTGTCGGCCAGGCCCGTCGCCACGAGCAGGTCGACGATCGTCGGCCGCTCGTCGATCCGCACCGCACCGGTCGGCGCCTCGGCCAGCGCGGCGTCGAGCGTACCGGCGTCGAGCTCGTGCAGGTCTCCCCGACCGAAGAGGGCCGCGCTCGCGGCGATCACCTGGTCGGTGTGGTGCCGGCCGTGCACCAGCGTGGTGAGTTCCTCGGCGAGGCGCCGTTGCGCGGCCCGCAGGTGAGGCCGCTCGGCGAGGTCGGCCTCGAGGGCGGCGATCTCCTCGGCCGGCAGGAAGGTGAACAGTCTCAGGTACCGGCCGACGTCGGCGTCCCCGACGTTGAGGAAGTACTGGTACCAGGCGTACGGCGTGGTGAGTTCGGGGTCGAGCCAGATGTTGCCGCCACCGGTCGACTTGCCGAACTTGCGGCCCTCGGTGTCGGTGACGAGCGGCGTGGTCAGCGCATGGGTCGTGGCGCCCTCCACCCGGCGGATCAGCTCGACACCACCGACGATGTTGCCCCACTGGTCCGATCCGCCCACCTGCAGGCGGCACCCGTGGCGCCGGTAGAGGTGCAGGTAGTCCTGGCTCTGCAGCAGCAGGTAGCTGAACTCGGTGTAGGACAGGCCCTCGGCCGCCAGCCGGCGCTTCACCGTCTCCCGGCCCAGCATGACGTTCACCGAGAAGTGCTTGCCGACGTCGCGGAGGAACTCGAGCACCGTCTGCGGCCCGGTCCACTCCAGGTTGTCGACGACCAGGGCCCCGGTGGGCGAGCCGTCGAACTCGACGAACCGCTGCAACTGCCCCCGGATCCGCTCGGCCCACTCGCGCACCGTGTCGGCGCCGAGCAGCGACCGCTCGCCGACGTCCCGCGGATCGCCGATCATGCCGGTGGCGCCTCCGGCGAGCACGATCGGCCGTGCGCCGGCCTGCTGGAACCGGCGCAGCGTGAGCAACGGCACGAGGTGGCCGGCGTGCAGGCTGCGGGCCGTCGGGTCGAAGCCCGAGTAGAGGGTCAGGGGCTCGGGGCCGGCGAGGTCACGGCGCAGCGCCTCGCGGTCGGTGCTCTGCGCGAGCAGGCCGCGCCATTCCAGTTCGTCGAGGACGTCCGCCACGGCCCGATCCTCCCCTACCCCGCCAGCGCGTTCCGTCCCGGCCGGTAGGGGCTGACCGCGGGCGAGCAGTCGATCCAGAACCGCCACGGCCGCTCGTGCGCGGCCGCCACCCCGACCCGCGGGCCGGTCCGCACCCGGTCGGGCTCCACCGGCGGACCAGCCAGCAGGCGCACCGGCGACGCCGGGTCGGTGACGTCGACGTCGTTGTGCTCGCGGCCCAGCCCGAGCAGCGACGCCAGCCGGGCCGGACCCCGGGCGAGGTCGACGTCACGGCGGGCGGTCGGCCGGCGCACCCGCGCGGTCGCCAGGTCCGACGTCACCTCGCCGGCCCGCAGCAGCACCGCGCCCGCCTCGCCGTCGCCGAGGCAGGTGACGTTCGCGCAGAAGTGCATGCCGTAGACGAAGTAGACGTACAGGTGCCCGGCCGGGCCGAACATCACGGCGTTGCGCGGCGTCCGACCGCGGAAGCTGTGCGAGGCGGGGTCGTCGGCCCCCCGGTACGCCTCGACCTCGACGAGCCGCACCGCCACCGGCCCCTGCGGCGTGTCGGCCTCCACGGTGCACCCCAGCAGGCGCACGGCACCCGCGACGACGTCGGCGGCGAGCTCCCCGCGGTCCAGCAGCGGGCTCAACGAGAGATGGCCAGCGCCAGCCGGACGCACACCGCCACGCCGGCCATCGCCCGCTCGACCTCGGGCAGCGGCGGGAACGTCGGGGCCAGCCGGATCGTCGCGTCGTGCGGGTCCTTGCCGTACGGGTGGGTGGCGCCGGCCGGGGTCAGCACGATGCCGGCCTCCTTCGCCAGCCGGACGATCTCCGACGCGGTGCCCTCGGGCACGGTGAGGGCGACGAAGTACCCGCCGGTCGGCCGCGACCACGACACGCCGGGGGTGTGCGCGAAGTTATCGGTGAGGATGCGCTCCACCGCGGCGAACTTGGGCGCGATCAGCTCGCGGTGCCGGGCCATGTGCGCGCGCAGCCCGTCGGCGTCGCGCAGGAACATGGCGTGGCGCAGATGGTTGACCTTGTCCGGCCCGATGGTCCGCCTGGCGGCGAGCGCGAGCCACCACTCGACGTTCGCCGGCGATGAGCCGAGGAACGACACCCCCGAGCCCGCCAACGTGATCTTCGAGGTGGAGCCGAAGACGAACGGGCGGTCGGGGTGCCCCGCCTCGGCCGCCAGGGCCAGCACGTCCGCGATCTCCACCTCCTCCTCGGTGAGGTGGTGCACCGCGTAGGCGTTGTCCCAGAAGATCCGGAAGTCGGGCGCGGCGGCGGTCATCCCGGCGAGGCGGCGGACGGTCTCGTCGGAGTAGACGACCCCGTCGGGGTTGGAGTACTTGGGTACGCACCAGATGCCCTTGATCCCGGCGTCACCGGCCACGAGCTCCTCGACCACGGCCATGTCCGGCCCGTCGGGCGTCATCGGGACGGGGACGAGATCGATCCCCAGCCGCTCGCACACCCCGTAGTGGCGGTCGTAGCCCGGAACGGGGGCGAGGAACGCCACCCGCTCCTGGGCGATCCACCGCCGCTGCGCCCCCGGGAGCGGGGTGAGCAGGGCGTGCACCAGGGTGTCGTGCATCAGCTCGAGGCTGGAGTTGTTCGCCGCGATCAGCTGCGCGGGCGGCACCTGCAGGAACGGGGCGAACAGCGCCCGCAGTTCGGGCAGGCCGTGCAGGCCGCCGTAGTTGCGGGTGTCGGTGCCGTCGGCCGCGGTGTGGACGCCGTCGCCGGGCAGCGCGAGCATCGGCCCCGACAGGTCCAGCTGCGCGCTCGACGGCTTGCCGCGGGTGAGGTCAAGCGTCATGCCCAGGTCGACGAGCGCGGCGTAGTCGGCGCGGGCGGCGTCGAGGTCGGGCCGGTGCTGATCGGTGCCGGCCGGGGCGGCGGGCGCAGGCCGTGGTGACGACGAGGTCATGCGGGTGGTCCTCCGGTGGTGGTGCGGGCGGTTCCCGGTCCGGCGAGGCGCTCCCGGGCCCGGGCGACGGCACCGCGCAACGCGGCGAGCTGCTCGGCGACCCGCGGTCCGGCGGTGCCGCCGCGGGCGTCGCGCGACGCGATCGAGCCTGCCACGGTGAGCACGTCGCGCACCGCGGGGGTCAGCGCGGGGTGCACGGCCGCGAGCTCGGCGTCGGTCAGCTCGTCGAGGCCGGCGCCGCGGGCCTCGGCGGCCCGGACGCAGCCGCCCGCGGCCTCGTGCGCCTCCCGGAACGGGACGCCCCGGCGGACGAGCCACTCGGCGACGTCGGTGGCGAGGGTGAACCCGGCGGGCGCCAGCGCGGCGAGGCGGTCGGTGTGGAACGTCAGTGTCGCGACCATCCCGGCAACGGCCGGGAGCAGCAGCTCCAGCTGCTCGACGGAGTCGAACAGCGGCTCCTTGTCCTCCTGCAGGTCCCGGTTGTACGCCAGCGGCAGGCCCTTCAGCGTGGCCAGCAGCCCGGCCAGGTTGCCGATCAGGCGCCCGGCCTTTCCCCGCGCCAGCTCCGCGACGTCGGGGTTCTTCTTCTGCGGCATGATCGAGCTGCCGGTGGAGAACGCGTCGTCGAGGGTGACGTAGGAGAACTCCGCGGTGGCCCAGAGGATCACCTCCTCGGCGATCCGGGAGAGGTCCACCGCGATCATCGCCAGGACGAACGCGGCCTCGGCGGCGAAGTCCCTGGCGGCGGTGCCGTCGATCGAGTTCTCGGCCGCCACCGCGAAGCCGAGTTCGGCGGCCACCGCGTCGGGGTCCAGGCCGAGCGACGAACCGGCCAGGGCGCCCGAGCCGTACGGCGACACCGCCGTTCGCCGGTCCCAGTCGTGCAGCCGGTCGACGTCGCGCAGCAGGGCGTGCGCGTGCGCGGCCAGGTGGTGGCCGAGCAGCACGGGCTGGGCGTGCTGCAGGTGCGTGCGGCCGGGCATCGGCGCGCCCGGGTGCGCCTGCGCCTGCCCGACGAGCGCGTCGACGACGTCCAGCACGCCCGTCCCCACCCGGCGCAGCGCGTCCCGCAGCCACATCCGGAACAGTGTCGCGACCTGGTCGTTGCGCGACCGCCCGGCCCGCAGCTTCCCGCCCAGCGCCGGCCCGGCCCGCTCGATGAGGCCCCGTTCCAGCGCGCTGTGCACGTCCTCGTCGCCCGGGGCGGGCCCGAAGGCCCCCGACTCGACGTCCGCGGCGAGCTTCGCCAGGGCGTCGAGCATCCCGGCCAGCTCCGCGTCGTCGAGCAGCCCCGCCCGGTGCAGCACGCGGGCGTGCGCCGCCGACCCGCGCAGGTCGTACGGCGCCAGCCGCCAGTCGAAGTGCGTGGACCTCGACAGCGCGGCCAGCGCGTCCGCGGGCCCGGAGGCGAACCGCCCGCCCCAGAGCTGCGAGCTCACTGGCCGGTGCCCCGCACCCGCTGGTCCCGCCGCGCCGCGATCTTGCTGGGCAGTCCCCACAGCTGCACGAACCCCTTGGCCAGGGACTGGTCGAACGTGTCGCCCGCGTCGTAGGTCGCCAGGTTGAAGTCGTAGAGCGAGGCGTCGGAGCGGCGCCCGGTGATCGTCGCGTTGCCGCCGGCGAGCTCGACCCGGATCTCGCCGCTGACGTGCTGCTGCGACTCGGCGACGAACGCGTCCAGGGCCCGCTTGAGCGGGGAGAACCACAGGCCGTCGTAGACGAGCTCGGTCCAGCGCTGCCCGACGCCGCGCTTGAACCGGGCCAGGTCGCGCTCGACGGTGACGTTCTCCAGCTCCTGGTGCGCCGCGATCAGCGTCAGCGCGCCCGGCGCCTCGTAGACCTCGCGGCTCTTGATCCCGACGAGGCGGTCCTCGACCATGTCGAGCCGGCCGACCCCGTGCCGCCCCGCGCGCTCGTTGAGCTCCTGGATGGCCTGCAGCACCGAGACCTGCCTACCGTCGATCCCGACCGGCACGCCGGCCTCGAAGGTGATCACGACCTCGTCCGGCGGCTGGAACTGGTGCGGGTCGGACGTGTACGAGTAGACGTCCTTCGTCGGCGCGTTCCACAGGTCCTCGAGGAATCCGGTCTCGACCGCGCGGCCCCACACGTTCTGGTCGATCGAGAACGGCGAGCGCTTCGTGACGTCGATCGGCAGGTTGCGCTCCTCGGCGTAGGCGATCGCCTTCTCCCGGGTCCACGCGAAGTCGCGGACCGGCGCGATCACGTTCAGCTCCGGGGCCAGCGCCTGGATGCCGACCTCGAACCGCACCTGGTCGTTGCCCTTGCCGGTGCAGCCGTGCGCCACCGTCGAGGCGCCGTGGTACTTCGCGGCCTCGACGAGGTGCTTGACGATCAGTGGCCGGGACAGCGCGGAAACCAGCGGGTAGCGGTCCATGTAGAGGGCGTTGGCCTGCAGCGCCGGCAGGCAGTACTGCTCGGCGTACTCGTCACGGGCGTCGGTGACCACGGCCTCGACGGCCCCGCAGGCCAGGGCGCGCTCGCGGATCTCCTCGAGGTCCTCGCCGCCCTGGCCCACGTCCACGGCCACGGCCACGACCTCGGCGCCCGTCTCCTCGGCGATCCACCCGATGCCCACCGAGGTGTCCAGCCCACCCGAGTAGGCCAGTACGACCCGGTCCGTCATGTCTCCAGCTCCTTCTTGAGGTTCGTCAGGCGGGCCACGAGCTCGGCGCCGGTGCAGGGCTCGCGGGCGACCACCAGGACCGTGTCGTCGCCGGCGATCGTGCCGACGACGTCGTGCAGGGCGGCCCGGTCCAGGGCGCTGGCCAGGAACTGCGCGGCCCCCGGCGGGGTGCGCAGCACGGCAAGGTTCCCACTGGCGTCCGCGGACACCAGCAGCTCCCCCAGCAGGCGGGTCAGTCGCGAGGTGCCGCCCTCGACGCCGCGCACCGGGCTGCCGTCCTCCGGGATGACGTACACCGGCACCCCCCCGTCGGCCCCGCGCAGCTTCACCGCCCCCAGCTCGTCCAGGTCACGGGAGAGGGTGGCCTGCGTCGTCTCGATCCCCGCGGCCTCCAGCAGTGCCTGCAGCTCGGACTGGCTGCGCACCGCGTGCCGCGTGATCAGCTCCACGATGCGCGCCTGGCGGGAGACGCGGGAGACGGCGACCGGGCGCCGGACGCTGCCGGTCATCGCAGCAGCCACGTGAGCAGGGCCTTCTGGGCGTGCAGCCGGTTCGCCGCCTCGTCCCACACCGCGCTGGCGGGACCGTCGAGCACCTCGTCGGTGATCTCGTCGCCGCGGTGCGCGGGCAGGCAGTGCAGCACGATCGCCCCGGGCGCGGCGCGGGCCAGCAGCGCCGCGTTCACCTGCAGCGGGCGGAACGGCGCGACCCGGTCCAGCCCGTCGGCCTCCTGGCCCATCGACGTCCACGTGTCGGTGACGACGACGTCGGCGCCGTCGACGGCCGCCCGCGGGTCGCCGAGCAGCTCCACGCCACCGCCGGTGTCGGCGGCTCGGTGCTTCGCGTCGTGCAGGACGGCGTCGTCGGGGGTGAAACCCTCGGGCGCGCAGAGCCGCACGTGCAGCCCGGCGGTGGCACCGCCGAGCAGCAGCGAGTGCGCCATGTTGTTCGCGCCGTCGCCGAGGTAGGTCAGCGTGAGCCCGGCGAGGCGGCCGAACCGCTCGCGGATCGTCTGCAGGTCGGCGAGCACCTGGCACGGATGGAACGAGTCGGTGAGCGCGTTCACCACCGGCACGGACGCCCCGGCCGCCATCTCGGCGATCCGCGATTGGGCGCCCGTGCGCCACACGATCGCGTCGACGTAGCGCGACAACACCCGCGCGGTGTCGCCGATCGTCTCGCCCCGGCCGAGCTGGCTCGCCTGCGCGTCGACGATCAGCGGGGCGCCGCCGAGCTCGGCGATGCCCACCTCGAAGGAGATCCGGGTCCGCGTCGACGCCTTGTCGAACAGCACCGCCACCGCGCGCGGCCCGGCCAGCGGGCGGTGGCCGAACCGGTCGGCCTTCATCGCGTCGGCGAGGTCGAGGACCTCCCGCTGCTCGTCGGGGGTGAGGTCGTCGTCGCGCAGGAGGTGCCTAGGCATCGTCCACCGCGTCCAGGATCGACGGTAGGGCGCCGAGGAACTCCCCGGCCTGCGCCTCGGTGAGCACGAGCGGGGGCGCGAGCCGCACCCGGTCGGGCACGGCGTCGTTGACGAGGAAGCCCGCCTCCCGCGCGGCCGACGTGACCGCCGCCGACGCCGGTGCGGTGAGCCCGATGCCGAGGTGCAGCCCGGCCCCGCTCACCTCCGCCACCAGCGGGTGGGCCAGCCCCTCGACGCCGCCGGCGATCATCTTGCCGACCTGGGTGACGTGGCGGAGCAGGTCCTCGTCGGCGATGGTGCGCAGCACCGCGAGGGCGGCCGCGGCACACACCGGGTTGCCGCCGAACGTCGTGCCGTGCTGGCCCGCCTCGAGCAGGTTACCGGCCGCGCCGACCCCGATGCAGGCGCCGATCGGCAGCCCGCCACCCAGGCCCTTCGCCAGGGTGACCACGTCGGCCACCACCCCCGCGGTGCGGTGGGCGAACCAGGCGCCGGTGCGGCCGACGCCGGTCTGCACCTCGTCGACCACGAGCAGCGCCCCCCGGGCGGAGGTGATCTGCCGGGCGGCACGCAGGTAGCCCTCGGGCGGCACGATGACCCCGGCCTCGCCGAGGATCGGCTCCAGGAACAGTGCGGCCGTGTCGGTGGTGACCGCCGCCTCGAGCGCGGCGACGTCGCCGAACGGGACGTGCGTGACGTCGCCGGGCAGCGGCTCGAACGGCGTCCGCTTGGCGGGCTGGCCGGTGAGCGCGAGCGCCCCCATCGTCCGGCCGTGGAAGGCTCCCTCGCAGGCCACCATCCCCCGCCGGCCGGTGCGCCGGGCGATCTTGAACGCCGCCTCGTTGGCCTCGGCCCCCGAGTTGCCGAACAGCACGCGGGCCGGCCCGGCGTCCAGCAGCTCCACGAGCCGCTCGGCCAGCTCCAGGGCCGGCTCGGTGATGTAGAGGTTGGAGGTGTGCCCCAGGGTCGCGACCTGCCGGGTCACCGCCTCGACGACGGCCGGGTGCGCGTGGCCCAGCGCGTTCACCGCGATGCCCCCGAGGAGGTCGAGGTAGCGGCGCCCGTCGGCGTCCCAGACCTCGGCGCCCCGTCCCCGTACCAGGGTGAGCGGCGGAGTGCCGTAATTGCCCATGAGCGCGCCCTGCCAGCGCTCCTGGTGGGTGGTCATGCCGTCACCATCGTTCCGACTCCCTCGCTGGTGAAGACCTCGAGCAGCACCGAGTGCGGCACCCGCCCGTCGATCACGTGGGCCTGCCCGACGCCGCCGCGCACCGCCCGCAGGCAGGCCTCCATCTTCGGGGCCATCCCGGACTCCAGGTGCGGCAGCATCGGCTCCAGCTCGGCGGCGGTCAGCGAGGTGATCACCGAGTCCGGATCGGGGTAGTCCGCGTACAGGCCCTCGACGTCGGTCAGGACCACGAGCTTGGCCGCCCCGAGCGCGGCGGCGAGCGCGGCCGCGGCGCTGTCGGCGTTGATGTTGTAGACGGTCCCGTCCTGGTCCGGGGCCACGCCCGCGACCACCGGGATGCGCCCGGCCCGCACGATGTCGAGCACCGCGTCCGCATTGACCTCGACGACGTCACCGACCAGCCCGATGTCCACGGCCTCGCCGTCCACCAGCGCCGTGCGCTTCTCCGCGGTGAACAGCCCCGCGTCCTCGCCCGACAGGCCGACCGCGTAGGGCCCGTGCTGGTTGACCAGGCCCACGAGCTCGCGCCCGACCTGGCCGACGAGGACCATCCGCACGACGTCGATCGTCTCCGGCGTCGTGACGCGCAGGCCGCCGCGGAACTCCCCCGGTAGCCCGAGCCTCGCCAGCATCGCGCTGATCTGCGGCCCGCCGCCGTGCACGACCACCGGGTGGATGCCGGCGAGCCGCAGGAAGACCATGTCCTGGGCGAAAGCCTGCTTGAGCTCGTCGTCGACCATGGCGTTGCCGCCGTACTTGACGACGACGACCTGGTCGTGGAAGCGCTGCAGCCACGGCAGCGCCTCGGCCAGCACCGCGGCCTTCTCGCAGGCCGTCCGCCGGTCAGGTCGGGTAGGCACTGTTCTCCTCGACGTAGGCGTGCGACAGGTCGGTGGTGAGGATCTCCGCCGTGCCGTCGCCGAGGCCGAGCCCGACCTCGACGACGACCTCCGGTCCGGTCAGGTCGGTGGCCGCGGGATCGCCGGTGACGACCCCGCCCCGGCACAGCGTGACGCCGTTGATCGCGACGTCGAGCCGGTCGGGGTCGAGGTCGGCGCCGGCGTATCCGGCGGCTGCGGCGATCCGGCCCCAGTTGGGGTCGCAGCCGAACAGGGCCGTCTTCACCAGGCTGTCCCGCGCGACGGTGCGGGCGACGGTCACGGCGTCGTCCTCGGTCACGGCGCCGGTGACCCGCACCGTGATCCGCTTGGTGACGCCCTCGGCGTCGGCCTGCATCTGCCGGGCGAGGTCGCGGCACACCGCCGTGACCGCGGCGGTGAACGCCGCGGGGTCCGGTGCGACACCGGACGCGCCGGACGCGAGCAGCAGCACCGTGTCGTTGGTGGACATGGACCCGTCGACGTCGAGCCGGTCGAAGCTCACCCGCACGGCGGCCCGCAGGGCGGCGTCCAGTACGGCGGCGTCGACGGCGGCGTCGGTGGTGAGCACCGCGAGCATCGTGGCCATCGACGGCGCGATCATGCCCGCGCCCTTGGTGATGCCGCCGACGCTCCAGCCCGCGGGGTCGGCGTGCGCGGCCTCCTTCGCTACGGTGTCCGTCGTCATGATCGCGGTGGCGGCGGCGCGCCCGGCGTCGGCGGTCGTGTCGAGTGCGTCGACGGCGGCCTTCACCCCGGCGAGCACCTTCTCGCGGGGCAGCTGAGCGCCGATCAGCCCGGTGGAGCACACCGCGATCTCGACGGCGCCGCAGCCGAGCGCGTCCGCGGCGGCCTCGGCGGTGGCGTGGGTGGTCCGGAAGCCCTCGGCGCCGGTGCAGGCGTTGGCACCGCCGGAGTTGAGCACCACGGCGCGCAGCCGGCCGGTGTCGAGCACCTGCTGCGACCAGAGGACGGGCGCGGCCTTGACCTTGTTGCGGGTGAACACCCCGGCCGCGGCGAAGCCCGGCCCGTCGTTGACGACGAGCGCGAGGTCGGGCCCGCCGGACGACCTGATGCCGGCGGCGATGCCGGCGGCCCGGAAGCCCAGCGGCGTCGTGACGGTCATGACGCCCGCTCCGGCGACCTGCGCCCGGTCACGGCGCGACGCCCGTCAGCGGCAGGCCGGCGGTCTCCGGGAGCCCGAGGGCGAGGTTCATGCACTGCACCGCGGCACCGGCGGTGCCCTTGGTGAGGTTGTCCACCGCCGCGACCGCGACCAGCCGCCCGGCGTCGCCGTCCACGGTCACCTGCAGCTGCACGGTGTTCGAGCCGAGGGTCGCGCCGGTGGTGGGCCAGGCGCCCTCGGGGAGCAGGTGCACGAACGGCTCGTCGGCATAGGCCTTGGCGTAGGCCTCCACGACCTCCGGGCCCGAGGCCGTGGTGGGCGCGGTGCAGGAGGCGAGGATCCCGCGCGGCAGCGGGGCGAGCACCGGGGTGAAACTCACCGACACCGGCCGGCCGGCGGCCGCCGCGAGGTTCTGCGCGATCTCCGGGGTGTGCCGGTGCGCGCCGCCGACGCCGTAGGCCGACAGCGAGCCCATCACCTCCGCGCCGAGCAGGTGCGGCTTGAGCGACCTGCCCGCGCCGGAGGTGCCCGTCACCGCGGTGACGACGACGTCGGGCTCCACCAGCCCGGCGGCCAGCGCCGGCACGAGCGCGAGGCTGACCGCGGTCGGGTAGCAACCCGGTACCGCGACCCGCCGCGCGCCGCGCAGCGCGTCGCGGGCGCCGGGCAGCTCGGGCAGGCCGTACGGCCAGCTGCCGGCGTGCTCGCCGCCGTACCAGCGGTCCCAGGCCGCGGCGTCGGCGAGGCGGTGGTCGGCGCCGCAGTCGATCACCACCGTCTCCCCCAGCTCGGCGGCGATCGCCGCCGAGTGCCCGTGCGGCAGGGCGAGGAATACGACGTCGTGGCCCGCGAGGTGCTCCGGGGACGTCTCGGTGAGCACGCGACCGGCCAGCGGCAGCAGGTGCGGCTGGTGCTCCCCCAGCCGAGTGCCGGCGCTGCCGCCTGCCGTCAGTGCGCCGATCTCCACCTCGGGATGACCGAGCAGGAGCCGGAGGAGCTCGCCGCCCGCGTACCCGCTGGCACCCGCCACCGCGATCCGCACCATGTGCATGACTATGCAGTCCCACGCAACTCAATGCAACGGGGTGCGCCCGACTTCTTCCGAACGACCGTGCGGGGCGGGTGCCGCCGGTTAGCGTCACCGCCGTGGACCCGACGACCGCGACCCGCCCGGCGGTGGCGCTCGCGCTGGGACTCGTGCTGGTCGGGTGCACCGCGACCGTGTCCGGCACCCCGGTGGCCCAGCCGGAACCGGTGCCCGCCGGAGCACGCACGCAGCCCGATCCCGGCCGGGCACCGGCCCCGCCGCGCAGCGCGCTGACCGCCGACGTGGTCGCGGACGAGTGCCTGCTCGACCCGGCCCAGCTCGGCGAGCTCCTCGGCCGCCCCGTCGGCGAGCCCGCCCGGCGCACCCTGCCCGGGACGGCCGGCTCGGCGTGCTGGGCGTTCGCCCGCGAGGATCCCGCCGCCCCGCTCGTCGCGATCAACGTCTACCGGCCGCGCACCGGCACTCCTGCCGAGTTCGTCCGCGCCGCCCCGGCCGGGGACCGCCGCGAGCTGTCCGGTGCCGGCGAGGCCGCCGTGATACTGGACACCGACACGGGCCCCACCCTGCAGCTCGCCGCCGGGCGGTACGTCGTCACCGTCGTCGTGATCGGCACCGAGCCGCCCGACGGCGCGTGGCGGGCGGCGGCCGGCTCGGTCCTCGCCGACCTCCCCGGTTGATCCGTCCCCCGCGACGAGCGGGGCGGCGGATCAGCGCAGACTCGCGCCGAACCGCTGCGCGGCCACCGTGACCGCCGCGTCGCGGGCCGCGTTGGCCTCCTCGTTGGTCAGCGTGCGGTCGGCGGCACGGAACCGCAGGCTGTAGGCCAGCGAGCGCTTGCCCTCGGCCACCTGCGCACCGGCGTACACGTCGAACAGCCGGACCTCCTCCAGCAGGTCCCCGCCGCCGACGGTGAGGGCGTCGGCCAGCTCCGCCGCGGGCACCCGCGCGTCCGCGACGAGCGCCACGTCCACGCTCACCGGCGGGTACGGCGACACCCGCGGCGCCGGGCGGCCACCGTCCACGGCCAGCCCGTCGAGGTCCAGCTCCATCGCGCAGGTGCGCGCCGGCAGGCCCAGCGCCTCGACGACCTTCGGGTGCAGCTCGCCCGCGTGCCCGACGACCCAGTCGCCGACCCGCAGCGCCGCGCACCGGCCGGGATGCCAGGGGGGCAGCGCGGCGGCCGTGACCCGCAGCTCGACGCCGGCGGCGACACCCACCAGCCGCGCGGCTGCCACCGCGTCCGCCCAGCTCGCCGCGCGGCCCGCGCCCCACCAGCCGCGCGGCTCCCGGTCCCCGGCCAGCACCGCGGCCACGTGCACGGGCTGGGCCGGCAGCGCGGCGTGGATGCGCGCGATGTCGGCGTCGGAGGGCCGGGCGTCCACCGGGGGGTCGGGCAGCGGGGCCGGCTGCGCGTGCGGCAGCACCACCTGCCCGACGTGGTAGAGGGCGACGTCGACGAACCCGCGGGCCCGGTTGCGCACGAGCGCGTCCAGCAGACCCGGCAGCAGGGTGGTGGCCAGCTCGGCGCGGTCGGCGTCCATCGGGTTGCGGACCGGCACGGTGCGCCGGCGCACGTCGTCGGCGGGCAGGCCGAACGCGTCCCACACGGCGGGACCGACGAACGGGAACGGCAGCACCTCGACGTAGCCCGCCTCGGCCAGCGCCCTCGAGACGGCCCGCCGCCGCTGCTGGGCGGGGGTCAGCCCGCGGCCGGGCGGGGCTGCCGGCAGCACGGACGGGATCGTGTCGAGGCCCTGCAGCCGCAGGACCTCCTCCACGAGGTCCGCGGGCCGGGTCAGGTCGGGGCGCCACGAGGGCGGGGTGACGACGACCGCCCCGACCCCGTCGTCACCGGTCTCCAGGTCGACGGCGCAGCCGACCTGCACCAGCCTGCGGACGGTCGCGCCGCGCGGCAGCGCGGTGCCGGCGACCTCGTCGGGCAGCGCCAGCGGCATCCGCACCGGCGGCAGGACCGGCGCGGCCCCGGCGTCGGTGCGTCCGGGCACGATCGTCCCGCCGCCGTACCGCACGAGCAGGGCGGCCGCGCGCTCCGCGGCCACCGGCGGCAGCTGCGGGTCCACGGCCCGTTCGAACCGCTTCGCCGCCTCGCTGGGCAGCTTGTGCCGGCGCGCGGCGCGCGCGACGGCGGCCGGCTCCCAGTTCGCCGCCTCGATCAGGACGTCGACGGTGGAGCCGGAGATCTCGGTGCTCGCGCCGCCCATCACCGCGGCGAGTCCGATCGGGCCGGTGTCGTCGGTGAGGACGATGTCGTCGGGGTCGAGCCTGCGCTCGACGTCGTCGAGGGTCCGCAACGTCTCTCCCCGACGGGCGCGCCGCACGACGATGTCGCCGCGCACCAGCGCGGCGTCGAACGCGTGCAGCGGTTGACCGAGTTCGAGCATCACGTAGTTGGTGACGTCGACGGTGAGCGAGATCGGGCGGATCCCCGCGGCGAGCAGGCGCCGACGCATCCACCAGGGGCTCGGCGCCGCGGGGTCGACGCCGGTCACCCGGCGCGCGACGAAGCGGCGGCAGCCGACGGGGTCGGAGATCCGGACCGGCCACGCGTCGCCCTCGGCGGCGGGGATCCCGACCTGCGCGGCCGGGTCGGTGAACGCGGTGTCGAGCGAGGCGGCCAGCTCGCGGGCGAGGCCGCGGACCGCGAAGCAGTACCCGCGGTCGGGGGTGACGGCCAGCTCGATCACGGCGTCGTCGAGGCCGAGCAGCGGCCGCGCCTGGTCACCCGGCTCCGCGGTGCCCGACGGCAGCACGAGGATGCCGGCGTGGTCGGACCCGATGCCGAGCTCGCGCACGGAGGCGATCATCCCGTCGGAGACGTGCCCGTAGGTTCGCCGCGCCGAGATCGCGAAGCCGCCGGGCAGGACCGCTCCCGGCAGGGCGACCACGACGAGGTCGCCCTCGGTGAAGTTCTGCGCGCCGCAGATGATGCCGCGCGGCTCGCCCTCGCCGGTGTCCACCCGGCACCACCGGATCGGCTTCTTCAGTCCGGTGAGCTCCTCGACCGCCGTCACCCGCCCGACGACCAGGGGCCCGGTGACCTCGGGACCGCGGTGGACGTCCTCGACCTCCAGGCCGACCCGGACGAACGCCTCGGCGACCTCGTCGGCGTCCGGCGGGAGCCGGTCGACATGGTCCGCGAGCCACGACTGGGAAACGCGCACGTGCTGCTCCTCTACACGCCGAAGGCGCGGCTGAACCGGACGTCGCCCTCGACCATGTCCCGCATGTCGGGCAGGCCGTTGCGGAACTGCAGCGTGCGCTCCAGCCCCATCCCGAAGGCGAACCCGGAGTAGACGTCCGGGTCGACCCCGCAGGCCCGCAGGACGTTCGGGTCGACCATGCCGCAGCCGCCCCACTCGACCCAGCCGGCGCCGCCCTTCTTCTCCGGGAACCACACGTCGGGCTCCGCCGAGGGTTCGGTGAACGGGAAGAACGACGGGCGCATGCGGATCCTCGACCGCTCGCCGAACATCGCCCGGGCGAGCGCGTCGAGGGTGCCCTTGAGGTGCGCCATCGTCAGCCCTCGGTCCACGGCCAGGCCCTCGACCTGGTGGAACACCGGGGTGTGGGTGGCGTCGAGCTCGTCGGTGCGGAACGTGCGGCCCGGACACACGACGTAGACGGGCAGCTCGCGCTCCAGCAGCGCGCGGATCTGCACCGGCGAGGTGTGGGTGCGCAGCACCAGCCCGGAGTCGGTCCCGTCGTCGCCGTCGCCGACGTAGAAGGTGTCCTGCATCGTCCGCGCCGGGTGGTCCTTGCCGAAGTTCAGCGCGTCGAAGTTCAGCCACGAGGCCTCGACCTCCGGCCCCTCCGCGACCTCCCAACCCATAGCGACGAAGACGTCCGCGATCCGTTCGGAGAGCTGCGTGATCGGGTGGCGGGCACCGCGCGGGTGCCGGTCCCACGGCAGCGTGACGTCCACGGCCTCCTCGGCGAGCACCCGCTCGTCGCGTTCGGCGGCGAGCTGCGCGCGGCGCGCGTCGAAGCCCGCCTGGACCTCCTGGCGGGCCGCGTTGACGCGCCTGCCCGCCTCGGCCCGCTCCGGGCCCGGCAGCGCGCCGAGCGCGCGGCGGGCGAGCTGCAGCGGGGCGCGGTCGCCGAGGTGGGCCGGCTTGGCGGCGGCGAGCGCGGCCAGGTCCGCCGCTGCGGCGAAGGCCTCCTCGGCCGCGACGACGGCCTGCTTCAGCGTCTCCTCGGCGAGCAGGGCGGCGTCGGGGGTCTCAGGGGGATCGGACGGCATCGGGTGGGGTGTCTTTCCCTCGACGGGCGGGACCGATCGATCGTAGTCGGGGCGCTCGTCCGGTTTCCCTCGCGGTCGGCCGAGGGCCCCGCGCCCACCGGGACGGGCACCGCGGGCACGGCCGAGCGCCCGAGTCGGGGCCGTCCGCCGGGTCCCGGTTACGGCGATCGGCGGTAGAGGGGCGAGGGTTCCGGCGCGACACTGGCGGCCCGGCTCCCCCGTCCTGTTCAACTTCCGAGGTGCCCCCGTGTGGATCGTGCTGCACCCGCGGGCTGCGCCGACCACGCGGGCCGGCCCGTGCGCAGGTGCGCTGTGGTGGGCGGTGCTCGCCGCCGGGGTGGCACTGACGGTGGCACTGCGCGCGCTGCGCTCGCCCGGCGCTCCCGCTCCGGTCGAGGCCGAGGCCGCGCTCGTCGGGCAGGTGCTGGCGGTCGTCGGGCTGGGCGGCGCGGCCGCGCCGGGGGTCTCGCCCGCGGCGCTGCAGGTCGCCGCGTGGACCGTCGCCACCGGTGCGTGGGACCGGGCGCCGAGCGTCCTCGACGCCGCCCGGGAGGCGATGCTGCCGGTCGCCGCCGTGACCGCGCTGCTCGTGTGGGTCCTCGCGCGGCGGCTGGACGTCGAGCGGCCGTGGGCGGCGGCGGCACTGCTGCTGCTGGCGGTGTGCCCTCCGCTGCTCGACGCCCAGCGGACCGTCGTGGCCGCGGGCCTCGCCCTGCCGTGGCTGCTGGGCGCGCTCGCCCTTGCCGCGGGACCCCGGCGCCGTGGCCGGCGCGGGCTGGTCCGCGACGGCGGCCTGGTGGGCTGTGTCGCGGTCGGGGTGCTCACCGCGCCCGTGGCGCTCACCCTCGTGCCGTCGGTGCTCTGGTTCGCCGTGCGGCGCCGGGACCCCGTCGACGCCGCGGTGGTCGGGTCGGCGCTGGCACTGGTCGCGGGCGCCGGCACGGCGTGGACGGCCGTGGCGGGCACCGGCACCCGGCTCGCCGGCCCCGGGGCAGGCGACCTGCTCGCCGCGGACCGGCTCGGCGTCGACCCGCTCGGTCCCCTACTCGGCGCTGCCGTGGCCCTCCTCGCGCTCGGGTCGGCCCGCACCCGCCCGCTCGCCGTCGGCGTGCTGCCGGCACCGTTCGTGGCGGCGATCACCGCCACCCCCTGGCCGGGCCTGGTGGCACTGGCCGCGCCCCTGGTGGTGCTGCTGGCCGCGGTACTGGTCGGCCGGGTCGTGGGCACGGCGGCGCGACCGGTCCGGCGCCTGCGGACGCTGCCTCGCCGTCACCTCCACGCCCCCGCCGGCGGCCGGGCCGGTGCGCGACCTGCTGCTGCAACCGCTCGACGGTGACACCGCGCACCGTCGCGTTCTACGGCTGCGACGAGGCGCGCGCCGCCCCGCGTCCGTGGCCGTCACCACCGACCGGGTGCTCGTCACGCTGAGCCGGGCGGGCCCGGGCGGCGGCGCCGGCGTACAGGCAGACGGCGGCGGCGGCGGCCAGGTTGAGGCTCTCCGCCCGGCCGTGCAGCGGCACACGGACGCGGTGGTCGGCCGCGGCGAGCACCGCCGCGGGCAGCCCGTGCGCCTCGCCGCCGAACAACCAGGCCACCGGGGCGGCGAGCAGCGGCGCGGCGGCGGGGTCGTGCAGGTCCACCTCGCCGCGGGCGTCGGCGGCGAGCAGCGTGAGCCCTACCCCGCGGCAAGCCGCGGCCACCGCCGCGGCGTCGCGCTCGCGGGCGATCGGGAGGTGGAACACGCTGCCGCTGGAGGCCCGGACCGCCTTCCCGTTGTGCGGGTCGACGGTGTCGCCGGCAAGCAGCACGGCGTCCGCACCCGCCGCGTCGGCCACCCGGATGATCGTGCCGGCGTTCCCCGGGTCGGCGACACCCACCGGCACCGCCACGAGGCCGGGATCCCCGGCGAGGGCGCGGTCGAGCGGCACGTCGAGCAGGTCGCACACGGCAACCAGGCCCTGTGGGGTCACCGTGTCGGACAGCACGGCCGCCGCGTGGTCGGTGACCGGCGAGACGCGGGCGCCCGCGGCCGCCGCCGCGGTGACGAGGTCGCGGTGGCGAGCGGCGGCGGCGGCGGTCACGAACAGCTCGTGCACCCGCCCGCCGGCACGCGCCCAGTCCAGCGCCTCGCGCACCGACCGGGCCCCCTCGACGAGGAAACGCCCGGCCCGCTCCCGCCCGGCCCGGCGCAGCAGCTTGCGGGCTCCGGCGACGCGCGGCGTGCGGGGCGTGCCGGGCGGCTCGGCGCCGGACGCGGGCTCGCTCAGGCTGCGGGCTCCTCGGTGCTGCCGGCGGCACCGGCGGACGGGACGTGTGCCCGGGCGACCTCGACGAGCGCGCTGAACGCGGCCGGGTCGCTGACGGCGATCTCGGCGAGGTTCTTGCGGTCGACCTCCACCCCGGCGGCCTTCAGACCCTGGATGAAGCGGTTGTAGGTCATGTCGTTGGCACGGGCGGCGGCGTTGATGCGGGTGATCCACAGCTGCCGGAAGTCGCCCTTGCGGGCGCGGCGGTCGCGGTAGGCGTAGTTGAGCGAGTGGAGCATCTGCTCCTTCGCCTTGCGGTACAGCCGGGAGCGCTGTCCGCGGTAGCCGCTGGCCAGCTCGAGGGTGGTGCGGCGCTTCTTCTGCGCGTTGACCGCGCGCTTCACGCGTGCCATGGAACGTCCTGTCTGTCATCGGCCGGGCGGGGTAGAGCGGGCCGCCGGCCGGATCGGCGGGGTGGGACGGGTCGCGGGCG
This sequence comes from Pseudonocardia sp., assembly GCA_035540535.1. GTDB lineage: Bacteria > Actinomycetota > Actinomycetes > Mycobacteriales > Pseudonocardiaceae > Pseudonocardia. The sequence goes on from DATLGI010000209.1 coordinate 18,373, forward strand.
ACCCGCAGTGCTAGCGGCCGAGCATCTTCCGGACGCGCTTGACGTCGGCCTTGTTCACCGGCACGTAGCCGGACAGATCGCGCGTCTCCTTGCTCGACTTCACCTCGAGGCGGTGCCGCAGGCCGGTCTGCTGGCGCATCAGCTTGCCGGTGCCGGTCACCTTGACCCGCTTGGTGATCCCGCTGTGCGACTTGTTCTTGGGCATGGCTCGTCCTCATCACCGGCGCCGCCCGGGCAGGGCGGCACCGCATCGTCGTCGGGTCGTGCGTCATCGGTGGCACGCGCCGAAGCACCTGCCGGATCCGGCCGGTCGAGCCGGGTGTCTCAGGCCGTGCTGACCTCGGTGGCAGGCTGCTCCTCGCCGCCCGCCTCGCGGCCGCCGGCCCGCGGGCGGGGCGGGGGCTTGCGCAGCGGCGCGATCACCATCGTCATGTTGCGGCCGTCCTGCTTCGGCGCCGCCTCCACCGTGCCCAGCTCGGCCACGTCCTCGGCCAGCCGCTGCAGCAGCCGGAACCCGAGCTCCGGGCGCGACTGCTCGCGACCCCGGAACATGATCGTGACCTTGACCTTGTTGCCACCCTCGAGGAAGCGCACCACATTGCGCTTCTTGGTCTCGTAGTCGTGGGTGTCGATCTTCGGCCGGAGCTTCTGCTCCTTGATCGTCGTGAGCTGCTGGTTGCGCCGGGACTCCCGGGCCTTCTGCGCGCTCTCGTACTTGAACTTGCCGTAGTCCATGAGCTTGCAGACCGGCGGGCGGGCCTGGGCGGCGACCTCGACGAGGTCGAGTTCGGCCTCCTGCGCCAACCGGAGGGCGTCCTCGATCCGCACGATGCCGACCTGCTCGCCGTTCGGACCGACCAGGCGGACCTCGGGAACGCGGATCCGGTCGTTGATGCGCGTCTCTGTGCTGATGGGGTCTCCTCGTATCGACGTCGTGGTGCGACGGAGCGGAGACCCGAATACCCGACGGTCCACGGCCCGGAGAGCCGACGGCTCACCGGCGGACCGGACCCGACCCTCACGGCCGTGAGGCCGGAGGAGGCGGGTGGGAGCGGGGCTCCACTTGATCGCCCCATGACGCGCTGTGCTGCCACGCACGACAACGCGCGACGGGGTGGTCGCATTCCGGAGGGTACCAGCCCCAGCCGACCGGCTTCCAGGGGACCGAGCCTCGGGTCACGCTCGGGTCAGCCGCCGCGCCAGGGCCACGGCGCCGCCGTCGCCCAGCCCGGCGCCCTCGGCGCGGCGCGCGGCGAAGGCCGGACCGAGGGCGTCGCGGGCGGCGTCCTCCACCGCGAGCACCCGGGCCGAGTCGGCGCCGAAGGCGTCGGGGGCGCGCGGACTCGCCGCCAGCGCCCCCAGCAGCACGGCCACCTCGCCGTGCCGCCCGAGCCGGGAGAGGGTCTCGACGAGTGCCCGCATCGCGATCCACAGCTGCGTCCAGGCGCCGAAGCCGTGCCAGTGGTCGATCAGCGGCCCGAAGGCGACCAGCGCGGCGGCCGGGTCACCGCCGTCGCGCGCGGCCGAGGTCAGCAGCGTGTGCCGGGCGATGCCCGCCACGAACCCCGAGTCGACCTCCTCGGCGGCGCAGACCGCCTCACGCAGGTGGTCGGCCGCGCCGGGGTCACCCAGCTCGGCCCGGCGCTCGCCGCGCACGTAGGCGCGGAACCCGCGCGCGGTGGGCGACCCGATGTGGTCGGCGAGGGTACTCATCGCCTCCTCGTGGCGGGCGGCCGCCTCGTGGTCGCCCGCGTAGGCCGACACGACTGCGAGGTCGACCAGGCTGAGGAACTCGGTCTCGTCGTCGCCCGCCGCCCGGGCGAGCTCGCGCGCGCGGGCGGCCTGCCGCAGCGCCCCGTCGAGGTCGCCGCGGAAGCTCAGGACGTTCATCAGGGCCTCGTGGCCGTCCCGGGCGGCACGCGGGTCGGGCCCGCGCTCGGCGAGCTCGATGGCCTGCACGGAGCGGGCATGCGCACTGGCCAGGTCGCCGCGCTGCCAGCCCGAGGTCGCGAGCAACCCGAGGAGCCGGGGCACCAGGGGCGGGAACACCGCCGCCCGGGTGACACCCGGCTCGGGCACGCCCACCGCGGTGAGCGCCTCCTCGACCAGGCGCAGCAGGTCGATCCGGCCGCGCAGGTAGCCGAGCTGCCCGAACAGCAGCGACAGCCGCAGCAGCTCCTCCGGTGGCCCGGCCTCGCACAGCCAGGCGTGTGCGCGGCGCAGGTCGGCGAGATGCGCGTCGAAGCGCCGGATCGCGCCCCCCTCGCCGGGTCCGCGGCGGTCGGCCCCGATCTCGTCGGCGAGCCGGACGGCCCAGGCCGCGTGCCGGGCGCGCAGGCGCGGCGTCCGCGGATCGAGGGCCAGCCGGGAGCGGCCGAACGCGCGCAGCGTCTCCAGCATCCCGAACCGCGCGGGCTCCCCGGGCTGGCGCACGACCAGCGACCGCTCGACGAGGTCGGGCAGGGCGCCGGCGTCCCCGCAGACGGACTCGACCGCGGCGTGCTCGACGGGGCCGGCGAACACCGCGAGCCGCTCGAACAGCGCCCGCTGCCCGTCGTCGAGCAGCCCGTGCGACCATGCCACCACGTCGCGCAACGAGCGGTGCCGCGCCGACGCCGTCCGGCGGCCGCCGCGCAGCACGTCCAGCGGCTGCGCCCCGGCCGGGTCCAGGGCGTCGAGCAGGCCGCGCAGCCCGAGCGTCACCGATCGCGCCGCCGCCAGCTCGAGAGCCAGCGGCAACCCGTCGAGGCGGCGGCACAGCTCGGCCACCAGATCGGCCCGGTCCAGCTCGTCGCCGGGCTGCCCGGCCGCCCGCATCCGGTCGGACAGCAGCCGCGCCGCCGCGGCCGGCGCCAGCGGGTGGACGGCGACGACGTGCTCGCCGTCCACCCGCAGGGGCTCGCGGCTGGTGAGCAGCAGGTCGACGCCGGGGGCACCGCGCGTCACGGCCTCGACGAGGCGGGCCACCGCGTCGGCGACGTGCTCGCAGTTGTCCAGCACGAGCAACTGGCGGCGGACCGCGAGCACCTCGACGATCCGCGCGAGGAACGAGTCCGCGGCGGCATCGGCCAGCTTCAGCGCCGCCGCGAGCGCCGGCTCGACGTCCGCCGGGCCGCCGTCGCCGAACTCGACGAGGAGCGCGCCGTCCGGGTAGCGCCCGGCCACCGCGGCCGCGACGTGCACCGCCAGGCGTGTCTTGCCCACCCCGCCCGGGCCGCACAGGGTGACCACCCGGCACCGGGTCAGCAGGTCGGCCGCCGTGGCCAGGTCGGCCTCCCGGCCGACGAACGAGCTCACCGGCGGCCGGGGCGCGGGCGGGCCGGCGCCGGTCTGCGCGGTGAGCGGCGCGGCCGCGGCGGCCGGCACGACCTCCTGGCGCAGCACCTGCCGTTCCAGCGCCCGCAGCTCCGGGGCCGGGTCCAGCCCGAGCTCGTCGGCGAGGCGCGCGCGCAACCGGGAGTACGCCGCGAGCGCGTCGCCCTGCCGCCCGGCGGCCACCAGCGCCCGCATCAGCAGCCCGACCGCTCCCTCGCGCAGGGGCTCGGCGACGGTCAGGGCCTCCAGCGCGGCGACGGCCTCGCCCACCCGCCCCAGTGCGAGCAGCGCATCGGCGTGCTGCTCGGCGGCGGCGGCCCGCAACTCGGTGAGCCGGGCGACCTCGGGTTCGAGCGAGGCGTGGTCGAGCTCGGTGTACGGCCGCCCGCGCCACAGTGCCAGCGCGCCCGCGAGCCGCTCCATGCGCTCGTGCGCATCGCGCGTGGACGCCGCGGCGGCGACGTGCTCGGCGAACGCCGCGACGTCCACCAGCGCGGCGTCCGCGAGCAGCCGGTAGCCCTCGCTGGTCGTCACCAGCCGCACCTCCGGCGGCAGCAGGCGGCGCAGCCGGGCCACGTTCGTCTGGACCGCTCCGGCCGGATCCGCCGGCAGCGCGCGGTCCCACACCAGCTCGGCGAGCGAGGCCGAGGAGACCGCGGCGGCCCGGTGCGCCACCAGCGCGGCGAGCAACCGGCGTTGCCGCAGGGACCCGATCCGGATCGCGCCCGTCGGCCCGTGCAGCACCACCGGGCCGAGCACGCCGACCGCTGTCACCGGGCCATCGTGGCATCACCCGGGCGCGACCGGAACCGACAGGACCGCGCGGCGGCCCGGGCCGCCGGCGGCGGTCTGACAGCGCGGTGCCGCCACGCTGTCAGCGGCCGCTCCTAGCGTTCCCTCCGTCCCGAGGAGAGGAACCACCATGACCGCCGCCACCGGCACCCACACCACCGACGCGCTCGTCGAGCGCCTGTTCGGGTCCGTCCTGGCCACCCTCGACCTGCACGCGGCCTACCTCGGCGACCGGCTCGGCTGGTACCGCGCCCTTGCCGGCGCGGGCCCGCTGACCTCGGCCGAGCTGGCCGCCCGGACCGGGACCGCCGAGCGGTACGCCCGGGAGTGGCTCGAGCAGCAGGCCGTCACGGGCATCTTGACCGCGGACGGCGAGGCCGACGGGCTGCGCCGCCGCTACACGCTGCCGGACGCGCACGTCGAACCGCTGACCGACGTCCTCAGCCCGAACTACCTGCTGCCGCTCGCCCGGCTGCTCGTCGGCCTGGGCAAGCAGGCGGACGCGCTGGTGGAGGCCTACCGCACGGGCGGCGGCGTCAGCTGGGCGCAGCACGGCACCGACGCCCGGGAGGCGCAGGGGGCCGCGAACCGGCCGCTGTTCCTCGGCGCGCTGGGCCGCGAGTACCTGCCGTCCGTGCCCGACGTCGACGCGGCGCTGCGCGCCGGCGGCCGCGTGGCCGACATCGGCTGCGGCGTGGGGTGGTCCGCGATCGGGATCGCGCTCGCCTACCCCGACGCGGTGGTGGACGGTTTCGACCTCGACGCCCCGTCGATCGAGGCGGCTCGGAAGAACGCCGCCGAGGCCGGCGTCGGCGACCGGGTGCGCTTCCACCTGGCCGACGCGGCCGCCGTCGTGGCCCCGGAGGGCGGGTACGACCTCGTCACCGCGTTCGAGTGCGTGCACGACCTGCCCGATCCCGTCGGGGTGCTGGCCGCGATGCGCAGGCTCGCCGGTGACGAGGGCACCGTGCTGGTGATGGACGAGCGTGTGGCCGAGCGGTTCACGGCCCCGGGCGACGACGTCGAGCGCCTGATGTACGGGTACTCGCTGCTCTGCTGCCTGCCCGACGGGCTGGCCCACCAGCCCTCGGCCGCCACCGGCACGGTGATGCGGGCGGACACGCTGCGCGGCTACGCCGGGCGCGCCGGATTCGGCGGGATCGAGATCCTGCCGATCGAGAACGACTTCTTCCGCTTCTACCGGCTGGTGCGGGCCTGAGGCCGATCGGGCCCGGCGGGCGGAGCGGACGGGGCCCCGGGTGCTGCGCACCCGGGGCCCGTCGTCGGCGTCACCGGTCGCCGAGGCGCCGGCTCACTCCGCGCTCTCGGGTCGGGTGTCGGCGTCGCCGCCGAAGCCGGGCCCCACCCCGGCCGTCGTCTCCGGGTCCGGGCCGCCCTCGGGCGGGTCGGACTGCGGGATGCCGGCGGGGTTCGGCGCCACTTCCTCCGGGTCGGTACCGGGTGGGACCTGGGGGTCGCTCATCGCATTCCCTCGCTTCGCTCGGCCGGGCCGGCCACCCGCAAGGCGCCGGCCACGGCGTCGGGTGCGGAGGCCGGAAGGCCACCACGGCGAGGACTACCCGCCGGGCGCTCGGTCGAACGCGTCCGATCAGGGCACGGGAGCCCGGTTCGCCGCGGCCGCGCGGCGGCGGGCCGGCCGGCGGACCACGGCCTCGCTCGGCGTGACGAGCCGGCGCAGGAACTCCCCGGTGTAGCTCGACGGGTGCGCGGCGATCCGTTCCGGCGTGCCCTGCGCCACCACCGTGCCGCCGCCGGACCCGCCCTCCGGCCCCATGTCGATCACCCAGTCGGCCGTCTTGATCACGTCGAGGTTGTGCTCGATGACGACCACCGAGTTGCCCTTGTCGACCAGCCCGTCGATCACCAGCAGCAGCTTGCGGATGTCCTCGAAGTGCAGGCCGGTGGTCGGCTCGTCGAGGATGTAGATCGTCCGTCCGTTGGAGCGCTTCTGCAGCTCGCTGGCGAGCTTCACCCGCTGCGCCTCGCCCCCGGACAGGGTGGGCGCCGGCTGCCCGAGCCGGACGTAACCGAGCCCGACGTCGACCAGCGTGCGCAGGTAGCGGCTGATCGCGGTGATCGGCCCGAAGAACTCCGCGGCCTCCTCGATCGGCATGTCGAGCACGTCGGCGACCGTCTTGCCCTTGTAGTGCACCTCGAGCGTCTCGCGGTTGTAGCGGGCGCCCTTGCACACCTCGCACGGGACGTAGACGTCCGGCAGGAAGTTCATCTCGATCTTGATCGTGCCGTCGCCGGAGCACGCCTCGCAGCGCCCGCCCTTGACGTTGAAGGAGAACCGGCCGGGCTGGTACCCGCGCACCTTGGCCTCGGTGGTGGCGGCGAACAGCTTGCGGACGTGGTCCCACACGCCGGTGTAGGTGGCGGGGTTCGACCGCGGGGTGCGCCCGATCGGCGACTGGTCGACCCGCACCAGCTTGTCGAGCTGGTCCACCCCGGTGATCCGGGTGTGCCGGCCCGGCACCTGGCGCGCACCGTTGAGCTTGTTCGCCAGCACGGTGGCGAGGATGTCGTTGACCAGGGTCGACTTGCCCGACCCGGACACGCCGGTGACCGCGACGAGGCAGCCGAGCGGCACGTCGACGTCGATCCCACGCAGGTTGTGCTCACGCGCGCCGACGACGGTGAGCCGCCGCTTGCGGTCCACCGCCCGCCGCTGCCCCGGGACCGGGATCGACCGCCGGCCCGACAGGTAGGCGCCGGTGAGCGAGGTGTCGTGCGCCTCCAGCCCGGCGACGGAGCCGCTGTGCACGATCCGCCCGCCGTGCTCCCCCGCACCAGGGCCGATGTCGACCGCCCAGTCCGCGGAGCGGATCGTGTCCTCGTCGTGCTCCACGACGATCAGGGTGTTCCCGAGGTCCCGCAACCGGGTGAGCGTGTCGATCAGACGCCGGTTGTCGCGCTGGTGCAGCCCGATCGAGGGCTCGTCGAGGACGTACAACACGCCGACCAGGCCGGACCCGATCTGGGTGGCCAGCCGGATCCGCTGCGCCTCGCCGCCGGACAGCGTGCCGGCCGCACGGTCCAGGGAGAGGTAGTCCAGGCCCACGTCGAGCAGGAAGCCCAGGCGCGCCTGCACCTCCTTGAGCACCCGCCCGGCGATCATCGACTGCCGGGCGTCGAGCACCATCCCGTTCAGGAACGCCGAGCACTCGGCGACCGACATCGCCGAGACCTCGGCGATCGACCTGTCCCCCTCCGTGCGGTGGCACAGCGTCACCGCGAGCACCTCGGGCCGCAGCCGGGCACCGCGGCAGGCCGGGCACGGCACGTCGCGCATGTAGCCCTCGTAGCGCTCCCGCTGCGACTCCGACTCGGTCTGGTCCAGCCGGCGCTCGAGGAACGGCACGACGCCCTCGAAGGCGGCGTAGTAGGAACGCTCGCGGCCGTACCGGTTGTGGTAGCGGACGTGCACCTGCTCGGCGGTTCCGTGCAGCACCGCCTTCTGCGCGGCGGCCGGCAGCCGCCGCCACGCGACGTCCGTGCGGAACCCGAGGGTGCGGCCGAGCGCCTCCAGCAGCCGGCCGAAGTACTCCGCCGAATGCCCGCCCGCCCACGGCGCGATCGCGCCCTCGGCCAGGCTCAGCTCGGGATCGGGGACGACGAGCTCCGGGTCGACCTCCTTCTTGATCCCGATGCCGTGGCACTCGGGGCAGGCGCCGTAGGGCGAGTTGAAGGAGAACGTGCGCGGCTCCAGCTCGTCCAGGGCGAGGGGGTGACCGTCGGGACAGGCCATCCGCTCGGAGAAGCGGCGCTCCCGGTGCGGGTCCTCCTCGGGAAGGTCGACGAAGTCGAGCACGACCAGCCCGTCGGCCAGCCGCAGCGCCGTCTCCACCGAGTCGGTGAGCCGCTGCTTGGCCGAGGCCTTGACCGTCAGCCGGTCCACGACCACCGAGATGTCGTGCTTCTCCTGCTTCTTCAACGTGGGCGGCTCGGCGAGCGGATACACCGTGCCGTCGACCAGCACCCGCGAGTAGCCCTGGGCCTGCAGGTTCGCGAAGAGATCGGCGAACTCGCCCTTGCGCGTGCGCACCACCGGGGCCAGCACCTGGAAGCGGCTGCTCTCGGGCATCGCGAGCACCTGGTCCACGATCTGCTGCGGCGTCTGCCGCGCGATCACGTGGCCGCACACGGGGCAGTGCGGCACGCCGGCGCGCGCGTAGAGCAGGCGCAGGTAGTCGTAGACCTCGGTGATCGTGCCGACCGTGGACCGCGGGTTGCGGTTGGTCGACTTCTGGTCGATCGACACCGCCGGGGAGAGGCCCTCGATGAAGTCGACGTCCGGCTTGTCCATCTGGCCGAGGAACTGGCGCGCATAGGCCGACAGCGACTCGACGTACCGCCGCTGCCCCTCCGCGAAGATCGTGTCGAAGGCGAGGCTGGATTTGCCCGAACCGGACAGCCCGGTGAAGACGACGAGGCTGTCCCGGGGCAGATCGAGGTCCACACCGCGCAGGTTGTGCTCGCGCGCACCCCGAACCACCAGACGGTCAGCCATGTGTCCGATGCTAGGCGGACCCCCCGACACGACCGCGGCGGCGGTCGGACGCCGCTATGCCACCCCGAGCAGGCGCTGGGCGGTCTGCGGGTCGCGGCGGAAATCCGGCGTCGGCACCCGGTGCACGATCCGGCCCTTCTCCATCACCGCGATCTCGTCGCTCACCGCGAAGGCCAGGTGCAGGTCCTGCTCGACGAGCAGCACGGCCACGCCCTCGCCGCGCATCGTGCGCACGACCTCGCCGATCTGCTCGACGATCGCCGGGGCGAGCCCCTCCGAGGGCTCGTCGAGCAGCACCAGCCGCGGGTTGGTCAGCAGGGCGCGGGCCACCGCCAGCATCTGCTGCTCGCCCCCGGACAGCGACCCGGCGGGCTGGCGGCGCCGCTCGGCGAGCCGGGGCAGCAGGTCCAGCACCGCGTCCACGGTCCAGGTCCCGCCGCGGCGCCCGGAGGCGAGTGCCAGGTGCTCGGCGACGGTGAGCGGCGCCCAGACCCGCCGGCCCTGCGGGACCAGCGCCACGCCCGCCCTGGCGACGGCGTCGGGACGCTTCCCGGCCAGCTCCACGCCGTCGAGCCGCACGGACCCGGACGTCACGGGCACCAGCCCCATCACCGTCATGACGAGCGTGGACTTCCCGACCCCGTTGCGTCCGAGCAGGCCGAGGGTGGCGCCACGGTCGAGGTCGAGGTCCACCCCGCTCAGCACGGTGCTGCCGGCGTAGCCCGAGACGAGCTCGCGCACCCGCAGGAAGGGCCCGGCTGGGGTCGTCACGGCAGGAACAGCTCCTCGCGCCGGCTCGTCCCCAGGTACGCCTCCCGCACGGCCTCGCTCGCGCGCACCTCGTCGGGCGTGCCGGACAGCAGCACCCGCCCGAGGTGCAGCACCGTGACCGCGTCGGCGAGCTCGAAGACCAGGTCGAGGTCGTGCTCGACGAACAGCACGGTGACCTCCGCGGGCAGTCCGGTGAGCAGCTCGACCAGCCGCGCGCTCTCCGCGCCCGACATCCCCGCCGCGGGCTCGTCGAGCAGCAGCAACCGGGGCCGGCAGGCCAGCGCGAGCGCCACCTCGAGCTGCTTGCGCTCGCCGTGCGACAGCGAGTGCACCATCACGTGCCCACGGCCGGCCAGCCCGACCTCGCCGAGCAGTTCCTCGGCCCGCTCCTCGACCCTCGGCCGGTGCCGGGGAAGCACGGAGATCCGGCCGCCCCCACCGTCGGCCCCGTGCCGCTGCACGGCCAGCACCACCGTCTCCACCGCGGTCATCGAGGAGAACAGGCTGGCGTGCTGGAGGGTCTGGCTCATCCCGCGCCGGCAGCGCCGCACCTCGGACACGCGCGTGACGTCCGCGCCGTCGAGCGACACGGTGCCCGCGTCCGCCCGCAGGATGCCGGTGACGAGCTTGAACAGCGTGGACTTCCCGGCGCCGTTCGGCCCGATCAGGGCGTGCCGGGCGCCGGGGGCGACGTGCAGGTCGACCCCGTCGACGGCCTTGAGCGCGCCGAACGCCCGGCTCAGGCCGGTGCAGGACAGCACGGGGACGCTCACGCTCGGCTCCTCCCCCGGCCGATCCGCGCGAGCCCGGCCGCCCCCTTCGGCAGCAGGTAGACGACCGCGACGAACACGATGCCGAGCAGCAGCTCGCCGTGCCCGTCGAGGGTCGGGCCGAGGAAGTCGCGGATGCCGATGACGAGCGCGGCGCCCAGGGCGGCCCCCCAGAGCGAGCCGGCGCCGCCGATGATCACGGCGAGCAGGACGATCGCGGAGGTCGTGAAGCCCACGTCGGCCGGGGTCACGAGGCGCGCCTGCGCGGCGAGCAGCGCGCCCGCCATCCCGGCGACGCCACCGGCGAGGACGAACACGCCGTACTTGTAGAGCGCGGTGGGGTAGCCCAGCGCGCGCATCCGCGGCTCGTTGTCCCGGATGCCGCGCAGCGCGGCGCCGAACGGCGACCGGGCGACCAGCCAGACCGTGACGAAGCCGACGACGAACACCGCCAGCGCGTACCAGTAGACGTACCCGACGCTGGTCAGCGGCCGGCCGCCCAGGCTCGGGACCGGGATCCCGAACAGCCCGTTCGCGCCGCCGGTCACGGAGTCCCACGTCTGCGCGACCTGTGCCAGCAGCTCGCCGACGGCGAGGGTCAGCATCAGGAAGAAGACGCCGTGCGTGCGCACCGTGACCCAACCGCTCGCCGCCGCGGCGAGCGCGCCGACGGCCATGCCCGCGAGCAGCGGCACCGGCACCTCGGCCGTCACGTTGAGCGACACCCACCCCGCCGCGTAGGCACCGGCACCGAAGTAGGCGGCATGCCCGAGCGACGGCAGGCCGGTGACCCCGACCAGCAGGTCGAGGCTGACCGCGAGCAGCGCGAAGGCGAGGAAGCGGGTCAGCGTGTTCACCGCGAACGGCGCGATGAACAGCGGGACCGCGGCGAGCACCACCAGCACGGCGAGCGCGACGACGCGGGCGACCGGGAGGCCGCGCCGCGGTGCGGGCGGCTGGGCGGCCACGGCCCGCGGCTCGGCCGCCGTCGTCATGCCGCTCCCGTCCGCGTCCCGAAGAGGCCCTGCGGGCGCAGCACGAGCACGATCGCGAGGGCTCCGAACAGGATGAACGACGCGAGCTCCGGGAACAGCGCCCGTCCGACGGACTCGATCTGGCCGATCACCAGCGCGCCCACGAGCGCGCCCTTCACCGAGCCGAGGCCGCCGATCACGACGACGATCAGGGCCAGGATGAGCACGACGACGTCGAGCCCGACGGACGCGCCGTAGATCGGACCCCCGAGCACCCCCGCCACGGCGGCCAGCATCGCCCCGACCGCGAACACGCCCGTCTTGACCAGGCGGTTGTCCACCCCGAGGGCGGCGACCATCTCCCGGTCCGCGACGGTGGCGCGGACGAGGGCGCCCAGCCGGGTGCGCTCGACGACCAGGTACACCACGAGCGCGATGGCCGCGCCGATGCCGATGAGGGCCAGCCGGTAGGTGGGGTACGTCGCGCCCAGCAGCGGCACGGGGTCGTCGAGCCCCGGCGGCGCGTTCACCCGCAGCGGGTCGTCGCCGAACCGGATGATGAGCACCTCGGCGACGACGAAGGCGATGCCGAGGGTGAGCAGCGCCTGGTCGAGATGGGAGCGCCTGCGCAGCGGCTCGGTCATCGCGGACAGCGCTCCGCCCGCGAGCAGCCCGACCACCGCCGCGACGGCGAGCGCGCCGAGGAACCCGCCCCAGCTCGGGCCGCCGCCCGTCAGGGCGCTCGCGATGTACGCACCCGTCAGGAACAGCGCGCCGTGCGCCAGGTTGAGCACGTCCATCATCCCGAAGACCAGCGACAGCCCGACGGCCAGGATGAACAGCAGGAAGCCGATCGCGAGGCCGTTCAGGACGCTGACGAGATACGGCGCGAGCGCACCCATCTGCGGCGGCTCAGACCTGACCGAACACGCCGAGGTCCTGCGTGACGGCGTTGACCAGGCGGTCACCCGCGCGCTCGACCGTGCGCAGGTACAGCGTCTGCCGGGGGCTCCGCCCCTCGAAGCTCCACGTCCCGCGCGGGCTGTCGGTGATCTCGCCGATGTTCCCGAGCGCCTGCGACACCGCGTCGCCGTCCAGCGCCGCGGCCTGGCCGAGCGCGCGGTTGAGCACGGCGGCGGCGTCGTAGGTCTGCACCGCGTAACAGGTCGGCGGGGCGTCGTACGCCGCCTGGTAGGCCTCGACGAACGCCTGGTTGGCCGGGTTGTCGAGCTGGTCGGTGTAATGCAGGGAGGTCTGCACGCCCAGCGCCGCCTCGCCCTGCGGCTGGAGCACGCCGCCCTCGGTGAGGAACCCGGACCCGTAGAGGGGGGTCGTCTCCTTGAGGCCGAACTGGGCGTACTGGGTGACGAACGAGACCGCCTCGGCACCGGCGAAGAAGCAGAAGGTCGCGCCGGCGCCGGACTGGCGGATCTGGCTGAGGAACGGCTGGTAGTCCTGCGTGGTGCCGAACGGCGGCCGGGCCTGCCCGGCGATGGTGCCGCCCGCGCCCTCGTAGGCCTGCCGGAACCCGGCGATGACCTCGGCGCCCGCCGCGTAGTCGGGGGCGATGACGAAGACGCCGCCGGGAATGTCCTGCTGCGCGAGGAAGGGGCCCGCGGCCGCGGCGACCTGGGCGTTCTGGAACGAGCTCCGCCACACGTAAGGGTTGCCCGCGCTGCCGGTGATGTCGGCCGCCCCCGCATTGGCCACCATCAGGATCTTCCGCGCCTCGGCCACGAGCGGAGCCGCGCCGAGCGCGACCGCCGAGCTGACGATCCCGACGACGACGTCGGACTGCTCGGCCTGCAGCACGCGCTGCACGGCGGGGACGCCGGTCTGCGGGGTCTCCCCCTCGTCGGCGACGACCGTCTGCACGTCGTACTCGCCGAAGCGGTTGCCGTTCTGCTGCAGCCACAGGTCCCAGCCGCGCTGCATGTCCTGCCCGAGCGAGGCGTACACGCCGGACTGCGGGATCACCAGGCCCACCTTGACGGCGCCGCCGGGTCAGGATCGGGAGTTCCGTCATGTC
>DATLGI010000210.1:0-21667 GCA_035540535.1 Pseudonocardia sp.
GGTCAGGACGACCAGCGTGACGGTGGGGTCCATGCGGGCTCAGCCGTCCGGGTCGGCGCTCGACCCCGAGCGGTTCTCGGTGAGGCCGGCCGTGCCCAGCAGCTTCGCGTCCTTGCCGCGTTGCGCCACCCGCGCCGCCGCCTCCGCCCTGGCCGTGCCCCACTGCCCGAGCAGCCGCTGCTGCAGGCCGAACATCTCGCGCTCGGTCTCGGGCTCGGCGTGGTCGTAGCCGAGCAGGTGCAGCACACCGTGCACGGTGAGCAGTTGGAGCTCCTCGTCGAGCCCGTGCCCCGCCCGCCGCGCCTGGTCGCGGGCGAACGCCGGGCAGAGCACCACGTCGCCGAGCAGGGCGGGCCCGGGGTCGGGCGCGTCGGGCCGGCGTGACTCCTCGATCAGGTCGTCCATCGGGAAGGCCATGACGTCGGTGGGACCCGGCTCGTCCATCCACCGCTCGTGCAGCTCGGCCATCGCGTCCGTGGTGACCGCGGTGATCGCCAGCTCGGCGGCCGGGTTCACCCGCATCACCTGCAGCACGTACGCGGCCACGGAGGCGATCAGCGACTCGTCCAGCCCGACGCCGGACTCGTTGCACACCTCGATGCTCACGGGCGCTTCCTCGCTGGTCGGGGACGGTTCAGCCTAGCGACCCCGCGTTCCGGTCCCGCGCTCAGTCGTGGACGGTGCAGTACCCGTCCGCCCGCGGGCCACACACACGGCCGCCGACCTCAGCGGCGACGGGCGCGGCGGTCCGCCCGGTTCGGCACGAGGCTGCTGGGCACCTCCTGGTGCGCGGCGTCGTGACGGGCGTAGGCGTCGACGATCTCGCCCACCAGTCGGTGCCGCACGACGTCGCTGCTCGTCAGGTTCGAGAAGTGCACGTCCTGGAGGCCGTCGAGGATGTCGCGGACCACCATCAGGCCCGACCGGGTGCCGCCCGGCAGGTCGATCTGCGTGACGTCGCCGGTCACCACGATCTTCGACCCGAAGCCGAGCCGGGTGAGGAACATCTTCATCTGCTCGGGCGTCGTGTTCTGCGCCTCGTCGAGGAGGATGAACGCGTCGTTCAGGGTGCGGCCACGCATGTACGCCAGCGGGGCCACCTCGATCGTGCCCGCCCCCATCAGCTTCGGGATCGACTCGGGGTCGATCATGTCGTGCAGCGCGTCGTAGAGCGGGCGCAGGTAGGGGTCGATCTTCTCGTAGAGCGTGCCGGGCAGGAAGCCGAGCCGCTCTCCCGCCTCCACCGCCGGACGGGTCAGGATGATCCGGTTCACCGTCTTCGCCTGCAGCGCCTGCACGGCCTTGGCGACGGCCAGGTAGGTCTTGCCGGTGCCGGCCGGGCCGATGCCGAAGACGATCGTGTGCGCGTCGATCGCGTCGACGTAGCGCTTCTGGTTCAGCGTCTTGGGCCGGATCGTGCGGCCGCGCCGGGAGAGGATGTCCAGGCTCAGCACCTCGGCCGGCGACTCCCCGCGAATCGTCGCCGTCGCGGGGTCGTCCGTCGCGAGCATCTCGACGGTGCGGCGCACGGAGTCCGGGTTCACCTGCTGCCCGCGCTCGGCGAGGGTGATCAGCTCGGTGAACACGCGCTCGGCGAACGCGACATCGGCCGGGGTTCCGGTGAGGGCGAGCTCGTTGCCGCGCACGTGCACGTCGGCGTCGAGGAGCTCCTCCGCGACGCGCAGGCTCTCGTCGCGCGAGCCCAGCAGGGCCAGCAGCGCGGCGTCCGGAACGGCCATGCGGGACTGGACGGTGTCCGGCTGGGTCAAGGGGGCTGCCGCCTGCTTCCTGTCTCTGCTCGTCGAGGACGCGGGCCATGGTAGCGGCAGCGGGGCCCCCGGCGCCGGTCCGAATCGGCCCGCGGCACGCTACTTGATCAGCTTCTGCACGTCGCGGAAGCGCGGGTGGGTGCTGTCCGAGAGCCACTCGAACAGCACCATCTCGCTCGTCACGACCTCCGCGCCGTGGGCGCGGGCGCGGCCGATCGCGATCTCGCGGTCGGCCGGGTTCCGCGAGCCGATCGCGTCCACCACCAGCACGACCCGCCGCTCGCCCTCGGCGAGCAGCCCCAGCACCGTCTGGAGCACGCAGACGTGTGCCTCGCACCCCGCGACGACGACCTCCCGGGTCCCGGGGGGCAGCAACGTGGCGAAGCCGGGCTCGTCGACGGCGCCGAACGAGGTCTTCGGCAGCACCAGCTGCGGGAACCCGGCCAGCTGCGCGACGGTCGACCCGA
Organism: Pseudonocardia sp.; assembly: GCA_035540535.1. Lineage (GTDB taxonomy): Bacteria > Actinomycetota > Actinomycetes > Mycobacteriales > Pseudonocardiaceae > Pseudonocardia. The sequence continues at coordinate 2,237 of DATLGI010000210.1, forward strand.
GCCCGTCGGGGTTCTGCTCCGTGGCGCGGGTGGGGACGTCGAGCAGCCGGGCGCCCTCGGCGAGGCGCCGGGCGCGCTCGACCACGGCGTCGCCGTCGTGGATGGCCGGCATGAGGCGCTGCTGCAGGTCGACCAGCAGCAGCACGGACCCGGCGGCGGTGAGCTTCACACCCCCACCGTATCCACTCAGTGGCCCTGGAACGCCTCGGCGAGCCACCAGGCGCCGCCGTCGGAGGAGATCTTCGCGTCGACCAGCAGCGGTGCGGCGCGCTCGCCGCGCACCCACTCCGCCACGCCGCTCAGGTCGTCGGCCTTGCGGACCGTGACGGCCTCGAACCCGAAGCCGCGGCCGATCGCGGCGATGTCGGTCTCCGGGAAGGTCACCGCGCCGAGGTCGTCGTCGGGGAAGTGGTGCACCTCGGCGCCGTAGCCGCGGTCGTCGTAGACCACGACGACCATCGGGATCGCCAGCCGCGCCACGGTCTCCAGCTCGGCCACGCCCATCAGCGCACCACCGTCGCCGAGCGCGGCGACCGCGAGGCGGTCCGGCCGGGCCAGCGCCGCGCCGATCGCGGTGGCCAGCCCCAGGCCGATCGACTGGAAGCCCTGGGTGAAGCAGAAGCCGTGCTCGTCGGGGACCGAGAGGTAGGCGCTGGGGTAGCCCATGAAGTTGCCGGAGTCGACGGCGACGGTGCGCTCGGCGGGCAACACGTCGTCGAGCCCGATCGACAGCGTGCGCGGGTCGATGCCGGACGGGCCGCCGAGGTCGTCGTAGGGCAGGTCGCGCCAGCGGCCCCCCCGGACGATCCGGGCCCGGACCTCGCCCGTGCGGTAGCCGCGGTTCCGCTGCGGCAGCGCGACGAGCAGATCCTCGGCCGTGGCGGCCACGTCGCCGACGACACCCAGATCGACGGGCCGGTGCGCGCCCAGCGCGTCGACGTCGAGGTCGACCTGCACGACGCCGGCGTCCGGCCCGATCAGCCGCCCATGGCGCATCGTCCACATGTTCAGCGCGCAGCCCCAGCCGACGACGAGGTCCGCGCCGGCGATGAGCTCGGCGGCGAGCGGGGTGGCGAAGCCGCCGGAGATGCCGAGGGCGAACGGGTCGCCGGCGAACAGCCCGTGCGCCACCGCCGAGGTGGCCAGCAGGGCGCCGGCGGCGTCGGCGAGCGCGCGCAGCGGCTCCCGGGCCGCCCGGGCCCCTCGACCGGCGACGAACACCGGCCGCCGCGCCGCGGCGAGCATCCCGGCGAGCTCGGCCGTGGCGTCGGCCGACGGGCGTGGCGGGCCGACCGGGCGCACCACCGGGACCGCGCCGACGTCCGGGGCGGGCGCGGCCTGGACGTCCAGCGGGAGGTTGAGCACGACCGTGCGCCGCTGCTGGACCGCCGTGCGGTGGGCCCGGACGGTGTCGGCGACGGCGCTCGCGGGCGAGTGCACCCGCTCCGCGACCGCGCCGACCGCCGTGACCAGGGCGTCCTGGTCCACCCGGAAGTTCGAGCGCACCGCCGCGCCGGCCGTGTCGGCGGCCAGCACCAGCAGCGGGGTGCGGCTCTTGGCCGCCTCGGTGATGCCGGTCATGGCGTTGGTCAACCCGCAGCCCTGGTGCAGCGTGACCACCGCCGGGCGCCCGCTGACCCGGGCGAACGCGTCGGCCGCCGTCGCAGCGCCACCCTCGTGCCGGGTCGCGACGAACGGCACCCCGGCCGCGCGCAGCGCGTTGGTGACGTGGAAGTTGCCGCTGCCGACCACGCCGAACGCGTGCCCGACGCCGAGCTCGGCGAGCACCCGGCCGATCGCCTCGGCGACGATCACCGTTCGACCAGCCCCAGCACCCGGCTCGGGCTGCCGGACCCGCCGACGATCGGCAGCGGTGCGGCGATAACCACCGCGCCGGTGGCCGGGAGCAGCGCGAGGTTCTGCAGCTGGGTCAGCCCGTACTTGCCGGCGCCCAGCAGGAACGAGTGGCACGGGAACGGCGGGTCGAACGAGTGCGCCGCGCCGGCGTCGGTGCCGACCGTCTCGACGCCGACCCCGAGCACCGGCGACTCCTCGGCCAGCCAGCGGGCGCAGTCGACGGAGATCCCCGGCGTGTGCGGCCCGGTCTCGCTCGCGTTGAGGAACGCCGCCGCGTCCTCGCTGCGCGCGTCCCAGCCGGTCCGGTAGAGCAGCCAGCCGCCGCCGGGCAGCGGGCCGTGCTCGGCCTCCCAGTTCCGGACGTGCTCGACCTCCAGCAGGAAGTCCGGGTCCGCGGCGGACTCGGCCGAGAAGTCCAGGACCACGGCGGGCGCGAGGAGCCGGGCGGGCGGCACCTGCGCCACGTCCTCGCCGTCGCGGCCGGTGACCCAGTGGACCGGCGCGTCGAAGTGGGTGCCCGTGTGCTCCGAGGTGCTGATGTCGTTCCAGTACCAGGCCGGGCCCCGCTCGTCGTAGCGGCTGATCTCGGACAGCGCGAAGGCCTGCGCGTTCGCGAACGGCGATGGCAGCTGCAGGATCGGGGTGCCGCCGTGCAGGGGCGCGGTGAGGTCCACGACCTCGACGCGGCGGCCGCGCAGCGCGTCGAGCAGGACCTGCAGGACGGACATGGGGCTCCTTCCGGTGGGCGCTCCAGCATCGGTCACCGGCCGCTCCCGACCGACCCGCGACGGGCAAGATGACCCGACCGGAGCAGATCGTGTGCGGTGGACGCGGCGCGGCAGCACCGCCCTTCGGGCCGCAACCCAGCAGGCGACGCAGTCACCCCAGCAGCCGCACCGCGGCATCCCGGCAGACACGCCACGCGTCGTCGTCCGGGTCGATCACGGCGAAGTGGTCGACGCCGGGCAGGGCGACGAGCACGGCGTCGTCCCCGGCCGCCCGCGCCGCGGCGACGTAGCGCTCGCTCTGCCGGAGCGGGACGTTGCCGTCGGCGGTGCCGTGCACGCAGACGACCGGCACACCCAGCGGCACCCGCGCCGCCGGCGAGGCCAGCTCATAGCGCTCGGGCACCTGCTCGGGGCGGCCGCCGACGAGATCGGCCACCGCGCTGCCCCCGACCCCGCCCGCGACGGCGTCCACCAGGTCCAGCACCCCGGCCTGGGCGACGGCACCACGCAACCGCACCCGCGGCGACGCGCCGGGCGCTCCCGCGGGCAACCCGGGCCGCGCGGCCAGCCACGCCGCGAGGTGCCCGCCGGCGGAGTGCCCCACCGCGACCACGCGGTCGAGGTCGAGCCGCCCGCCCGCGGCCTCCTGGGCGGCCCCGGCGAGGAGGTCGACCGCCGCCGCGGCGTCGTCGAAGGTGGTCGGCCAGCCTCCACCGGCACCGACCCGGCGGTACTCGACGTTCCAGGCCGCGTACCCGCGGTTGGCGAGGTCCACCGCGAGCGGTCGACCCAGCTCCAGCCCGTACGCCCGGCGCCAGAAACCGCCGTGCACCACGACCACGACCGGCACCGGCCCGTCCCCGGCAGGCAGCGACAGCTCGCCGAACATGCTTCCGTCCGGGCCGTAGCCGAGCCGCCGCGGGCCCGTCACCCCGGGCGCCGGGCGCGGCGAGGTGGCGCAGGCGGGCAGCGCGAGCGCGGCGCCGAGGGAGGCGAACCGGCGCAGCGCGCCACGGCGGGAAACGGGGGCGAGCACGTCACGTCCTTCGCTGGCGACCCCCTGGCCGGTCGCCACCGCAGACCATAACCACAACCCCCGCCGGGACGCGGCGGCGTCACCCGGATGTCGGGTCTCCACCTGCAGGCGCCGGCCGCGCCCCGGCCCAGCGGCCGGTCAGCACGCCCAGCGCCCCCAGGGCCACCGCGCCGGCCGTGGACGCGCGCAGCACCTCGGGCCCCAGCCGCACGGCGCGCGCCCCGGCCGCCGTGAGCGCGGCCAGCTCGGCGTCGCAGATCCCGCCCTCGGGGCCGACGACGAGCAGCAGCTCACCCCCGGCCGGCAGCGCGCCCGCGAACCCGGCCAGGGTGTCGGCGGCGGCCTCGTGCAGCACCAGCGCGCCGTCGGAAGCGGCGATCCGGCGCACCAGCGCGGCCGTCCCGGCGAGCGGGCCGACCTCCGGCACCCACGCCCGGCGGGCCTGCTTGGCCGCGGCCCGGACGGTCGCCCGCCACCGCGCCAGCGCCCGGTCCCCGCGCGGGCCGTCCGCCCAGCGGGCCACGCAGCGCTGCGCCTGCCACGGCACGATCTCGTCGACGCCGGCCTCGGTGGCCAGCTCGACGGCCAGCTCGCCGCGGTCGCCCTTGACGAGGGCCTGGGCGAGCACCACCCGCGGCGCGGGCGCGGCGACGGCGACGCGGTGCAGGACGGCGAGCTCCAGCCGGTCCCGCCCGGCGGCGGTGACGGCGGCGCGCGCGAGCCCGCCGCGCCCGTCGCCCAGCACGAGCTCCTCGCCGACCCGCAGCCGCTGCACCGTGGCCGCGTGGTGACCCTCGGGGCCGTCGAGGGTCGCGGTGGGCCCGTCGGGCAGGACGTCGACGAGGAACAGCGGCGCGGTGGCCGGGCTCAGGGGGTCACCGCCCGAACGAGTCCCGCAGCCGGGAGAACAGCCCGTGCCCGTTGCGGTTCCCGACGCCCAGGTCGGGCTTCTCCTCGCCGCGCAGGACGGCGAGGCGGCGCAGCAGCTCGGTCTGCTCGCGGTCGAGCTTCGTCGGCACGGCCACCTCGATGTGCACCATCAGGTCGCCGTGGCCGTCGATCCGCCCGGTGGAGCGCAGCCGCGGCATGCCCTTGCCGCGAAGCGTCCGCACGGTGCCGGACTGGGTGCCCGGCTCGACGACGAGCTCCTCGGTGCCCTCGAGCGTCGGCAGCGGGAGCGTGGTGCCCAGCGCGGCGGCGGTCATCGGCAGCGAGACGGTGCAGTGCAGGTCGGCGCCGTCCCGGCTGAAGACCTCGTGCGGGACCTCCTCGACCTCGACGTACAGGTCGCCCGCCGGGCCGCCGCCCGCGCCGACCTCGCCCTGCCCGGCCAGCCGCACCCGCATCCCGTCGGCGACACCGGCCGGGATCGGCACCGAGACCGTGCGCCGCGAGCGGACCCGCCCGTCGCCGCCGCACTGGCGGCAGGGGTCGGGCAGCACCTGCCCGAAACCACGGCAGTTCGGGCACGGCCGGGTGGTGACGACCTGGCCGAGGAACGAGCGCTGGACGCTCTGCACCTCGCCGCGGCCGTCGCAGATGTCGCAGCGGATCGGAGAGCTCCCGGGCGCCGAGCCCGACCCGGTGCACTCCGAGCACAGCACCGCGGTGTCGACGGCGAGGTCGCGGGTGACGCCGGTGGCGCACTCCTCGAGCGTCATCTGCATCCGGATCAGCGCATCGGCACCGGGCTGCACCCGGCTGCGCGGGCCGCGCCCGCGGCCGCCCCCCGCGGCGCCGAAGAACGCGTCCATGATGTCGCCGAACGCGAACCCGCCGAACGGGTCACCGGTGCCGCCACCCCCGCCGCCGTTGCCGAGGGGGTCGCCACCGAGGTCGACGATGCGGCGCTTCTCCGGGTCGGAGAGCACCTCGTAGGCCGCGCTCACCTCGCGGAACCGCTCCTGCGCCGCCTCGTCGGGGTTGACGTCGGGATGCAGCTCGCGCGCGAGCCTGCGGTAGGCCCGCTTGATCTCGTCGGGCCCGGCGTCGCTGCCGACGCCGAGGATCCCGTAGTAGTCCCGTGCCACCCTCGCGTTCCCCATGGTCCTTCGCTCGAAGTCGTACCGGCGCGCGCTCAGCGCCCGGCCAGGATCTCACCCACGTATCGCGCGACCGCATGCACGGCCGCGATGGTGCCCGGATAGTCCATCCGCGTCGGCCCCAACACGCCCATCCCGCCGAGCACGGTGCCGCTGCCGTAGCCGACCGACACCAGCGACGCCGTGCGCAGGTCCTCCACCTCGTTCTCCTCGCCGATGCGGACGGTCACGATGCCCTGGTCCTGCGCCGCGGCCAGCAGCTTGAGCACCACGACCTGCTCCTCGAGTGCCTCGAGGACCTGGCGCAGCGAGCCGGGGAAGTCCGCCACGTTGCGCGTGAGGTTCGCGGTGCCGCCGAGCACGATCCGCTCCTCGGGGTGCTCGACCAGGGTCTCGATGAGCACCGTGGACACCCTGGTGCACACCTCGCGCAGCGCCGGGGGCGCCGTCTGCGGCAGCTCGGCCACGGCCGCGGACCCGGCCGCGAGCGGGCGCCCGACCAGCGCGCTGTTGACCATCGAACGCAGCGAGGAGACGTCCTCGTCGGAGATCACGTCACCGAGGTCGACGACCCGCTGGTCCACCCGGCCGGTGTCGGTGATCAGGACGATCATCAGGCGGGCCGGGGTGAGCGCGACGAGCTCACAGTGCCGCACCGCGGAGCGCGACAGCGTGGGGTACTGCACCATCGCGACCTGGCGGGTGAGCTGGGCGAGCAGCCGCACGCTGCGCCGCAGCACGTCGTCGAGGTCCACGGCGCCGTCGAGGAACGCCTGCACCGCGCGCCGTTCGGCCGCCGAGAGCGGCTTGACCTGCGTCAACCGGTCGACGAACAGGCGGTAGCCCTTGTCGGTGGGGATCCGGCCCGCGCTCGTGTGCGGCTGGGCGATGAGCCCGTCCTCCTCCAGCACCGCCATGTCGTTGCGCACGGTGGCGCTGGAGACGCCGAGGTTGTGCCGCTCCACGATCGCCCGCGACCCGACGGGTTCGTGGGTGGCCACGTAGTCGGCGACGATCGCCTGGAGCACCGCGAAACGGCGTTCGTCGGCGTTCACGCAGCACCTCCTGGTCGAAAGGCCGTCCGGCCCAGTCTACGTACCCGCGGCGCCGTCCCGCCCTGCCTCGCACCCGCTTCACCTCACACGTGGCAGCGTGGCGGGACGTGCCCGCCGTCCGGTTCTCCCGCCGCTGGCTGCTCGTCGGCGCCGGGGCGGCCGGGCTGGTCGCGGCCGGGGCGCTGCCGCCGGCGCCCGCGGACGCGCGCGCCGACCCGGAGCGGCTGCGTTCGCGCATCCTCGGCGAGGTACCCCCGCACACCGGTTACGCCGTGAGCACCGGCCGCCTGGGCCTGCCGGAGCTCCCGCAGCTGGAGACGGCGACGGCACTGCTGACCGGCAGCACCCGCATCCGGTCGTATGTGGCGGGCCCCGGGCGGCGGCGCAGCGACGAGCTGACCGTGGCGGGCGAGCGCGGCGCCTACGTCCTCGACGGCGTCGAGTACGTATGGGACTTCCACGCCGACCAGCTGACCCGGGTCACCGGCAGCGCGCCGGCCCGGCTGCCCCGTGCCGGTGACCTGCTCCCGCCCGACCTGGCGCGCCGGCTGCTCGGGCTGGGGCGCACCGATCCGGTGACGGCGCTGCCCGCCCGCAGGATCGCCGGACGCGACGCCGCCGGGCTGCGGCTGTCCCCCGCCGACCCGGCCACCACCGTGGGCCGCGTCGACGTGTGGGCCGACCCGGGGACGGCCCTGCCGCTGCGGGTCGAGGTCGCCGCCCGCGGCGGCCCGACGCTGCTGGAGACGGCGTTCGTCAAGGTCGACGACGGCCCGCCCGACCCGGCCGTCCTGGTGCCGCCCGCCCCGCCGGGCGCGGGCACCGTGACGGCCTCGGCCGCGGACCTCGCCGGCGTCCTGCAGGTGCTCGACGCGCCCCCGCCACCGGATCGGCTCGCCGGCCGCCCGCGCATCGCGGTGCCGGCCGACGACGCGCTGCCGGGCGTCGCGTTCTACGGCAGTGGGCTGGCCGCGTTCGCCCTGGTGCCGACCAGCCGGGCGATCGCCGAGCAGGCCGTCGCCGGCGCGGCCCTCGCCGGGGGCGTCACCGTCGACGTCGGGCGCGGACGGGCCGCCCGGGTGGTGACCCCGCTGGTATCCGTGGCCGTCCGCACCCGCCGCCGCGGCGGCGCGCTGCTCGTCGGCGCCGTGGCACCCGAGGTGCTGGAGCGGGGATTGCGCGAGCTGTCCGGCAGGCCGACATGAGCGACGTCGTGGCGACGCGGGGGCTGACGAAGCGGTTCGGCCGGGTGACCGCCGTGCACGACGTCGACCTGCGGGTGCCCACCGGGGCCCGGTTCGGGCTGCTGGGGCCCAACGGCTCGGGGAAGACGACGCTCGTGCGGGTGCTGCTGGGCCTGGTGCACCCGACGGCGGGCTCGGTGGAGCTGCTCGGGCGGGCGATGCCGCGGCACGCGGCGTCGGTGTTGCCGCGGGTCGGCGCCCTGGTGGAGGGCCCGGCGGCCTGGCCGCACCTGTCCGGCCGGTCGAACCTGCGTCTGCTCGACGCGGCCGGGCGGGGTGGGCGGTGGCGGGACCGCCGCGCCCGCGTCGAGCAGGCGCTGGAGCGGGTCGGTCTCGCCGGGATCGACCGGCGCCCGGTGCGGGCGTACTCGCTGGGCATGCGGCAGCGGCTCGGGATCGCCTCGGCCCTGCTGCGCGCACCGGAGCTGCTGCTGCTCGACGAGCCGACGAACGGGCTGGACCCGCGCGGCATCGGCGAGATCCGCGACCTGCTGCGCGGCCTCAACGCCGCGGGGACCACCGTGGTGCTCTCCAGCCACCTGCTCACCGAGGTGGAGGCGCTGTGCACCCGGGTGGGCGTGATGGACGCCGGCCGGCTCGTCCTCACCGAGGAGCTCGCGGCGCTGCGCGCGCCGACCGGACGGGTGCGGCTGCGCACGCCCGACCCGGCGGCCGCCGCCGGGCTCCTGGACGGGCGGGTCGTCCATCGCGACGGCGACGCGCTGCTCGTGCGGGCCGACGACGTCGCCGCGCTCAACGCCGCGCTCGTCGCGGCCGGGATCCGGGTGACCGAGCTGGCGCCGCAGCGGCGCACCCTGGAGCAGGTGGTGCTGGAGCTGACGGGGCCGGGCACGGATCGGGTGGGGACGTGATGGTCGGCGTCGAGCTGCGGCTGATGCTGCGCCGCCGGCGGGTGTGGCTGTGCTGGGCGCTGCTGTGCGCGCTGCCCGCGCTGGTGGCCGTGCTGCTGGCGACGACGGGTCTCGCGCCCGCCCCGGGTCAGGGCCCGGCGTTCCTGTCGGCGGTGGTGAGCGACGGCCGGCTCTATCCCGCGGCAGCGCTGGCCCTGGTGCTGCCGGTGCTGCTGCCGATCACGGTCGCGGTGGTCGCCGGGGACACGGTGGCGGGCGAGGCGACCGCCGGCACCCTGCGCTACCTGCTGGTGCGCCCGGTCGGCCGGCTGCGGCTGCTGGTGGCGAAGCTGGTGTCGGTGGCGGTGTTCGTGCTGCTCGCGGTGGCGCTGGTGACGGTGACGAGCTACGCCGTGGGCGTCGCGGCGTTCGGGTCCGGCGAGAACGCGGCGCTCGGGGGCGGCGGCGGGGTGACCTCGCTGTCCGGGGTGGTGCTGACCCCGCTGGACCTGGTCGCCCGCACCGCATTGACGGTGGGGTACCTGGCGCTGTGCATGCTCGCGCTCGGCGCGCTGGGCCTGTTCTTCTCCACCCTGACCGACTCGCCGCTGGCGGCGGCGCTGGGGGTGCTCGCGCTCGTCGTCACCAGCTCCGCGCTGCTCCCCCTCGACGCCGCCGCGGCCGCGCACGACTACCTGCCCACCCGGCACTGGCTCGCCTGGATCGACCTCTACCGGGTGCCGGTGGCGTGGGGGTCGGTGCGGGACGGAGCCGCGGTGCAGGCGGCGTACGTGCTGCTGGCCTTCGGGGCGGCGTGGGCCAACTTCGCGACGAAGGACGTCACGAGCTGAGGTCGCGGTCAGGGGGTTCCGAGAGCGCGCAGGACGGCGCACTCCCCGCCGGTCGGCAGCGGCCCCGTGCCCAGCGCGGTGAGCACCAGGCCGGTCACCACCGGGTCCCGCGGCAGCGCCGAGTGCCCGACGGCGGCCCCCGGGCACACCTCCTGCACGGCCACGTCGACGACGCCGGGCAGCTGCGCGCTCTCCGGCGGGGTGACCGTGCGGTCGTCCGCCGTCCAGATCGACAGCCACGGCAGCGAACGGCCGACGTCGGCGCGCGCGAGCTCGGCGAGCTCCGCGCTGCCGGGGGCGAGCTGGCGGCACGCGGCGGGACAGGCGTCGGGCGCGGCAGCGGCGCCGAGGGCGGCCAGGGTGGTCCCGGCCAGCGGCGCCCCGAGCGTGACGACGCGGCGGGCCTGCGTGGCACCGTCCCCGCGGGCGACCCACAGCCCGACGACGACGCCGCCCGCGGAGTAGCCGACGACGTCCACGGACGGCGCGCCGCTCGCGACCAGCGCGTCGGCCGCCTCGTCGAGCACCTCCACCTGCGCGGACAGGTCGGCCCGGCCATCACCGGCGAGGGTGAGCACATCCGCGTCGCGGCCGGAGGCCTCGATCCGCTCGGCGAGCGCCAGCAGCGCGTCGCGCGACCCCCCGTACCCCGGCACGAGCAGCACCGGCCCGAGTGCGTCCGGTGGTGGCCGGGTGTCCGGCCCGACCTCGGGCGGGCCGCTCGGCCCGAGCAGCAGGCCGGCGACCACCGCCGCGATCAGCGCGAGCACCCCGACCGCGGCGAGCAGGACGCGGCGCCGCCGGCTCACGGCCGCCCCGCCCCGGACCGGGAACCGGGCGCCGGCGGCGCCGCGAGCCGGGCGTGCCCGCCTGCGGCCGGCGCGGTCCCGGTCACGCCGGCACCCCGGCGAGCAGGGCGTGCACCACGCCGTCGGCGAGCAACCGTCCCCTGCGCGTCAGCACCGCGTGCCCGCGGGTGAGCGCCGCCGGGTCGAGCAGGCCGTCGCCGGCCGCCCGCTCCGCCGCGGCCCGGCCCGCCTCGTCGAGCAGGTCCAGCGCCAACCCCTCGGCCAGGCGCAACCGCAGCATGACGCGCTCCGTGCGTCGCTCGGCCGCGGTCAGCTCCTCCCGCCCGGCCTCCGGCGAGCGACCCTCGGCCAGCAGCGCCGCGTAGCGCGCCGGGTGTCTGACGTTCCACCACCGCGCCCCGCCGACGTGCGAGTGCGCGCCCGGCCCGATCCCCCACCAGTCCCCGTCGCGCCAGTAGCCGAGGTTGTGCCGGCAGCGCGCCGCGGGCCCCGTCGCCCAGTTCGACACCTCGTACCAGGCGAACCCGGCCCCGGCCAGCACGTCGTCGATCAGCTCGTAGCGCTCGGCCGCGACGTCGTCGTCCGGCGCGGGCAGTTCGCCACGGGCGACCCGGCGGGCCAGCGCCGTGCCGTCCTCGACGATCAGCGCGTACGCCGACACGTGGTCCACCGCCGCGGACAGGACGGCGTCGAGCGAGGCGCGCAGGTCGGCGGCGGTCTCGCCGGGGGTGGCGTAGATCAGGTCGAGGTTGACGTGCGGGATCCCGGCCGCCCGGGCCTCACCGGCGGCCGCGGTCGCGCGCCCGGGGGTGTGCCGGCGGTCCAGCACGGCGAGCACGTGCGGCGCCGCGGACTGCATGCCCAGCGACACCCGGGTGTACCCGGCCGCCGCGAGGCCCGCGAAGAACTCCGGGGAGGTGGACTCGGGGTTCGACTCGGTGGTCACCTCGGCGCCGGGCGCCAGCGGGAACCGGCCACGGATCGCGTCGAGCACCCCGGTGAGCCCCGCGGCGCCGAGCAGCGAGGGGGTGCCGCCGCCGACGAACACCGTCTCGACGGGCCGCGGCCCGACCGCGGCGACGGCCCGGTCCAGCTCCCGGCCGACGGCCCGCGCCCACCCCTGCGGCGAGGCGCCGGAGGGGGCCAGCTCGGAGGGCGTGTAGGTGTTGAAGTCGCAGTAGCCGCAGCGCGCCGCGCAGAACGGGACGTGGACGTAGATCCCGAACGGCGGGTCGGCGGGCGGCACGCGGTCCACGGTAACCGCGCCGGCGGTCCGGTCAGCGGCCCAGCTCCCACCGCCACACCGGCCCGTCGTCGGGATCGTCGAACTCGGCGACGCGGGTGAACCCGCACCGCACCAGCACCCGCGTCGACGGGTTCGGGCCGGCGAGGGTGTGCGCGAGCACCGTGCGGACGCCCGCCGCCCTGGCGCGCTCGACGAGCGTCGTCGCGACCAGGGTCGCCAGGCCCCGCCCCCGGTACGGCGGCGCGAGCGCGTAGCCGATCTCGACCTCGCCGCCACCGGGCGGTCCCTTGTAGCCGGCGATCCCGATCAGCGCCCGGTCGGCGACGTGCGAGACGAGGTGGCTCGCCCAGCGCGGCTCGATCTCCGCGGCGAGCATCGCGCGGGCGCCGGCGACCACGTCGGGGAAGCCACACCAGCCGGGCACCGGGCGCAGGCCGGTCCGCCGGGCGAAGGTCGCGTCGCCGTCGATCAGGGCGTCGAGCTCGACGACCGTCGCCGGGACGATCTCGATGGGGTGTGACACGGGTCCCAGCATGCGGACGGTGTTGGCCCACGCTACGGGCGGGTGGCACTCTTGGCCTCGTGCGCGCACTGACCCTCCGCCTCGTGGCCCGTCGCCACGTGGACCTGCACCGGGTCGCCAGCGCGATGTGTCGCGGCCGCCGCTAGTCCCGCGCCGCCCCTTCCCCCCTCGGCGCCGGGCGCGCCGTCCCCGTCCGGGATCCGGTGGCGCACGGCCGCGACCAGGAGGCACCCCATGCCCCCCAGCACACCCGTGCCGCCCGGCACGCCGTCGAAGCGCAAGCGCGGCGAGGGCCAGTGGAAGCTGGGCCACCGCGAGCCGTTGAACCCCAACGAGCGCACGAAGCGCGACGACGACGGGCTCAACGTCCGCGCGCGGATCGAGAACGTCTACTCCAAGCGCGGTTTCGCCTCGATCGACCCCGCCGACCTGCGCGGCCGGTTCCGCTGGTGGGGCCTCTACACCCAGCGCCGCCCCGGGATCGACGGCGGGCGCACGGCCGCGCTGGAGCCCGAGGAGCTCGACGACGAGTACTTCATGCTGCGGGTGCGGATCGACGGCGGGGCGCTGACCACCGAGCAGCTGCTCGCGGTCGGCGAGATCTCCCAGCAGTACGCGCGCGACACCGCCGACGTCACCGACCGGCAGAACATCCAGTACCACTGGATCCGGGTCGAGGACGTGCCGGCGATCTGGGAGCGGCTGGAGGGGCTCGGCCTGCTCACCACCGAGGCGTGCGGCGACACGCCACGGGTCATCCTCGGCTCGCCGGTCGCCGGGATCTCCGGCGACGAGGAGCTCGACGCCGAGCCCGCGATCCGCACCATCCTGGACCGCTACATCGGCAGCAAGGAGTTCTCCAACCTGCCGCGCAAGTTCAAGACCGCGATCTCCTGGCAGCAGGACGTCGCGCACGAGGTGAACGACGTGTCGTTCATCGGTGTGGTGCACCCCGCGCACGGCCCGGGCTTCGACGTCTGGGTGGGCGGCGGGCTCTCGACGAACCCGAGGATCGCCCAGCGGCTCGGGGCGTGGGTGCCGCTGGACGAGGTGCCCGACGTCTGGGCCGGGATCGTGTCGGTGTTCCGCGACTACGGCTACCGGCGGCTGCGCCACCGGGCCCGGATCAAGTTCCTGGTCGCCGACTGGGGGCCCGCGGAGTTCCGCCGGGTGCTGGAGGAGGAGTACCTCGGGCGCGCCCTCGTCGACGGGCCGGCGCCGGAGGTCCCGGAGCGCCCGATCGACCACATCGGCGTGCACCGGCAGAAGGACGGCCGCAACTACGTCGGCGTCGCCCCGCCGTCGGGCCGGGTCTCCGGCACCACGCTGGTCGCGCTGGCGAAGGCCGCCGAGGCGGCCGGGTCACGGCGGGTCCGCCTGACGCCGCACCAAAAGATCGTGGTGCTGGACGTGCCCGACCAGCAGGTCGCGTCGCTGGTCTCCGAGCTGGCCGGGCTGGGCCTGCAGGCCCGGCCGTCGCCGTGGCGGCGGGCGACGATGGCCTGCACGGGCATCGAGTTCTGCAAGCTCGCGATCGTCGAGACCAAGCAGCGCGCGATCCGGCTGGTCGAGGAGCTGGAGGAGCGCCTCGCCGACGTCCAGGACTCCCTCGACGTGCCGCTGTCTATCCACCTGAACGGTTGCCCGAACGCGTGCGCGCGCACCCAGGTCGCCGACATCGGGCTGAAGGGCCAGATCGTCACCGACGCCGCCGGCAACCAGGTCGAGGGCTTCCAGGTGCACCTGGGCGGCGGCATCGGCCTCACCGCGGCGCACGGCCACGGCAGCTTCGGCCGCAAGCTGCGCGGGCTCAAGGTCACCAGCGCCGAGCTGGGCGACTACGTCGACCGGGTCGTGCGCCGGTACGCGGCGCAGCGGGCGGACGGCGAGCGGTTCGCGCAGTGGGTGCAGCGCGCCGAGGAGGCGGACCTCACATGAGCGAGCGGGCCGTCCCCTTCTACTGCCCGTACTGCGGCGAGGAGGACCTGCGGCCGGCGGAGCGCTCCGAGCGGGTGCCGCACGGCGCCTGGTACTGCGCGGCCTGCCTGCGGACGTTCTCGCTGAAGATGATCGGAATCGGAGTCGCCTCGTGAGTGTCACGACGGACCTGCGCGCGCTGGCCGAGCGCGGCGCGGCCGAGCTCGGGCCCGATGCCACCGCCGAACAGCTGCTGGCCTGGACGGCGGAGACGTTCGGCGACCGCTTCGTCGTCGCGTCGAACATGCAGGACGCGGTGCTCGTCGAGCTGGCCGCGAAGGCGAAGCCGGGCGTGGAGATCCTGTTCCTCGAGACCGGCTACCACTTCGCCGAGACGATCGGCACCCGGGACGCCGTCGCCGCGACCTACGAGGTGCGGATCGTGAACGCACTGCCCGAGCACACGGTGGCGGAGCAGGACGCGCTGCTCGGCAAGGACCTGTTCGCCCGCGAACCGGACCGCTGCTGCGCGCTGCGCAAGGTCGTCCCGCTGGAGCGCACCCTGGCGCGGTACGACGCGTGGGTCACCGGGGTCCGCCGCGTCGAGGCCCCGACCCGGGCGAACACCCCGCTCGTCACCTACGACGAGAAGTTCGGCCTGGTGAAGGTGAACCCGCTCGCCGCGTGGACCGACGACGACATGGACCGCTACATCGCCGAGCACGGGATCCCGGTGAACCCGCTGATCGACGCGGGCTACCCGTCGATCGGCTGCGCCCCGTGCACGCGCAAGCCGCTGCCGGGCGAGGACAAGCGCGCGGGCCGCTGGGCCGGGCGGGCGAAGACCGAGTGCGGGCTGCACGCATGAGCACGGCCGCTCCCGCCCTGGACGCCCTCGACGCGCTCGAGTCCGAGGCGATCCACATCTTCCGCGAGGTGGCCGGCGAGTTCGACCGCCCGGTGATCCTGTTCTCCGGCGGCAAGGACTCGACGCTGCTGGTGCACCTGGCGGTCAAGGCGTTCGCGCCCGCGCCGGTGCCCTTCCCGCTGCTGCACGTCGACACCGGGCACAACTACCCGGAGGTGATCGACTTCCGGGACCGGCTGGTGGCGCGGCTCGGCCTGCGGCTGGAGGTCGCGCACGTCCAGGACTGGATCGACGACGGGCGCCTGCACGAGCGCCCGGACGGCACCCGCAACCCGCTGCAGACCACCCCGCTGCTCGACTCCATCAACTCCCACCGGTTCGACGCCGTGTTCGGCGGCGGGCGCCGCGACGAGGAGCGGGCGCGGGCGAAGGAGCGGATCCTGTCGCTGCGCGACGCGTTCGGCCGCTGGGACCCGCGCAGGCAGCGCCCCGAGCTGTGGAACCTCTACAACGGCCGGCACGCCCCCGGCGAGCACGTGCGGGTGTTCCCGATCTCGAACTGGACCGAGCTCGATGTGTGGCGCTACATCCGGCGCGAGCGGATCGAGCTGCCGTCCATCTACTTCGCCCACCAGCGCGAGGTGTTCCGCCGGGACGGGATGTGGCTGGCCGAGGGCCCGTGGGGCGGGCCGCGCGGCGCCGAGACGCTGGAGCGCAGGACGGTGCGCTACCGCACCGTCGGCGACGGTTCCTGCACCGGTGCCGTCGAGTCGACGGCGACCACGATCGACGAGGTCATCGCCGAGGTGACGGCCTCCCGGCTCACGGAGCGGGGCGCCACCCGGGCCGACGACCGGCTCTCCGAGGCCGCCATGGAGGACCGCAAGCGTGAGGGGTACTTCTAAGTGACGAACGATCTGCTGCGGTTCGCGACGGCGGGCAGCGTCGACGACGGCAAGTCGACGCTCGTGGGGCGGCTGCTCTACGACACCAAGTCGGTGCTCGCCGACCAGATCGAGGCCGTGCACCGCGCCTCGGTGGACAAGGGCCTGTCCACGCCCGACCTGTCGCTGCTGGTCGACGGGCTGCGCGCCGAGCGCGAGCAGGGCATCACGATCGACGTCGCCTACCGGTACTTCTCGACGCCGACGCGCGAGTTCGTGCTCGCCGACACCCCGGGCCACGTCCAGTACACCCGCAACACCGTCACCGGCGCCTCGACGGCCGAGCTGGCCGTGCTGCTCGTCGACGCCCGGCACGGGATCGTCGAGCAGACCCGCCGGCACGCCGCCGTGCTCGCGCTGCTGCGCGTGCCGCGGCTGGTGCTGGCGATCAACAAGATCGACCTGGTCGGCCACGACGAGGCGGTGCTGGCGGCGATCGGGAAGGACTTCGCGGGGCTGGCCCGCTCGCTCGGCTTCGCCGACGACGCGGTGGTGACGATCCCGGTGTCGGCGCTGCTGGGCGACAACGTCGTCGAGCGCTCGCCGCACACCCCCTGGTACGAGGGGCCCACGCTGCTCGGGCACCTGGAGTCGGTACCGGTGGCGGGGCCCGAGGTGGCCGCGCCGTTCCGGATGCCGGTGCAGTACGTGATCCGCCACGGCGCCGACGACTACCGCGGCTACGCCGGCCAGGTCGCCGCGGGCACGGTGCGGCCCGGCGACGAGGTCGTGGTGCTGCCCGGGGGGGCGCGGACCACCGTCGCGGCCGTCGTGACCGCCGACGGCCCGCTCCCCGCCGCGGGCGCCGGGCGCAGCGTCACCGTGCTGCTGGCCGACGACATCGACGTCTCCCGCGGCGACGTCCTCGCCGCCGCCGGCGCACCGCCGCGCGTCGCGGACGAGCTGGACACGACGCTGTGCTGGCTGGCCGACAAGCCGCTGCGGGCGGGCGCCCGGCTGCTGCTCAAGCACGGCACCCGCACCACCCAGGTGATCGTGCGCGCGCTCACCGAGCGGCTGGATACCGACACGATCGCCTTCGCCCCGGCCCCGACCGAGCTGGGGATCAACGAGATCGCCCACGCGTCGCTGCGCACCGCCGACCCCCTGCCGGTCGACGACTACGCCGCGATCCGCGCCACCGGCTCGTTCCTGCTCATCGACCCGCCCACCGGCAACACCCTCGCCGCCGGGCTGGTGGGCGCCGCCCTCCTGAGCGAGTAGGTCGTCGTGCCCCGTCCCGACTCCGCACTCACGAGCGGCGCCGCCCTGGTGGCGGTCGCGCACGGCAGTCGCGACCCGCGGTCCGCGGAGACCGTCGCGCGGCTCATCGACCGGGTCCGCCGGGCCCGACCGGAACTCGACGTCCGGCTGAGCTTCCTCGACCTGTCCGCGCCACGGCTGCCCGAGGTGCTCGACGGGGTGCACGCCGACGGCCACCGCCACGCGGTCGTCGTGCCGCTGCTGCTCGGCCACGCGTTCCACGCCCGGGTGGACGTACCCGGCGCGGTGGCCCGCTCGACCTCCCGCCGTCCCGACCTCCACGTCACGGTCGCCGACGTGCTCGGCGGACACCCAGGGCTCGACGCGGCCGCACTGCGCCGCCTCGCCGCCGCGGCGGGCCCGCTCGACGTTCCCGGCCTCGGTGTGGTGCTCGCCGGGGTCGGCTCGTCCGACACCGCGGCCAACGCCGCGGTGGACGCCGCGGTCCAGGCCTGGTCGCGCCGGTTCGGCTGGACGGGCGCCGTCGCGGCGTTCGCGACCGCCGCCCCGTCCGTGGCCGACGGCATCGCGGCCATGCGCCGCCGCGGCGCCGAGCGGGTGGCCGTCGCCCAATGGGTGCTCGCCCCGGGCCTGCTGCCCGACCGGATCGCCGCGGCCGCCCGCGCCGCCGCGGCGCCCCTCGCGGCTCCTCTCGGACCCGCGGACGGGGTGGTCGCCGCAGTCCTCGACCGGTACGAGGCCGCTGTCGCCCCCGCCGTCGCTCCCACCGGTCCCGCCGCCCGCCGCGCGGGCTGAGCGCCGGCCCGCAGCACGTCGCGCCGGCCGCGCCACGCCGCAGCCCGGTCGCCGACCTCGCACGAGCCCGATCCTGTGTGCCGCCGCGGGGGAGTCTGGGAGGTGGTCGCCGACCCGCTGGGGCATCCGGCGAACCGGGCAATGTCCGGACCGGGCACGGCCGTGGCAGCGGCCGGGTGGCCGGACATTTCGACACCACTCCTGCATCGCGGACGGTGGGTTGTGGACTCTCGGGGGACAGCTCAGGATGGGAGCCGTGACGACGAGCGAGAAGCCGCGGCCGAGCCGCGCCGTTCCCGTCGTCCTCGCCGATCTCGAGCTCTTCTGGCCTTCCCGCCGCGGCCACGCCTTCGACGAGTTCTGTCTCTGACTTCCGGCACCTGCCACCCCCACCGGGGTGAGCCGCGCCCACGCGCCCCACGCCCGACCGCCCCTCCGACGGGAGTCCCTCGTGACCACGCTCATCCTGCTCGCCCTGGCCGGCTTCGGTGCCCAGCTCGTCGACGGCTCGCTCGGCATGGGCTACGGCGTCACCTCGACCACGATGCTGCTGCTCATCGGGCTCAGCCCCGCGGTCGCCAGCGCCTCGGCGAACTTCGCCCAGATCGGCACCACGCTCGCCTCCGGCTACTCGCACTGGCGGTTCGGCAACGTCGACTGGCGTCTCGTCGGCCGCCTCGGGGTCCCGGGCGCGGTGGGTGCCCTGCTCGGGGCGCTGTTCCTCTCGCGCCTGTCGACGCAGGCGGCCGCCCCGCTCATGGGCACGATCCTCGCGGCAATCGGGTTGTTCATCCTCGTCCGCTACGCGGTGCGGCCGCCGGCGGCGGCTACCGCCCGCCGCTCGCCCCACCGACGCCGGTTCCTCGCGCCGCTGGGCTTCGCCGGTGGATTCGTGAACGCCACCGGCGGCGGCGGTTGGGGGCCGGTGTCGACATCGACCCTGCTCTCGGCCGGCCGCACCGCGCCGCGCACCGTGATCGGCTCGGTGAGCGCTTCGGAGTTCCTGGTGACCTTCTCGGCGAGCATGGGCTTCCTCATCGGCCTCGGCGCCTCCGGCATCGCCTGGGCAGCCGTCGCGGCGCTGCTCGCCGGGGGCGTGCTCGCCGCCCCGGTGGCGGCCTGGCTGGTGACGAAGATGCCTGCCGCCGTCCTCGGGGTCGCCGTGGGCGGGGTCATCGTGCTGCTCAACGTCCGCGTGCCGCTGGCCGTGGTCGGCGTCAGCGGCACTGCGTCGCTCGCCGCGCACCTCGCGATCGCGCTCACCTGGATCGGGCTCGTCGCCGCCGCGGCGTACCGGGTCCGCACGACCCGCGCGGAGGCGGCGCGCGAGACCACCCCCGCGACGAGCGGCACCCTCGTCGCCTAGGTTGCGACGGAGGTACCGTTCGTCGGACCGGGGGAGGGGGGCGTGGCCGACCACTACGCCGGGGCCGCGGCGGGT
>DATLGI010000211.1:0-11552 GCA_035540535.1 Pseudonocardia sp.
GGGCGCCCGGCTGAGCCTGCGCGAGGTGCTGTTCGGCGGGCGTGTCTCGCGGCGTGCCCTGGCCGCGCTGGCCGTGCTCGCGTTGCTCGTCGGCGGCGTCGGCGGGCTGGTCGGGCGGGCCGGGCTGGTCGGCGCGGACGAGCTGACGACCCCGGACGCCACGCTCACCCCCACCGCGCAGGGCAAGGAGCGGCCGCCCGGTTCGGTCTCGGAGATCGCGTCGCGGACGGTGCCGGCCGTCGTGTCGATCGAGATCCGGGTCGGCGACCAGGGCGGCACCGGTTCCGGTGTGGTCATCGACCCCGCCGGCTACGTGCTCACCAACAACCACGTCGTCTCCCCCGCCGCCGAGGTGGAGGGGGCCACGATCGAGGTGGTGTTCCACGAGGGCACCCGTGTGACGGCCCGGATCGTGGGGCGGGACCCCAAGACCGACCTCGCGGTGCTGCGGGTGCCCGTCGAGAACCCGGTGGTGGCGACGATCGGGTCGTCGTCGGGGCTGACGGTCGGCGATGCTGTGCTCGCGATCGGGTCACCGCTCGGGCTGGTCGGCACGGTCACCACGGGGATCGTCAGCGCCGTGGACCGTCCGGTGCGCCTGGACGGTGGGCAGACCGACACCAACGCCGTCATCGACGCGATCCAGACCGATGCCGCGATCAACCCGGGCAACTCCGGCGGTCCGCTGGTCGACACCACCGGCGCCGTGGTGGGCATCAACACCGCGATCCGCAGCCTCGGGACGGGCGAGGGCGGCTCGATCGGGCTCGGCTTCGCCATCCCCATCGACGACGCCCGCCAGATCGCCGAGGAGCTGATCCGCACCGGCGCGGTGCGGCACGCGGAGCTCGGCGTGAACGCGCGCTCGGTCACCGACGGCACCACCGACGGCGCCGAGGTGCAGAACGTCCAGCAGGGCGGCTCCGCCGCCGCTGCCGGGATCGTCGAGGGGGACGTCATCGTCGTCGTCGGGGACCGGTCGATCGCCGGCGCCGACGAGCTGGTCGTCGCGGTGCGCGAGCGCGACCCCGGCGAATCGGTGCCGATCGAGCTGGTCCGCGAGGGCCGCCCGCTCACCGTGACCGCGGTGCTCGGCTCGGACTGAGCGACGGCCGAGGGCGCCCCGCTCACCGGGACCGCTACTGTGGTGCACGTGTTCGACAGCGTCGGCTGGGCCGAGATCCTCGTGCTCATGGTGGCGGGGCTGTTCATCCTCGGGCCGGAGCGGCTGCCGTCCGCCGCCGCATGGGTGGGCCGCACCATCCGCCAGGTCCGCGAGTACGCCACCGGCGCCCGCGATCAGCTCCGCTCGGAGCTCGGTCCCGAGTTCGACGAGCTGCGCAAGCCGCTGGAGGACCTGCGCGGGATGCGGTCGTTCAACCCGCGCACCGCGGTCAAGCGCTCGCTGTTCGACGACGTGCTCGACGAGAAGCCCAACGGGTTCGCGGCCAAGCCGAAGCGCAGTGGGAACGGCGCGGCCACCACGAACGGTGCGGCCGCCACCCCCGAGCGCCACCCCGCCATGGGCAAGGCACCGGAGGGTCTCGCCCCGGGAGAGAAGCCCCCGGTGGACCCGGACGCCACCTAGCCTCCTCCTGCAGGCTGCGGTCGGTTCAGCAGTGGCGGCCGGCGCCGGTGCCAGTCGGTGGCCTGCTGGTAGGCGTGCGCGGCGGCGAGCACCGCGGCGTCGGCGTGGCGCGGCCCGACGATCTGCAGCCCCACGGGCAGGCCCTCGGCGAAACCGCACGGCACGCTCGCCGCCGGCTGCTGGGTCATGTTGAAGGGGTAGGTGAACGGCGTCCAGGACGTCCACCGCGGCTGCGGCCATCCGGGCGGGACCTCGACCCCGCCGGGGAACGCCGGGATCGGCACGGTCGGGGTGAGCAGCAGGTCGTGGCGGGCGTGGAACGCGCCCATCAGCGTGCCGAGCTCGTTGCGCACGGCCATCGCGGTCAGGTAGTCCAGCGCGCTGTACCGCGCGCCCTGCTCGGCGATCTCCACCAGCGCCGGGTCCATCGTCGCGCGCTGCTCCGGGCCGAGGTGCTCGATCGTCTTGGCCGCCCCGGCGCACCACAGCACGTGGAACGGCTCGACGGGGTCGGTGAAGCCGGGGTCGGCCCGCTCCACGTGCGCACCCAGGCCGGCGAGCACGTCGACGGCGGCCTCGAACGCGGCCGCGACCTCGGGGTGCACGCCGTCGACGAAGCCCAGCGTGGGGCTCGCGGCGATGCGCAGCCCGGCCACGCCCGCGTCGAGCGCGGCCGTGCAGGGGGACGCGAGCGGGCCGAGCGCCCACGGGTCGCGGGCGTCCGCCCCGGCGACGACGTCGAGCAGCAGCGCCGACTCCGCCGCGCTGCGGGTCATCGGACCGACGTGGGCCAGCGTGCCGAACGGGCTCGCCGGGTGGTGCGGCACCCGCCCGTACGTCGGCTTGATCGTCGAGGTCCCGGTGAACGCCGCCGGGATGCGCACCGAGCCACCGCCGTCGGTGCCGAGCGACAACGTCCCCATGCCCAGCCCGACGGCGGCGGCGCTGCCGCCCGACGAGCCGCCCGCGGTGCGCTCGGGGTCCCACGGGTTCGTGGTCACTCCGGTCAGCGGCGAGTCGGTGACGCCCTTCCAGGCCAGCTCGGGGGTGGTCGTCTTGCCCAGCAGCACCGCACCGTGCTCGCGCACCCGGGCCACCGCGGGGCCGTCGACGTTCCAGTCGCCCTCGGCGGGGATGGTGGGCGACCCGCGCCGCGTCGGCCAGCCCGCGGTGAGCAGCACGTCCTTGACCGAGGTCGGTACGCCGTCGACCAGCCCGCACGGCTCGCCCCGGCGCCAGCGCTCCTCGGACGCCCGCGCGGCCGCCAGCGCTCGCTCGGCGTCGACCAGGCAGAAGGCGTTGACGGCGGGGTCGCACCGCTCGATCCGGTCCAGGGCGTCGCGGGTGGCCTGCACCGGCGAGAGATCCCCGGCACGGTAGGCGGCGAGCAGGTCGAGCACCGAGAGGTCGGCCGTCGAGCTCACCGGGCTCCCCCGGACACGTATCCGAGCCGCTTGTCCACGACGTTGTGCAGGGGCGCACCGGCGCGGTAGCGGTCGAGGTTGGCGGCGAAGGCGTCGACGAGCTCCCCGCGCCAACCCCGGACGTCGCCGGACATGTGTGGGGAGACGACGACGTTCGGCAGGTCCCACAGCGGGGAGTCCGTGGGCAGCGGCTCCACGGCGAAGACGTCCAGCGCCGCGCCGGCGATCCGGCCCCCGCGCAGCGCGTCGACGAGGTCGTCCTCCACCACGAGGCCACCGCGCCCGACGTTGACCACCCGGGCGGTCGGCTTCATCGACGCGAGGGCGCGGGCGTCGAGCAGGCCGCGGGTCGCGTCGGTGAGCGGGGCGGCGAGCACCAGGTGGTCGGCGAGCGGCAGCAGGCCGGTCAGCGCGTCGAAGGCGTGGACGCCGTCGGCCGCGCGGCGCCCGACCAGCTCCACCCGGATCCCGACGCAGCCCAGCATCCGCGCGACGGAGCGCCCGATCGGACCGCTGCCGACCACCACGGCACAGCTCCCGGCGACGCGCTCGGTCTCGCGGTGGCACCACTCGCGGCGGCCCTGCGCGGCCAGCGTGGCCGGCAGGTCCTTGGCGAACGCCAGCACGAGCCCGAGCACGTACTCGGCCATGGGCGCGTCGAAGATCCCCCGCGAGTTGGTGAGCACGACGTCGGAGCAGAGCAGTTCGGGGAACGTCACCCGGTCCACCCCGGCGCTCGCGGTGTGCACCCAGCGCAGGGTGTCGGCCGCGGGCCAGGCGCGGGCCACGGCGTCGGAGGTGAAGTCCCACACGAGCAGGACGTCGGCCCCCGGCAGCGTGTCGGCGAGCGTGTCGTCGGTCGCGAAGCGCAGTTCGGCGCTGCCCACCCTGTCCGCAAGGCCGGGTGGGCGGTCCGCCCCGTGCAGCACCGTGATCGTCGGTGCCGGCCCCTGAGCTGGGGGAACGTGCAAGGTGGAGGTCCTTTCAGGGCCGGCCGGGCAGTTTGACACGCTAGGAACCGTTCGTATGATTGTCAACAATCCGCAAGGTCGCGGGGTTGACTCCACATCCCTCCAGCAGTTCGGAGTTGCCCATGCCCAAGCTCATCCGCATCTCGCTCGCCCGCCGCGGTGTCTCCTGCGTGGCCGAGCTGCTGGAGAAGGACGCACCGCGCACCTGCGCCGCCGTCTGGGACGCCCTGCCCCAGGGCAGCGACGCCCAGCACGCGAAGTACGCGCGCAACGAGGTGTACACGATGGTGCCGAGGTTCGCCGAGATCGGCCGGGAGAACCCGACCGTCACCCCGATCCCCGGTGACGTCGTGCTGTTCGACTTCGCCGGCGGCATGCTCGACCGCGCCTTCAAGGACGACCAGGGTATCGACCAGGCCGAGGGCGCGATCGACCTCGCGATCTTCTACGGGCGCAACAACCTCCTGCTCAACGGCGACGTCGGCTGGGTGCCCGGGAACGTGTTCGCTGCGGTCACCGAGGGCCTCGACGTCATGGCGGAGGCGTGCCACGACGTCTGGCGCTCGGGCAGCGTCGGCGAGCGCCTGATGTTCGAGCGCTTCGAGCCCGCCCCAGACGCCGGGTAGGCGGGCATGCCTACCGAACTGTCGGTGGGTTTCGTCGACTCCGCCCCGGCCGACCGGCCGGGGATCGGCGTCGTCGCCCCCTTCGACTTCGCGCTCGACCGCGAGCTGTGGCGCTGGGTCCCCGAGGACGTCTCGCTCTACCTGACCCGGTTGCCGTTCTTCACCACGCCGGTGACGGTCGAGATGGCCCGGGCCGTCGGTGAGCGGCGCGCGGTGCGCCGCGCCACCCTGGACGTGCTCACCCCCGAACCGGGCGCGGTCGTCTACGCCTGCACGTCGGGCAGCTTCGTCAACGGCACCGCGGGGGAGTACGTGCTGCGCCGCACGATGCTCGACGCCGGCGCGCCCACCGCGTGCACGACGTCCGGGGCCCTGATCGACGCGCTGGCCACCCTCGGGGTGAGCCGGCTGGCGATCGCGACGCCCTACATCGAGCCGGTCACCGTGAAGCTGGTCGGCTACCTGGCCGAGCACGGCGTGCGGACGGTGGCGAGCGAGGGTCTGGGCCTGCTCGGCCACATCTGGCGCGTCACCTACGCCGAGGTCGTCGAGATCGTCAGGGCCGCGGACCGACCCGAGGCCGACGCGCTGTTCATCTCCTGCACGAACCTGCCCACCTATGACGTGATCGAGCCGCTGGAGCAGGCGCTCGGCAAGCCGGTGATCACCGCGAACCAGGTGACCATGTGGGCCGCGCTCAAGGCGCTGGGCCGCACCGCCGTCGGTGGCGGGCGGCTGCTGGACGTCGACCGGCCGCGACTCGAGGTGGCCTGATCACCCCAGGAAAGGACGACATGGGCCCGACCGTCGGCATCCTGTACCCCGGCTTCTCCGCCGAGGACGACTACCCGCGCGCCGAGGCGCTGCTCGGTGACGGTGCCCGCCTGCCGCTGGTGCACACGGCGATGCGGGAGGACGCGCACCGGGTCGACGCGCTGCTCGACATCGGCGGGGACGAGGTGCTAGCGGCCGGCGCGAAGGCCTGCCGGGAGGGGCGCACGCTCGACGCGATCGTCTGGGCGTGCACGTCGGGCAGCTTCGTCTTCGGCTGGGACGGCGCGGCGGCGCAGGTCGAGGCCCTGCGGACGGCGGCCGGGGTGCCGGCGTCGAGCACGTCGTTCGCGTTCGCCGACGCGTGTGCCCGGCTCGGCGTCACCCGCGTCGCCGTCGGGGCGACCTATCCCGACGACGTGGCCGAGCGGTTCGTCGCGTTCCTCGCCCGCGCCGGGGTGCAGGTGCTGGCGCTGTCCGCCCGCGGGATCGTCACGGCGGCCGAGGTGGGCACCCTGCCGCCGGCGACCGTGCTGGAGTTCGCGACCGCCGCCGATCACCCGCAGGCCCAGGCCGTGCTGCTGCCGGACACGGCGCTGCACACGATCGGCCTGCTGGACGCGCTGGAGAAGCGGGTGGGCAAGCCGGTGCTGACGGCGAACCAGGTCAGCGTGTGGCAGGGCCTGCGCCTGGCCGGGGCCGACCGGTCCCGCTCCGGGCTCGGCGCCCTGTTCGCCCGTGGCCCCGAGGAGTAGGGGGGCGGGGTGGACGTGTCCGATCTGGAGCCGGTCAGCCGTCGTTCGACCGCGGCGATCGTCGCCGACCGGATCCGCGACGCCATCATGCGGGGCACCTTCCCGCCGGGCGCGCAGCTCGGCGAGGTCGAGCTCGCGGCCCGGCTCGGGGTGAGCCGCGGGCCGCTGCGCGAGGCGATGCAGCGGCTCGTCGCCGAGGGCCTGCTGCGCAGCGAGCGGCACCGCGGGCTGTTCGTCCGCGACCTGCACGCCGACGACGTGCGCGACGTCTACACCGCGCGCACCGCCGTGGAGCGGGCCGCGGCGCTGCTGCTGCTGGCGGGGGACCGCGCGACGGCGACGGCCCGGCTCACCGCCGCGCTGGCGACGATGGAGGCCGCCGCCGCGGCGGGGGACGCGGTCGCGCTGGCCGATGCCGACCACGAGTTCCACGCCGAGATGGTGCGGACGAGCGGCAGCCCGCGGCTGCGCCGGATGGCCGACGCGCTGCTGGTGGAGACCCGGATGTGCCTGGCGGCCCTGCAGTCCACGGCGCCGCCGGCCGCCGAGCTGGTGGCCGAGCACCGCACGCTGCGCGACGCCGTGCGCGACGGGGACGCGGCGCTGCTCGTCCGCACCCTGGAGGCGCACATGGCCGATGCGGTGGCCCGGATCCTCGCCGACCTGCCGGCCGACCCCGCGGTCCCCGCCTGAGCCGGCCGCCCTGCTGACTTGCACCACCGGGGCGGGGCGTGCTCTCATCGGGACTGATTGTCGGATTGTCGACAACTGTGCTCACCCACCGCGAGTCCCGGAGCTCCCATGGCGAAGCTGTCCCCGGCCCTCAAGCAGGCCACGCCCGTGCAGGCCGCGCGCGGCGCGGGCGTGTACCTCTTCGACACCGCGGACCGCCGCTACCTCGACTTCACCGCGGGCATCGGCGTCACCAGCACCGGGCACTGCCACCCGCGGGTCGTCGCCGCGGCTCAGGAGCAGGTCGCGACCCTGATCCACGGCCAGTACACGACCGTCATGCACCAGCCGCTGCTGCGGCTGGTGGAACGGCTCGGCGACGTCCTGCCCGCCGGGCTCGACCGCCTGTTCTTCGTCAACTCCGGCAGCGAGGCCGTCGAGGCGTCGGTGCGGCTGGCGCGCCAGGCCACCGGGCGCCCGCTCGTCGTCGCGTTCGACGGCGGCTTCCACGGCCGCACGATGGGCGCCGCCGCGCTGACGACGTCCGGGGCGAAGATCCGCGCCGGGATCGGACCGATGATGGGCGGCGTCGCGTTCGCGCCGTTCCCGTACGCGTTCCGGTACGGCTGGAGCGAGGACGAGGCGGTCCGGTTCGCCCTCGCGGAGCTCGACCGCCAGCTCGTCACCACCGCCCCCGCGAGCGACGTGGCCGCGTTCCTCATCGAGCCCGTCCTCGGCGAGGGCGGGTACGTGCCCACCCCGTCGGCGTTCCTGGCCGGGCTGCGCGAGCGCGCGGACCGCCACGGCATCCTGCTGATCGCCGACGAGGTGCAGACCGGCTTCGGGCGCACCGGCCGGTTCTGGGGGCACGAGCACGCCGGGGTGACCCCGGACGTCCTCGTCATCGCGAAGGGGATCGCCTCGGGGTTCCCCCTGTCCGGCATCGCCGCGGCCGAGGAGCTGATGGCGAAGGCCTGGCCGGGCTCGCAGGGCGGCACCTACGGCGGGAACGCGGTGGCCTGCGCTGCCGCGCTCGCCACCCTGGACGTGATCGAGGAGGAGGGGCTGGTCGCCAACGCCGCCACACAGGGCGTGCGGCTGCTCGAGGGCCTGCGCAAGGTCGCCGCCGACCACCCCGGGATCGCTGAGGTGCGCGGTCTCGGCCTGATGGTCGGCAACGAGTTCTGCACCCCCGACGGCGCGCCGGACCCCGCGACGGCCACCCGGGCGCACGCGGCCGCCGCCGACGCCGGCCTGTTGCTGCTCACCTGCGGGCCCTACGGCAACGTGGTGCGGATGATCCCACCGCTGATCGTCACGGGCGAGCAGGTCGACGACGGGGTGAGCCTCTGGGCCGGGGCGGTACGGGCGGTCGCCGGGTAGCGACCCCGGCACCTCCATCTGGGTGTGTTGCGGGGCGGCGCGGGTTCCTACCCTCCGGCCAGCAAACCTGCGCGTGGAGGCATCCGTGGCGACGTCCCAGTCCGAGTCCGTGCCGATGAGCCGGGTCGCCGGCGCGGCCTTCGCCGGCACCACCATCGAGTTCTACGACTTCTTCATCTACGGCACCGCCGCCGCGCTGGTGTTCGGACCGGTGTTCTTCCCGGCGTTGGGCCCGGCGCAGGCGACCGTGGCGGCGTTCGCGACGTTCGGCGTGGCGTTCTTCTTCCGGCCGGTCGGGTCGATCCTGTTCGGGCACCTCGGCGACCGGCTCGGCCGCAAGCGGACCCTGATCTACACGCTGCTGCTCATGGGCCTGTCGACCTTCGCGATCGGCCTGCTGCCCACGGCGGAGACGATCGGCGCCGCCGCGCCGATCATCCTCGTCGTCCTCCGGGCGCTGCAGGGTCTCGCGGTCGGCGGTGAGTGGGCGGGGGCGGCGCTGCTGACCGCCGAGTTCGCGCCGAAGGACAAGCGCGGCCTCTACAGCATGTTCCCCCAGCTGGGCCCCGGCATCGCGTTCGTGCTGTCGAGCACGACGTTCCTCGTCACGGCGCTGGCGATGTCCAACGAGTCGTTCGTCGCGTGGGGCTGGCGCATCCCGTTCCTGATCAGCATCCTGCTCGTCGGGATCGGCCTCTACATCCGCCTGAAGATCACCGAGACGCCGGTGTTCGCGCGGGCGCTGGCCGCGGGCAACGTCTCGACCAAGCTGCCGTTCGCCGACGCCGTGCGGCACCAGTGGCGCGAGATCCTGCTGACCGGCGGCACGCTGACCATGCTCTTCGGCTTCTTCTACATCAGCGTGACGTTCCTGACCAGCTACGCCGGCAGCAACGTCGAGCGCGGGGGCGTGCTGCTGCTGGACCGGCCCACGATCCTCGTCGCCGGCATCGTCGGCGGCTTCGTGTTCGCGGGCAGCTGCATCGTCTCCGCCCTGCTGTCGGACCGGATCGGCCGGCGCAACGTCGTGCTCTACGGCAACCTGGTCGCCCTCGTCGCCGGGCCGCTGGCATTCCTGATCATGCAGCCGGGCGACGCCCCGTCGTTCTTCATCGGGCTGAGCCTGCTGCTGCTGGTGGTCGGCATCCCGTACGGGCCGGCGGCCGCCTACCTGCCCGAGATCTTCCACACCCGGTACCGCTACACCGGGGCCGGAATGGGCTACAACCTGGCCGGGATCCTGGGCGGCGCGCTGCCGCTG
This sequence comes from Pseudonocardia sp., assembly GCA_035540535.1. Taxonomy (GTDB): domain Bacteria; phylum Actinomycetota; class Actinomycetes; order Mycobacteriales; family Pseudonocardiaceae; genus Pseudonocardia. The sequence goes on from DATLGI010000211.1 coordinate 9,452, forward strand.
GTCATCGCGCCGCCGATCGCGCTGGCCTACGGCGGCATCGGCGTCGGCTTCTACCTGTCGGCGATCGCGCTGCTCAGCGTGCTGTGCGTGCTGGCGCTGCCGGAGACCCGCCACGTCGACATGGAGGAGGAGCGGGTGCCGGCGCCCGCCTGAGGTGCGGCCGGGCTACCGGCGGACGGGTGAGATGTTCAGCGACATCCCCGCCAGTCCCCGGGCCCGTACGGCCAGCTTGTCGGCCACCCCGCGCAGGGCGACGGCGGACGGGGACTCCGGGTCGGCCAGCACGATGGGCGTCCCGGCGTCCCCGCACTCCCGCAGCCGCGGCTCCAGCGGGATCTGGCCGAGCAGCGGGACGGGGGCACCGAGGCTGCGTGAGAGCGAGTCGGCCACGGTCTGCCCGCCACCGGACCCGAAGACGTCGATCCGGCTGCCGTCGGGCAGCTCCATCCACGACATGTTCTCGACGACGCCGGCGATGCGCTGGTGGGTCTGCAGCGCGATCGACCCGGCCCGCTCGGCCACCTCGGCGGCAGCGGTCTGCGGGGTGGTGACGATCAGCAGCTCCGCGTTCGGCACGAGCTGCGCGGTGGAGATCGCGATGTCGCCCGTGCCGGGAGGCAGGTCGAGCAGCAGGACGTCGAGGTCGCCCCAGAACACGTCGGCGAGGAACTGCTGCAGTGCCCGGTGCAGCATCGGCCCCCGCCAGACCACGGCGCTGTTGCCGTCGGTGAACATCCCGATCGAGATGACCTTGACGCCGTGCGCGGCCTGCGGCGGCATGATCATGTCGTCGACCTTGGTGGGCCGCGCGGTGGTGCCGAGCATGCGCGGCACCGAGTGGCCGTAGATGTCGGCGTCGACCACCCCGACGGACAGGCCCCGGGCGGCCAGCGCCGACGCGAGGTTGACCGTCACCGAGGACTTGCCGACCCCGCCCTTGCCGGAGGCCACACAGTAGACGCGGGTGAGCGAGCCGGGCTGGGCGAACGGGATCACTGGCTCGGCGGCGTCGCCGCGCACGGTGCGCCGGACCTGCGCGCGTTGCTCGTCGCTCATGACGTCCAGCTCGACCTCGACCCCGGCGATGCCGGGGACGGCCGACACGACCTCGGTGACGCGCGCGGTGATCGTCGCCTTCATCGGGCAGCCCGCGACGGTGAGGTAGACGCCGACGTGCGCCACGCCCTCCGGCGACACCGCCACGCTCTTGACCATCCCGAGCTCGGTGATGGGCCGGTGCAGCTCCGGGTCGTCGACCTTCGCCAGCGCGGCGCGCACGGCGTCGGCGACGGTGCCGGAGGCGGTGTTCCCGAGGGTCGACATCTGGTGCTCCGCTGGACCTTCCTGGGTGACGACGGGTGGGCGACGGCTGCCGGCGACGGGCACCGGCCCATGCCAGCCATGCTACGTGCGCCGGGCCGGAGCTCCGTCCCGTGTGCCGTGGGCGGGCACCGTCCGTAGCATCCTGCGGCGTGACGGACAGCGCGGGTTCGGTCGCGATCGACGCCGGCGGCGACGGCCGGACGGCCCCTCAGCCGCGCCCGACCACGGCGGAGCTGGCGGCGTGGCGGGCGTTCCTGCGGGCGCACGCCACCGTGACCCGCCGGCTGGAGACGGAGTTGGTGGCCGAGCAGCGGCTGTCGCTGGCGGCCTACGACGTGCTGGTGCAGCTCGCCGAGGCGCCGCAGCGGCGGCTGCGGATGACCGAGCTCGCCGACGCCGTGCTGCTGTCCCGCTCCGGGGTGACCCGGCTGGTGGACCGGCTGGAGCGGGCCGGGCTGGTCTGCCGGTCCCGCGTCGCCGACGACGGCCGCGGCGTCGCGGCCGCCCTCACCGGCGCCGGCCTCGACCGCCTGCGCACGGCCTCGCGCACGCATCTCGCGGGGGTCGCTCGGCACTTCGCGGCGCCGCTGGACACCGGCGACCTCGCCACCGTCGAGGACATCTGCCGACGCCTCGCCGACTAATGGGTGCTGCTGAGTCTGGTTGTGCCAGGCTCGGCGCTGGTAGCGGCCGGTGGGTCAGCACTCTTGCCGACAGGGCTTCGAGCTCTACGGTCAGACCGTGCGCCCACCGGTCGTGAGCAGGCTGGACCGCTGAT
>DATLGI010000212.1:0-8595 GCA_035540535.1 Pseudonocardia sp.
CGGCGTTCCTGCACGGGGAGCTGCCCCGCCTGCCCGCCGCCGACGTCGGTCTCGACGAGCTCGTCGCGTTCCTGGAGCACCCCACCCGCGCGTTCCTGCGCCACCGCGCCGGGCTGCCGGTGTGGGGCGCCGACGAGGACCCGGCGGACGCGCTGCCGATCGCGCCCGGCGCGCTGGCCCGCTGGGCCGTGGGGGACCGCCTGCTGCGCGACCGGCTCGCCGGGCGCTCCCTGGAGCACTGCCGGCAGGCCGAGTGGCGGCGCGGCGAGCTCCCCCCGGGGCCGCTCGGCGCGGCGCTGCTGGACGAGGTGGTCGCCGACGTCGAGCCGCTCGTGGCCGCGGGCACCGCGGCGCGGGCCGGGGAACCGACGGCATGCGACGTCGAGGTCGCGCTGCCGGACGGCACGCGGGTCACCGGCACAGTCGGCGGGATGCACGCCGACGCCGCGGGCGGCCGCGCCGTCGTCCGCGTCGAATACTCGCGGCTCGGGCCGAAGCACCGGGTCCGCGCGTGGGCGCAGCTGCTCGCGCTGACCTCCGCCCGGCCCGACGTGCCGTGGCGCGCGCGCACCCTCGGCCGCGGCTCCCGGGGCGGCGCGGTGTGCTCGACGCTGGGCCCGGTCGAGCCCGCTCGGGCCGCGGCCGTGCTCGCCGACCTCGTGGAGCTGCACCGCGAGGGGATGTGCCGGCCGCTGCCGCTGGGCGTGGGCACCGCGCACGAGCTCGCGCGGCGCGTGCGGGCGGGTGCCGGCGAGCGCGACGCCCTGCCGGAGGCGGCGCGGAAGTGGACCACCGGGGTCGCCGCGGAGGGCGCCGACGACCACCACGCCCGGGTGTTCGGCCGCCCGCCCGACGCCTCCGTCGTCGGTACGCCCGAGTTCGCGGCGCTCGCGCTGCGGGTCTGGGGCCCGTTGCTGGAGCACGAGAGCGAGGACGTCGCATGAGCGGGCAACGGCCGGTCTCGTTCGACGTGCTCGGCCCGCTGCCGACCGGCACCACGGTGCTCGAGGCGAGCGCCGGCACCGGCAAGACGTTCACGATCGCGGCGCTGGCCACCCGCTACGTCGCCGAGGGGTTCGCCGAGCTGCCGCGGTTGATGCTCGTCACCTTCGGCCGCGACGCCACCCAGGAGCTGCGCGAGCGGGTGCGCGAGCGGCTGGTGTGCGCCGAGCGCGGGCTGGCCGAGCCGGCCGCGGCGCGCGCATCGCCGGACCGGGTGCTGGCCGCGCTCGCCGCCGTGCCCGACGCGCAGGTCGCCGCCCGGCGCGCGCGCCTGGCCGCGGCGCTGGCACAGTTCGACGCCGCCACCATCGCGACCACCCACCAGTTCTGCCAGCGGATGCTCGACGGCCTCGGCGTGGCGGGGGACGCGGATCCGGACGCGGTGTTCGTCGAGCACGTCGACGACCTGGTCGAGCAGGTGGTCGACGACTTCTACGTCCGCAAGTACGGCGTCGCGGGCGCCGGGCGGCCCGCCTTCACCCGGGACGAGGCGCTGGTGCTCGCCCGGGCGGCGGTGCGCGATCCGCAGGCGCGCCTGGAGCCGTCGACCGGGGACCCGGCGAGCACCGCGGGCGTGCGCCACCGCTTCGCCGCGGCCGTCCGGGAGGAGGTCGAGCGGCGCAAGCGGGCGCGGCGGCTCTACACCTACGACGACATGCTCAGCCGGCTGGGGGCCGTGCTCGCCGGCGCCGGCGGCAGCGACGCCGGGCGGCGGGCGCGGCAGCGGCTGCGCGAGCGGTACGCGGTGGTGCTGGTCGACGAGTTCCAGGACACCGACCCGATCCAGTGGCAGATCCTGCGTGACGCGTTCCACGGGCACACCCACCTGGTGATCGTCGGCGACCCGAAGCAGGCGATCTACGCCTTCCGCGGCGCCGACATCGTGAGCTACCTCGACGCCACCGAGGCCGCCGGCCGCCACGCGACGCTCGACCGCAACCACCGCAGCGACGGCGTCCTGCTCGACGCGCTGGGCTCGGTCCTCGGCGGGGCCGCGCTGGGCGACGCGCGGATCGTCGCCCACCCGGTCACCGCGGCCCATCCCGGGACGCGGCTGGCCGGCGCCGGCCCGCCGCTGCGGCTGCGGGTGCTGCCGCGCGGCGACCTGCCCGTCGCGCGCAACGGGCGCCTGCTGGTGCCCGGTGCCCGCGACGCGGTGGCCGCCGACCTCGCGGCCGACGTCGCCGGGCTGCTCGCCGCCGGCGCGCGGCTGCACGGCCGGTGGGGCGGGCGCGTGCTCGCCCCGGGCGACGTCGCGGTGCTGGTGCGCACCAACGACCAGGGCCGCGCGGTCCGCGACGCGCTCGCCGCGGCCGCGGTGCCCGCCGTGCTGTCGGGTACCGCGAGCGTGTTCGGCACGCCCGCCGCGGCGGAGTGGCTGGTGCTGCTGGAGGCCTGCGAGCAGCCGCGGGCCGCGCGGGTCCGCGCGGCCGCACTCACCGTGTTCGGCGGCGTCACGGCGGACGAGCTCTGCGGCGCGGACGGCGACACCGCGGCCGAGCGGGTGGCCACGGCCCTGCGGGGCTGGGCGGCGGTGCTGCACGAGCGGGGCGTCGCCGCTCTCCTGGAGGCCGTCACCACCGGCACCGGCCTGCCCCGGCGGCTGCTCGCCCGGACCGACGGCGAGCGGCTGCTCACCGACCTGCGGCACGTCGGGCAGGCCCTGCACGCCGCGACGGTGGAGCGCCACCTCGGCCCCGCGGCGCTGGTGGACTGGCTGCGCCACCGGATCGCCGAGGCCGCCGACGACACGGTGGTCGAGCGCAGCAGGCGCCTGGAGTCCGACGTCGCCGCCGTGCAGGTGATCACCATCCACCGCAGCAAGGGCCTGGAGTTCCCGGTCGTGTACCTGCCGTTCGGCTGGGACCGCAACGTGCGCGACCCCGACGTCGCCCTGCTGCACGACGACGCCGGGCGGCGCGTGCTCGACGTCGGCGGGCCGGACGGCGGCGACTGGAAGGAGCACTGTGGGCGCCACCGGGTCGAGGAGGCCGGGGAGGACCTGCGGCTGCTCTACGTCGCGCTCACCCGCGCGTGCTGCCAGGTCGTGACGTGGTGGGCGCCGGGCACCACCACGGCGACGTCGCCACTGCACCGGCTGCTGTTCGCCCGGCCCGTCCCGGGCACGGCGGTCCCGGCGTCCGTACCGGTGCCCGGCACGGACGCGGCGGCCCTCGCGGCGCTGCGGGCCGTGCCCGCGGTCGCCGTCGAGACCGTCACGCCGCGGGCGCCCGCGCCGTTCACGGGGACGGCCGCACCGCCGGGCCGGCTGGCGGTCGCCGTGTTCGGCCGTCGCCTCGACGAGACCTGGCGACGCACCTCCTACAGCGCCCTCACCGCCGGCACCCACGGCCAGGCCGGCGCCACCAGCGAGCCCGAGCAGGTGGGCGTCGACGACGAGGCGCTGCCCGATCCCGACCTGCCCGGTCCCGATCCGGCCGGCCCCCGACCGGACGTTCCGGGGGCCGATCTCCCGTCCCCGATGGCGGCCCTGCCGGTCGGCACCGGCTTCGGCACGCTGGTGCACGCCGTGCTGGAGACCGCCGACTGGACCGCGCCCGACCTCGCCGCCGAGCTCGCGACACACGCCCGCGAGCACCTCGGCCGGCACCCGGTCGCGGGCCTGGACGCGGCCACGCTCGCCGGGGCGCTCGTCCCCGCCCTGGAGACCCCGCTCGGCCCGCTCGCCGGGGGTTTGCGCCTGCGCGACGTCGCCCCGCGCGACCGGCTGGCCGAGCTCGACTTCGAGATGCCGCTCGCCGGTGGCGACACGCCCCGCGCCGGCCCGGCCCCGACGCTCGGCGCGCTGGTGCCGCTGCTGCGCCGGCACCTGCCCGCGGGCGATCCGCTGGCCGGGTACCCCGACGTGCTCGCCGGGCTGGCCGACCAGCCGTTGCGCGGCTATCTCACCGGCAGCATCGACGGCGTGCTGCGGCTGCCGGGCCCGGTGTTCACCGTCGTCGACCACAAGACGAACTGGCTCGGCCCGATCGACCCCGCGGCGCCGGTGCCGCTCACCGCCGCGCACTACGCGCCGCCGCGGCTCGCGGAGGCCATGATCACGGCGCACTACCCGCTGCAGGCGCTCGTGTACGCCGTGGCGCTGCACCGGTACCTGCGCTGGCGGCTGCCGGGATACGAGCCCGGGCGCCACCTCGGCGGGGTGCTCTATCTGTTCCTGCGCGGCATGTGCGGGCCGGGCACGCCGGTCGCCGGCGAGCCGGGAGCGGCGCCGCACGGCGTGTTCGCGTGGCGCCCGCCCGCGGCGCTCGTCGTCGAGCTCTCGGAGCTGCTCGCCGGAACGGGGGTGTCCCCGTGACGCACCCGGCCGCCGACGCCCCCACGACGGCCCTGCCGGCCGGCGCCACGGGGGCCGGCGCGCCCGTGCACCCCGCCGTGGCCCCCGATCCCGGCGACCCCCGGCTCGCCCGCTCGGCCACCGGCCTGCTCGCCACGTTCAACACCGCCGGCGTGCTCGCCGCGGCCGACGTCCACGTCGCGGCGCGCCTCGGGGCGCTCGCCGGGGAGACGGCCGAGGAGGTCCTGCTGGCCGCCGCGCTCGCGGTTCGCGCGATCCGGCTCGGTTCGGTCTGCGTCGAGCTCGCCGCGGTGAGCGGCACCGTCCTCGGCGAGGGCGAGGAGCTGGTCGACACCGCGGCGCTGCCCTGGCCCGAGCCCCGGGCCTGGCTCGACGCGTGCCGGCGCAGCCCGTTGGTCGGCGGCGAACCCGCGGCCGAGGCGGGCGACGCCGCCGCTCCGCTGCGCATGGTCGGCGGGCTGCTCTACCTCGAGCGCTACTGGCGCCAGGAGGAGCTCGTGCGCACCGAGCTGCGGGCCCGGGCCGCGGCCCCGCCCCCGCCGGTGGACCTCGAGCGGCTGCGCGCCGGGCTCGCCCGCCTGTTCGACGGCTCGCCGGACCGGCAGCGGCTCGCCGCGGCCGTCGCCGCGCTGCGGCGGGTCACCGTGCTCGCCGGCGGGCCGGGCACGGGCAAGACCCACACGGTCGCGCGGCTCGTGGCGCTGCTGCACGACCGGCCCGGGCCGCCGCCGCGGGTCGCCCTGGCCGCGCCGACGGGCAAGGCCGCTGCCCGGCTGCGGGAGTCGGTGCAGGCCGGGATGCCGGACGCCGACCGGGCGCGGGTCGGCCCGCTCGCCGCGTCCACCCTGCACCGGCTGCTCGGCTGGCGGCCCGGCACCGGCCGGTTCCGGCACGGGCGCGACCACCACCTGCCGTTCGACGTCGTCGTGGTGGACGAGACCTCCATGGTCTCGCTGACGCTGATGGCGCGGCTGTTGGAGGCGGTGCGCCCGGACGCCCGGCTGGTGCTGGTCGGCGATCCCGACCAGCTCGCCTCGGTGGAGGCCGGCGCCGTGCTCGGCGACCTCGCCGGCGCCGACGGCGGGAGCGAGCCCCGGCTCGACGAGCGCCTGGCCGCCCTGGGTGTGGCGGTGCCCGAGCCCGTCCGCCACGGCGTCGTGACCCTCGACCACACCTTCCGCTTCGACCGCACCATCGCCGCGCTCGCCGCCGCGGTCCGCGACGGGGAGGCCGACGCCGCGCTCGCCCTGCTCCGCACGACGGCGCCGGACCTGTCCTTCGTCCACCCAGCCGAGGCGCCCGACCAGGTCCGCGCCGACGTCGTCGCCGCCGGCCGCGCCCTCGTGACGGCCGCCCGGGCCGGGGACCCGGCCGCGGCGCTGGCGGCCCTCGACGAGCACCGGGTGCTGTGCGGGCACCGCCGCGGTCCCTACGGGGTCTCCCGGTGGGGAGCGGAGGTGGAGCGCTGGCTCGCGGAGGCGCTACCGGGGCTCGCCGATGGCGGCGCCTGGTACCCGGGCCGGCCCGTGCTCGTCACCAGCAACGACTACGACACCGGCCTGTACAACGGCGACACCGGCGTGGTCGTCGCCACGCCGGCCGGACCGCGGGTGGCCTTCGCCCGCGGTGGGGAGCCGCTGGCGCCGTCGCGGCTGTCGGACGTCGTCACGGTGCACGCGATGACCGTGCACCGCGGCCAGGGCAGCCAGTTCCGGCGGGTCACGGTGGTGCTGCCACCCGCGGACTCGCCGCTGCTCACCCGCGAGCTGCTCTACACCGCCGTCACCCGTGCCGAGCGGCACGTGCGGATCGTCGGCACCGAGGAGGCCGTGCGCGTCGCGGTCGGGCGGCCGGTCGGCCGGGCCAGCGGCCTGCGGCACCGCCTGGGCGACCCGTGAGGCCGCGTCCGCTCCGACGGCAGCGGCTCGCCGGGTCGCACCCGACGGGCGGGGTCGCCCACCGCGGTGAGCGCCCACAGCACGGGTTCCGCGGCCGCCGGCCGCTCACCGGCCTCCGGCGGGTCGCGCGCCCAGATCACCGCGTGCGCACGCCGACCCTGCCGCGCCGGCACCGGGCGGCGGCAGACTGCAGGAGTGTCACAGTGGGTGCTGCACGTCGACCTCGACCAGTTCCTGGCCGCGGTCGAGATCCTGCGCCGTCCGGAACTGGCCGGGCGCCCCGTCGTGGTCGGGGGGCGCGGCGAGGTCACCGATCGGGCCGTGGTCGCGACCGCGTCCTACGAGGCGCGCGCGTTCGGCGTGCGGTCCGGGATGCCGCTGCGCCAGGCCGCCCGCCGGTGCCCGGACGCGGTGTTCCTGCCGGCCGACAACGCCGCCTACGGCGAGGCGTCGGCGCAGGTCATGGCGGTGCTGCGGGAGTTCGACGTCGTCGTCGAGGTGCTGGGGTGGGACGAGGCGTTCCTCGGGTCCGACGGCGAGGACCCGGAGGCGCTCGCCGGCGCGGTGCAGCGGGCCGTCCGCGAGCGCACCGGGCTCTCCTGCGCCGTCGGGATCGGCGACAACACGGTGCGCGCGAAGATGGCCACGCCGTTCGGCAAGCCGGGCGGGATCTTCCGACTGACCCGGTACAACTGGTTCGCCCTGTTCGGCGACCGGCCTCCCGACGCGCTGTGGGGCGTCGGGTCCCGGACGGCGCGGAAGCTGGCCGAGCTCGGGATCACCACCGTCGCGCAGCTCGCGCAGACCCCGCCGTCGTGGCTCGCCGAGCGGCTCGGCCCGGCGATGGGCCCGCACTTCGTGGCGCTGGGACGCGGGATCGGCCGCACGGAGGTGGTCGGGACGCCGTGGGTTGCGAGGTCGCGCAGCCGGGAGACCACCTACCCCGAGAACCTGACGAGCCGGGACGAGCTGCGCGCCGCCGTGGCCGTGCTGGCGCGGCGCGTCGCCGCGGACGTCGACGCCGAGGGCCGCGCCGTCGCGCGGGTCGCGGTGAAGGTGCGGTTCGCGCCGTTCTTCACCGCCACCCGCAGCGCGACCCTGCCCGCACCGACCACCGATCCCGCCGTGCTGGAGGCCGCGGCGCTGGAGGTGCTCGACCGGTTCGACCGGGACCGGCCGGTACGGCTGCTCGGCGTGCGCGCCGAGTTCGTCCCGGATTGAGCCGATGTCCGCCGATGTCCCGGCGGGGGCCGCCCGATCGGCGCACGAAACCGTCGGGGGGTGGTGCAAGGCTCGGCACCGTCCGTTCCACCGACGTGAGAGGCGCGACGATGCCCACCCGCGACACCCCCTGGCCCGAGGGCACCCCCTGCTGGGTCGACCTGTCCGTACCCGACGTGGCCGCCGCCACCGCGTTCTACGGCGGCGTGCTGGGCTGGACCTTCGTCGACACCGGCGAGGAGTACGGCCACTACCACATCGCCCAGGTCGGCGGCCGGGCCGCGGCGGCGATCGGCCCGCTGATGCAGGAGGGGCAGACCTCGTCCTGGACGGTCTACCTCGCCGCCGAGGACGCCGATGCCACCGCCAAGCTGATCGGCGAGCACGGCGGCACGGTCCTCGTCGAGCCGATGGACATCCCCGGCAACGGCCGGATGTGCATCGCGGCCGACCCCACCGGCGCCGTCTTCGGCACCTGGCAGGCCGCGGGCATGATCGGCATGGAGGTCGTCGAGGAGCCCGGCTCGGTCGTGTGGGAGGAAGCTCGCCTCACCGATCCGGATGCCGGGAAGGCGTTCTACACGGCCGTGTTCGGCCACACCCACAGCCCGGTGGAGGGCGCCCCGCCGGACTACACGACCTTCGACGTCGACGGCCGCCCGGCCGGCGGTATGTGCGGGATGATGGGCGCGCCCGAGGGCACGCCGAGCCACTGGCTGCCCTACTTCTCGGTGGCCGACGTCGACGTGGCGGCGGCCGCGGTGCAGGCCGGGGGTGGCACGGTGCTGATGGCGCCGGAGGACACGCCGTTCGGCCGGATCGGGATGGTCGCCGACCCGTTCGGCGCGGTCCTCGGCCTGCACGCCGCCGTGCCCGAGTAGCCGGCCACGCCCGGGCGCGCTACTGCGGCGAGCCCGGCGGGGGGAGGCGCACGGTGCGCTGGGCCTCCACGCCGGCCACGCCGTCGAGGTCGGCGAGCGCCTGCCAGCCCGGCGGCGCCTCGCCGGTGATCACCCCGATCGGGCCGAGCACCTGCTCCACCCGCACCCCCGCCGCGCGCAGCCGCTCGGCGAGCGCCTCGATGCCGTCGAGGTGGTCGTCGGTGACGGTGACGGTGATCCGGTCAGGCACCGTTGCCGCCGGGCTGGCAGGCGC
>DATLGI010000213.1:0-13265 GCA_035540535.1 Pseudonocardia sp.
ACCCCCCTTTCCCGTCATGGAGACATGCCGGGGTTCCGCGGCCGGCGCGGACCCCGACAGGTCTCCATGACGGGGTCAGAAGTGGGCCCAGCCGCCCGGGCCGCCCTCGTCCGGCCGCCCGTCCACCAGCACGGCGGGCTCCCCCGCCCGCACCGAGCCGACCACGGTCCATCCCGGCGGCAACGCGGCATCCGGCGGGAAGGTCGCGGCCAACGCGTGGTCCTCACCGCCGGTGAGCAGCCAGCGCATCGGGTCCACCCCGAGCGCCGCCCCGACCTCCACCAGCCGCTGCGGCACCGCCAGGGCGTCGGTGCGCACGTCGAGCACCACCCCGGACGCCCGCGCGACGTGGCCGAGGTCCGCGAGCAGCCCGTCCGAGACGTCGATCATCGCGGTGGCGCCGGCCACCGCCGCGGCCGGGCCGGCCGCGTAGGGCGGTTCGGGCACCCGGTGCGCTCCCACCACCGCGACCGGCGAGCGGAACCCGCGTCCCAGCACCGCGAGCCCGGCGGCGGCCCAGCCGACCCGCCCGGCCAGCCCGAGCACGTCGCCCGGGCGCGCACCCCCGCGCGTGACGGGCGCGCGGCCCGCGAGCGACCCGAGGGCGGTCACGGCGATCGTCAACGTCGCCGAGGCCGCGACGTCGCCGCCGACCAGCCCGGCGCCGACTGCGGCGGCCTCGGCCCACAGCCCGTCCGCGAGGCCGGTCAGCGTCGTGACCGGCGTGTCCGGCGGGCAGGCCAGGCCGACCAGCAGCGCGGTCGGCACGGCGCCCATCGCCGCGACGTCGGCGAGGTTCGCTGCCGCAGCCTTGCGGCCCACCTGCTCGGGTGCCGACCAGTCGAGGCGGAAGTGCACGCGGTCGACCAGCACGTCGGTGCACGCCACGACCCGCCCGTCCGGCGCCGCGACGACCGCGGCGTCGTCGCCCGGGCCGAGCAGTGTGCCGGCGGGCTGGCTCCGGCCGGCGGTCACCCGGGCGATGAGCCCGAACTCCCCCAGCTCGGCCAGGGACCCCGACTCGTCCCCGGACGGGTGGCGCGACGACCCTGGCGACGGTGACGATGTGGGCAACACGGCCCCCTCCGGTAGGTTCCAGGGACGTTCCTACCGGTGGGTCACGTCGAATGGGGAAGGGGCACGCCGTGGTCAGGGCATACGTGCTGGTGCAGACCGAGATCGGCATGGCGGGCGCCGTCGCCGCGGAGATCGCCGGGATCCCGGGGGTCACCGAGGCCGAGGACATCACGGGCCCCTACGACGTGATCGCCCGGGTGGAGGCGGACGCCCTCGACACCATCGCGCAGATCGTCGGCGGGCCGCAGTTCCGGGCCATCAAGGGCATCGCCCGCACGGTCACCTGTCCGGTGGTGCACATCACCTGAGCGTGCCCGACCGCCGCCCGTCGCCGCCCCTGGTGCTCGCGCTCGCGCTCCCGCTGCTGCTCGCCGTCGCGGTCGCCGTCGCCGGGATCGTTACCCGGGGCGCCACCGACCCGGTGCCCGACACCGGACCGCTCGCGGTGGTGCCCGTCGAGGCACCCGAGGCCGGCAGCGCGCGGTGCGCGGCGCTGCTCGCCGCGCTGCCCGCGCAGCTGCCTGCCGCCGACGGCCCGCTCGCGTCGCGGCCGCTCGCCGAGCCCGCCCCGGCCGGGGTGCGCGCCTGGGCCGCCGTCCCCGGGCCCGTGGTGCTGCGCTGCGGCCTGTCCCGCCCGCCGGAGCTGGAACCGGCCTCGGCGCTGCTGCAGGTGAACGGCGTGCAGTGGCTGGAGCTCGACGACGGCGTGCCCGATCCGGCGGTGACGAGCTACGTCGCCGTCGACCGCCCGGTGTACGTGGCGCTCACCGCGCCGGTCGGGTCCGGCAGCGGGCCGCTGCAGGCCGTCAGCGACGCCGTGCGGGCCACGCTGCCGGCCACCGAGATCGCCGCCCGCTGACCCGCGCTGAGCGCGCGGATCGTCATCCTCGCAGCCCGTCGGGGCGCTGCGAGGACGCGAATCGGCGAGCGCAGCGCTCGGGCGGGCGGCCCGCAGGACGCGATGTCCCGGCGGACCGAGGACACCGGCATCCTGACCGGGGGACGCCGGGCTTCCTACCGTCGCTGCACCATCGAGTGACGGAGGAAACCATGGACACCACCGCATCGCGCACCGCCCCCGCCGCGATCGCCGGCGGCCTCGGCTGGTTCGCGTTCCCGTTCGGGACGCTGGCCATCGCCGACACGCACGTCCCCGGCCCGGGCGGCCTCGCCTGGTTCGCCCTGACCATGACCGCAGGGGCGGCCCTGCTCGTCGCCGGGATCGTGGGCCTGCGAGCGCGGCACAACCACACGTTCGGTCGCCTCGGTGTCGCCGGCACCGTGCTAACCGCGCTCGCGGTCGCCCTCATGGGCGGAGGTGTCGGCGTCGAGGTCGTGACGCTGGCCACGAGCGGCGAGCTGAACGCGGTCGGGCACGTGGCCACGCTGATCGGGTTCCTGCTCCTGCTGCCCGGCTCGATCCTGCTCGGCGTCGCCGTCGCGAAGGCCGGCGTACTGGCCTCGGCCCGCGCGCTCGGCACCACGCTGGCGCTGACCGTGCCGGTCGGGATCGGGGTGGCCACGGTCGTCGGCGCGCTGGCCGGGCCGGACTCCGACTTCGGGTTCTGGCTGGGCCTGACCGCGCCCACCGGCGCGGCGTGGATCCTGCTCGGCGCCGCCGCACTGCGCCGCACGGGCGACCGCGTCCCGGTCGGAGCCTGAGTCGCCGCGGTCCGGGCCCTGGTGTGGCCCGGCCCGCCGCTCCTATCCTCACCTGACCGAGACGGCCGAAGGAGCCCCGGTGCACGCTCAGCAGGCTCTCGCGGGGCTGGCTCCGGCCGGTTCCCGCGCCGGGGCCGCCGCGGCCGCCCGCATCGGGTGGCTCCTGGTGGCGGTGCCGAGCGCGGTCCTGTTCCTCGCCAGCCTCCCGCCCGAGCTCACCCGGACCCTGGCCGCGGTGCAGCCCCCCGGCGGCTTCGCCCCGGAGATGTCCGCCGAGGCCTGGCGCGATGCCCTCGCCGCGCTCGGGATCACCCCGGCCGGCTACGCGGCGATGCGCCTGGCGATCCTGCTGGCCCTCGCGCTCGGCTTCTGGGCCGTCGGCGGGCTGCTGTGGTGGCGACGTCCGGACGACCGCGGCGCCGTGATCGTCTCGCTGGTGCTGGTCATGTTCGGCTCGACGTTCCCCAACACCCTCGACGCCCTCGACGCGGTGCACCCGGCGCTCGCGGTGGCCGGTCAGGTGCTCGGCGCGGCCGGGTTCGCCGGGCTGCCCCTGCTGCTGCTGGTGTTCCCGGACGGGCGGTTCGTGCCCCGCTGGACCCGGTGGGTGGCCGTCGTCGCCGGCACGGAGCTGGTGCTCGCCGAGACGGGCTCGACGTGGTGGGCGCAGCGGCCCGGGTGGCTCGGCGCCGCCATGTTCGCCGCGGGGGCGGGCTGCCTGCTGTACGCGCCGGCGTACCGCTACCGGCGGGTGTCCGGGCCGGTCGAGCGCCAGCAGACCAAGTGGGTGGCGCTCGGGCTGGTCGCGGCGATCGCGACGTTCCTCGGGCTGGCCCAGGTCGCCGCGCTCGTGCCCGCGTTCGCGACACCCGGCCCGGCCGCCGTGGCCTACGAGCTGATCGCGATCCCGGTGCTGGTCCTGGCGCTGCTCGCGGTGCCGGCGACCATCGCCGTCGCGGTGCTGCGCCACCGCCTCTACGAGATCGACGTCCTGCTCGGCCGGGCGCTCGTCTACGTCGTGCTCACCGCGATCCTGCTCGGTCTCTACCTGGGCGTCGTCGCGGCGGCCCGCGCCGTGCTGCCCACGGCGGGCACCGCGGCGGACCTGCTCGCCGCGGCGCTGGTCGCGGTCCTGTTCGCGCCACTGCGCGCCCGGCTGCAGCGGCTGGCGAACCGGCTCCTGTACGGCGACCGCGACGACCCGTACGCCGCGCTCGCCCGCCTCGGCGCCCGGCTCGAGGCCACCGGGGACCCCGCCTCGGCGCTCCCGGCCGTCGCCGAGACCGTCGCCCAGACCCTGCGGCTGCCGTCGGCCGCGATCAGCCTCGGACCCGACGTCGTCGCGAGCTGGGGGACGCCCCGCGGCGAGCCGGTGGTCCTGCCGCTGCTGCACCAGCACGAGCAGGTCGGCGAGCTGCGGCTGTCCCTGCGTGCGGGCGAGCGAACCCTGTCGGCCGCCGACCGGCGGCTCCTCGACGACCTCGCCCTGCGCGCCGGTGCCGCCGCGCACGCCGCGGTCCTCGACGCGCAGCTGCGGAGCGCCCGCCAGGAGCTCGTCACCGCCCGCGAGGAGGAGCGCCGCCGGCTGCGCCGCGACCTGCACGACGGCCTCGGTCCGGAGCTGTCCGGCCAGGCGCTGACGATCGACGCCGTCCGCGCCCTGCTGCGCACCGACCCGGAGCGGGCGGAGAGCCTGCTGGTCGACATCAAGGCGCAGGTGCGCGGCGGCGTGGACGAGGTCCGCCGGCTCGTGCACGGCCTGCGCCCGCCCGCGCTCGACGACCTCGGCCTGCTCGGCGCCCTGCGCGAGGGCGCCGCGCGGCAGTCGGTCGACGGCCTGCGGATCACCCTCGACGCACCGCCGGAGCTGCCGCCGCTGCCCGCCGCGGTGGAGGTGGCCGCGCTGCGCATCGCCCAGGAGGCGCTGACCAACGTCGTCCGGCACGCGGGCGCGCGCACGGCGACGGTGCGGGTCGCGGCGGACGCGCGCCGGCTGGAGCTGGAGGTCCGCGACGACGGCGCCGGGCTGCCCGCCGCGCCCGCGCGGGGGGTCGGCCTGTCGTCGATGCGGGAGCGCGCCGGCGAGCTGGGCGGCACCCTGTCCGTGACCGCCGCACCCGGCGGCGGCACCGTCGTCAGGGCGGCCCTGCCGCTGGGTGCGACATGATCCGGGTCCTCGTCGCCGACGACCACTGGGGTTTCCGGTTCGGGATGCGCGCGCTGCTCACCGTCGAACCCGACGTCGAGCTGGTCGGCGGCCACCACCGGCGACGAGGCCGTGGAGCAGGCGCTCGCCGCGCTCCCCGACGTCGTGCTGATGGACCTCAACATGCCCGGCACGGGCGGGATCGAGGCGACCCGGCGGATCGCCGTCGCGTCCCCGGCGGTCGCCGTTCTCGTCCTGACCATGGTGGAGGACGACGAGACCGTGTCCGCCGCCGTGCGCGCGGGCGCCCGCGGCTACCTGCTCAAGGGCGCCGACGGCGACGAGACCCTGCGGGCGGTGCGCGCGGTGGCGAGCGGCGAGGCGATCTTCGGTGCGGGCGTGGCCGCCCGGCTCCAACGCGTGCTCGCCGGGCGCCCCGCGTCGGCCGGCGCGCTGGCCGGGCTCACCGAGCGCGACCGCGAGGTCCTCGACCTCGTGGCGCGCGGTCTCACGAACACCGCCATCGCCGCGCGCCTGCACCTGTCGCCGAAGACCGTGCGCAACTACGTCTCGGCGCTGTTCACCAAGCTCGACGTCCCCGACCGCGCCCGGGCGATCGTGCTGGCCAGGGAGAGCGGTCTCGGCACCGGTCCGTGACCCGTCAGCGCGCCACCAGCTCCAGCGCGTCGCCGCCGGCTGCGACGTCGACCGTGACCCGCTGCCCGGCCCGCAGCCCGCCGGCCAGCAGCAGGCGGGACAGCCGCCGGTCCAGCTCCCGCGCGATCGTCCGGCGCAGCGGGCGGGCGCCGTGCTCCGGCCGGGCGTCCCGCTCGGCGAGCCAGCCCACGGCCGCGTCGGAGACGACCAGCTCCACGTCCTGCGCGCGCAGCCGGTCACGGGTCTGCTCGAGCAGCAGGGCGGTGATCCGCCGCAGCTCGCCGGCCCCGAGGGCGCGGAAGAGCACGACCTCGTCGAGCCGGTTGACGAACTCCGGGCGCAGGCGCGCGCGGGCGAGCGCGAGCAGCGGCTCGCGCACGTCCTCGGGCGGGCGACCTGCGGCCGCGGCGGCGAGGAGCTGGTCGGCGCCGAGGTTGCCGGTCAGCACGATCACGGTGTGCGTGAAGTCGGCGGTCCGCCCGTGGGCGTCGGTGAGCCTGCCCGCGTCGAGCACCTGCAGCAGCGTGCCCGTCACGTCCCGGTGCGCCTTCTCGATCTCGTCGAAGAGCAGGACGCCGTACGGGTTGCGCCGCACCGCCTCGGTCAGCTGCCCGGGCTCCCCGTGGCCGACGTACCCGGGTGGCGCGCCGACGAGGCGGGTGAGGCTGCTCGCGTCGGTGAACTCGCCCATGTCGAACCGGACGGGCTCGCCGCCGGACAGGGCGTCGGACAGCGCCCGGGCCAGCTCGGTCTTGCCGACGCCGGTCGGGCCGAGGAACAGGAAGGACCCGACCGGACGGTCCGGGTGCGCCAGCCCGGTACGGCCCTGCCGGACGGCGTCGGCGACCGCCTCCACGGCCTCGTCCTGGCCGACGACCCGCGCGCGCAGGTGGTCCTCCAGGTGCAGCAGCCGGTCGCGGTCGGCGGCCGTCAGCCGGGCGGTCGGGATCCCGGTGCTGCGCGAGACCGCCTCGGCGATGTCATCCGCGGTGACCTCGGGAGTCGCGCCGCCGGCCGGTGCCCGCTCCGCGACCACCCGGTCCAGCTCGCGGGTCAGCACCTGTGCCCGCTCGTAGTCCTCGGCGTCGACGGCGACGTCGCGGGCCCGGGTGAGCTGGGTGATCCGCTCGTCGGTGCCGGAGACGGCGGAGACCGCGCGCAGCCGGGCCCGGGCGCTCGCCCGGTCGACCAGGTCGATCGCCTTGTCCGGCAGGAACCGGTCGCGCACGTACCGGTGCGAGAGCACCGCCGCTGCCTCGAGGGCGGCGTCGGCGATCGTCACGCCGTGATGCGCCTGGTACCGGTCGCGCAGCCCGCGCAGGACGGCGACGGTCTGCTCGACCGACGGCTCCGCGACCCGCACGGGCTCGAACCGCCGCTCCAGCGCGGCATCGCGCTCGATGTGCCGTCGGTACTCCGCGGTCGTCGTCGCCCCGATCAGCTGCAGCTCGCCCCGGGCCAGCGCGGGTTTGAGGATCGTGCCCGCGTCCATCGCGCCGCCCTCGGCGGCGCCGGCGCCGACCACGGCGTGCAGCTCGTCGACGAACAGGACGACCGACCGCTCCGCCGCGACCACCTCGTCGATCACCGCGGTGAGCCGCTGCTCGAAGTCGCCGCGGTAGCGGGTGCCCGCCACCATGCCGGCCAGGTCCAGCGACACGACCCGGACCTCGCGCAGCGCTGCGGGCACGGTCCCGTCGACGACCCGCTGGGCGATGCCCTCCACGATCGCCGTCTTGCCGACGCCCGGGTCGCCGACCAGCACCGGGTTGTTCTTCGTCCGCCGGGCGAGGATCTCGAGCACCTGGTCGATCTCGTCGTCGCGCCCGATCACGGGGTCGAGGCGGCCGCCGCGGGCGGCGGCGGTGAGGTCACGGCCGTGGCGGTCGAGCTGGCGGGTGCTCGTGCGGCGCCGGGGGGGCGCGTCCGGCTCGTCGCGCCGGTCGGGCTCCTGGTCGACGAACGCCTGCTCCAGGCCGGCGAACAGCTTTCCGACGAGGTCGTCGAGCGGGCCGAACCCGCCCTGGTAGGGCTGCTCGGGCATCGGGCGCCTCCCTCGACGGTGTGCTCCCCCGATGGTGCCTCACCGCAGCCCGGTGCCGCGCGCCAGCGCCGTCTCGACCAGCGTGGTGAGCAGGGTCGGGTAGTCGACGCCCGTCACCGCCCACATCCGCGGGTACATCGAGATCGGGGTGAACCCCGGCATCGTGTTCACCTCGTTGACCGTCAGCTCGCCGGCCGCGCCGACGAAGAAGTCCACCCGCGCCAGGCCCTGGCCGTCGAGCGCCCGGAAGGCGGCGACCGCCATCTCGCGCAGCCGCTCGCCGACCGCGTCGTCGAGCTTGGCGGGGATGTCGAACTCGCACACGTCGTCGAGGTACTTGGCGTCGAAGTCGTAGAACTGCGCGCCCCCGGTGATCCGGATCTCCGCGGGGACGCTGGCGCGCACCGAGCCGTCCGGGAACTCCAGCACCCCGCACTCCACCTCGCGTCCGACGACCGCGGCCTCCACCAGCACCTTCGGGTCGTGCGCGCGGGCGGTCGCGATCGCCGCGTCGAGCGCGTCCCAGCCGCCGACCTTCGTGATCCCCACCGAGGACCCGGCCCGCGCGGGCTTGACGAACACGGGTAGCCCGAGGCGGGCCCGCTCGTCGTCGGTGAGGGTGGCGGTGCCCGGGCGCAGCACCACCACCTCGCCCACCGGCAGGCCCTCGGCGGCCAGCAGCTTCTTCGTGAACTCCTTGTCCATCCCGGCGGCGCTGGCCAGCACGCCCGCGCCGACGTAGGGGACCCCGGCCAGCTCCAGCAGGCCCTGGATCGTCCCGTCCTCGCCGTAGGGGCCGTGCAGCACCGGGAACACGACGTCGACGCGCGCGAACACCTCGCCTGCGCGCTTCGGGTCGAGGTGCACCAGCCCCCCGCGGGTGGGGTCGCCGGGCAGGGCGAGCGCTGCGCCCGCCGCGTCGACCGAGGGCAGGACCCGGTCCCGGATCTCCAGCCGGCGCGGGTCGTCGGTGCCGAGGACCCAGCCGCCGTCCGGGGTGATGCCGACCGGGACGACCTCGAACCGCTCGCGGTCCAGGTGGCGCAGCACGCTGCCCGCCGATACGCACGAGATCGCGTGCTCGCTGCTGCGCCCGCCGAACACCACGGCTACCCGGATCCGTTCCGTCATGGGAGCCGAGGGTAGGCGGGGGCGGGCGCACCGGGCCGAGCCGCACCCGACTCGGCCGGCTGGTGCGACCGGATCGGTCCGATGCGGGAGGTCGGGGCGCGCGAGGCGCCGACGAGGCTACATTGCGGGGGATGAGCACCACCACGAACGACCTGCTGGCCGACGCGTTCGACCGGATACGCGAGGCGGTGCACGGTGCCGTCGACGGTCTCGACGGCGACCAGCTCGCGTACCGCGTCGACGCCGAGGCGAACCCGATCGCCTGGCTGGTCTGGCACCTGACCCGCGTGCAGGACGACCACATCGCGGGCGTGGCCGGCACCCCGCAGGTGTACCCGGACGGCTGGGCGGAGCGGTTCGGCCTGCCGTTCCCGCAGGAGGCGATCGGCTACGGGCACGGCAGCGACGACGTCGCCGCGGTGCGGGCCGGCGCCGAGGACCTGCTCGGCTACCAGGACGCCGTGCACGAGCGGGTCCGCGGCTACGTCCTGGGGCTGGCCGACGACGACCTCCGTCGGGTCGTCGACGAGGCCTGGGACCCGCCGGTGACGCTGGCGGTCCGCCTGGTCAGCGTCGTCGACGACGCCGCGCAGCACGCCGGGCAGGCCGCGTTCGTGCGCGGCATCGTGCTGCGCCGCTCGTGATCCTCGGTTGCCCCGTGATCCTCGGTTGCTAGGAGAACCGCCGCTCCAGCTCCTGCACCTCGGGCAGGCCGATGAGGTCGGTGAACTCGTCGAAGCCGGGTAGCCTCGCGCGGGCTGGGGTGCCGTCGGCCCGCAGGGTCTCCAGCAGCGACCGGATGCCCGCCGTGGCCGCGAGCAGCGTCCCGATCGGGAAGAGCACCAGCGCGAATCCCAGCTCGGTGATCCGCGGCAGCGGGACTGGCGGGGTGCGCCCGCCCTCCGCCCAGTTGAACACCAGCGGCGCGACCCCGTGCAGCTCCCGAGCCACGGTCGCGACGTCGTCCTCGCTGGTGGGAGCCTCGACGAACAGGACGTCGGCGCCCGCGGCGGCGTACGCGCGGGCCCGGGCGATCGCGTCGTCGAGCCCGTGCACGGCCGCGGCGTCGGTCCGCGCGATGAGCACGAAGTCCGGGTCGCGGCGGGCGGCGGCGGCGGCGCGGATCTTGCCGACCATCTCGTCCGCGGCGATCACGGTCTTGCCGCTCATGTGCCCGCACTTCTTGGGCATCACCTGGTCCTCCAGGTGGATGCCGGCGACACCGGCCTGCTCGTAGGCCTGCACGGTGCGCACGACGTTGATCGCGTTGCCGTAGCCGGTGTCGGCGTCGGCGATCACGGGGACGTCGACCGCGGACGCGATCCGCCGGGCGTTGTCCACCATCTCCGTCCCGGTGAGCAGCCCGACGTCGGGGCGCCCGATCAGCGAGGCCGTGGTGCCGAAGCCGGTCATGTAGACCGCACCGAACCCGGCCTGCTCCACCAGGCGCGCGGACAGCGCATCGTAGGCGCCCGGCGCGATCAGCGGCGTGCCGCCCGGGGCCGCGGCGAGCAGCTCGCGCAGTCGGGCGGGGCGTGCCGGCGGGGTGCTCAGCAGACCGGCCACGAGCTCTCCTGTCTCACCGATTGCATGCAGACAAGGAGAAAGTACCTGCGGGACGGTGGACACCGGTACCACTTCGCCGTACTTTGCACACAATCTTCCGGGCGAGGTGAGACGTGACGCGAACCCTGACCTCCTCGGAACGCGCCGTCGCCGCCCTGCGCGAGATGATCCTGCACGGGGAGCTCGCGCCGGGGCTGCGCCTGGGCGAGGTCGAGGTCGCGGCCCGCCTCGGGGTCAGCCGCACACCCGTCCGGGAGGCGCTCACCCGGCTCGCCGCCGAGGGACTCGTCGAGATCAGCCCCAACCGCGGTGCCCGCGTGGCGAGCTGGTCGGTCGCGGAGCTGGAGGGCGTGTTCGACCTGCGGTCGGCGATCGAGCCCCGGCTCACCGCGCTGGCCGTGCCCCGCGCCGGCGCCGACGACGTCGCCACCCTGGACGGGCTCGCCCGCGAGATGCAGCGCGTCGGCGCGCCGGGCCCGGCGCAGGACCTCGACGCGATCGTGCCGCTGAACCGGGAGTTCCACGGCAGGCTCGTGGCCCTCGCCGACCACCCGGCCCTCGCGACGGCGCTGGCCGGGGCGATCCACGCCCCGATCGTGCTGCGCAACTTCCACGCCTACGACGACGCCTCGCTCGGCCGCAGCCTCGCCCACCACCGCGAGATCGTCGCCGCGGTGCGGGCGGGCGACCCGGTCTGGGCGCGCGCCGTCATGACCGCCCACATCCACAACGCCCGCGCCGTGATGGTGCGGGCCGCCCGAGGAGCGGAGGACCTCCGATGACTCACCGGCTCGGGGTCGACGTCGGCGGCACGTTCACCGACGTGCTGCTGGTCGAGGAGGCCAGCGGCGCCACCTGGCGGGCGAAGACGGCGTCGACGCCGTCCGACCAGGCCGTCGGGGTGCTGAACGGGATCGCGAAGGTCTGCGCGCAGGCGGGGATCGCGATGAACGAGCTGGCCCAGGTGCTGCACGGCACCACGGTCGCGACCAACGCGATCCTCGAGGGCAAGGGCGCGACCGTGGGGCTGGTCACCACCAGGGGCTTCCGCCAGGTCCTGCAGATCGCCCGCTCCTACGTGCCCGGCGGGCTCGCCGGCTGGATCATCTGGCCCAAGCCCGAGCCGCTGGCCGCGCTGGAGAACACCGTCGAGGTCGAGGGGCGGATCGCCAGCGACGGCGCGGTCGTGCGCCCGCTCGACGAGGACGACGTGCGCACCCAGCTGAAGAAGCTGGCCGGGCGGGGCATCCAGGCCCTCGCGGTCTCGCTCATCAACTCCTTCGCGGACCCGACGCACGAACGGCGCGTCCGTGAGATCGCCGCCGAGGAGCTGCCCGGCGTGCCGGTCTCGCTGTCCTCGGACGTGCTGCCCGAGCTGCGCGAGTACGAGCGCACCCTGACCACCGTCGCGAACGGCTACGTGCAGCCGCAGGTCAAGCGCTACGTGGGGAACCTGTCCGCGCAGCTGCGGGAGGCGGGGGTGGCCGGCGAGCTCGCCGTGCTCCGCAGCGACGGGGGTCTGTCCACCGCCCGGGCCGCGGTGGACGCGCCGGTGACGATGTTGCTGTCCGGTCCGGCGGGCGGGGTCACCGGTGCCGTCTGGGTGGCCGGGCAGTGCGGCTACTCCGACCTGATCACCTTCGACATGGGGGGTACCTCCACCGACGTCGCGCTCGTCCAGGACCTCACCCCGCGCATCGGGCGCGAGACCAGGGTCGGCGACCTCACCGTCCGCGCCTCCAGCGTCGACGTGCGCACGGTCGGCGCGGGCGGCGGCTCGATCGCCCACGTCCCCGAGCTGACCCGCGCCCTGCGGGTCGGCCCGCAGTCGGCGGGCGCCGACCCGGGCCCGGCCGCATACGGCCGGGGCGGCGCCGAGCCGACCGTCACCGACGCCGACGTCGTGCTGGGCTACCTGCCGCCCACGCTGGCCGGCGGCGAGATCACCCTCGACGTCGACGCCGCGCGCCGCGCGGTCGCGACGGTCGCCGAGGCGATGGGCCTGGACTCGGTCGAGACGGCCGCCGCCGGCATCGTCGACATCGTCAACGAGAACATGCTCGGCGGCCTGCGGCTCGTGTCGGTCCAGCAGGGCTTCGACCCGCGCGACTTCGCACTCGTCGCGTTCGGGGGTGCCGGCCCGTTGCACGCGAACGCGCTCGCGCGGCTCACCGGGTCCTGGCCGGTGATCGTCCCGCCGTCGCCCGGCGTGCTCTCCGCGCTCGGCGACGCGACGACGAGCCTGCGTGACGAGTCCGCCCGCACCGTCCTGCGCAGGTTCGCCGACCTGACCGGAACCGAGCTGGCGCAGATCCTCCGGGAGCTCGCCGACGAGGCCGGCGCCCGCCTCGCCGACCAGGGCCTGGCACCGGACGACCAGGACGTCGGCTACCGCGTCGACGTCCGCTACCACGGGCAGGGCTTCGAGATCCCGGTCGCCGTCGATCCGGCCTGGCTCGGCGACGGCGCGTTGGACCGGCTGGCCGGTGCGTTCGACGCGGAGCACGAGCGGCTGTTCTCGTTCCTGCTGGCGGTCGACCACGAGCTGGTCAACGCCCGCGCGACCGTCACCGGGCCGCGCCCCGAGGTCGCCGCCCTCACCCTGCCCGACGGCGACGGCGACCCGGCCGGCGCGCTCGTCGACACCCACCCGATCCACGTCTCCGGCGGCGCGGTCGACGCCCGCGTCTACGACCGGGCGAAGCTGCGTGCGGGCGACGTGGTACCCGGCCCGGCGATCGTCACCGAGATGGACTCCACGACCCTCGTGCTGCCCGGGCACGCGGCCACCGTGCACCGTTCCGGCAGCCTGCTCATCAACCCGATGGAGGCGTGATGGCCCGCATCGTCGAGACCGCCACGGGACCGGTCGAGAAGCCCGCGACAGGCACGCTCGACCCGGTCACCCTCGACCTCATCGAGAACGGGCTGCGCAACGCCCGCTACGAGATGGACGAGGTGCTGTTCCGCACCGCCCTGTCC
>DATLGI010000214.1:0-14085 GCA_035540535.1 Pseudonocardia sp.
GCCGTCTACCGGGTGGGATGATCGGCCCATGGTGCTCGAGATCGCCGACTTCGCCGTGCTCCCCGGCCGTGAGGACGAGTTCGTCGCCGCCTACCGGGAGGCCGTCGCCCTGCTGTCCGCCACGCCGGGTTTCCGTGGCGCCCGGATGACGCGGGGGATCGAGACCCCCACCCGCTTCGTCCTGCTGGTGGAGTGGGACACGGTGGAGGCGCACACCGTCGGCTTCCGGGAGTCGGCCGCGTTCACGCGGTGGCGTGAGCTCATCGGGCCGTACTTCGACGGCCTGCCGCGCGTCGAGCACTTCCACGACCTCGGCTGACCGGACCGTGCGCTGAGAAGGCCCTGAGGACCGCGGCGCCTCCCGACCCGCCGGTCGCCTAGCGTCGTGGGGTGCTCCACTCCGCCCGGCTCCGGGTGCCCTCCCCTGCCCTCGCGGTCGTGACGGTCCTCGCGCTCACGGGCTCGCTGCTGCTCACCGGCGCCGCACCGGCTCTCCCGCCCGAGGGCGTGCGGATCGCCGAGGCGCGGGTGCCCGGCGCCGGCGGGACGGAGCTGGACACCACCCTGTACCTGCCGGCGACGCTGCCCGCGCCGGCGGTGCTCGTCGCGCACGGTTTCGGCGGGAGCAAGCAGTCCGTGGACGCCGACGCCCGGGCGCTGGCCGAGCGGGGGTTCGTCGCGCTGGCGTGGTCGGCCCGCGGGTTCGGCGCCAGCACCGGCCGGATCGCGCTCAACGCCCCCGACGCGGAGGTGGCCGACGCGCGGGCGCTGGTGGACCTGCTCGCGCGGCGGCCCGACGTCGTGCAGGACGCGCCGGGCGACCCGCGGGTCGGGGTCACCGGCGGCTCGTACGGCGGCGCGCTCGCGCTGCTGCTGGCCGGGTACGACGACCGGGTGGACGCGCTCGCCCCGGTGATCACCTGGAACGACCTCGCCCAGGCCCTGTTCCCCAACGCCGCGAGCGCGGATCGGCTGCCCGTCGATACCCCCGCCCGCGGCGCCTTCGCCACCGACGGGGTCTTCAAGAGCGGCTGGGCCGGCGTCTTCTTCGCGGCCGGCGCGGGCGGGGCCGGTCCCGCGGCGCCGGGCCGGGCGGGCGCGCCACCGGCCGGGGACCTGACCTGCGGGCGCTTCGTCCCCGAGGTCTGCGCGGCCTACACCGAGGCCGCGACCACCGGCCGGCTCTCCCCCGCCACCGCCGCCCTGCTGGCCCGCTCCTCACCGGCCACCGTCACCGACCGCATCACCGCGCCGACCCTGCTGGTGCAGGGCGAGCAGGACACGCTGTTCGGGCTCGACCACGCCGACGCCACCGCCCGCGGGATCGCCGCCGCCGGCACCCCGGTGCGGATGGTCTGGTTCGCCGGCGGGCACGACGGCGGCGCACCGGGCGCGGACGTCGGCGAGGACATCGGCACCTTCCTCGACGTCCACCTGGCCGGCAGCGACGCGGCCCTGCCGGGCTTCCGCTACGACGTCGAGAGCGGCGTGCGCACCGGCGGGGACACCCCCACCGGCCGGGCGGTCGCGGCCGGCGCCTACCCGGGCATCGCCGGCGCGCCGCCCGTCGCGCTGACCACGCTGCCGCTGGCCGGCGACCCGCAGGTCGTCGTGCGTCCGGCCGGCGGCAACCCCGCGGCGATCACGACCCTGCCCGGCGTCGGGGGCGCGCTGGGCTCGGCCCGCACCCGCATCGCCGCGGTGACCGCCGAGCTGCCCGGCCAGTCGGCCCGGTTCGAGACGCCGCCGCTGGCGGCCTCGATGCTCGTCGCGGGGGCACCGCGGGTGCAGCTGACCGTCGAGCGGGTCCCGGGACAGCCCGCACCCGCCGAGGCGGTGCTGTTCGCGCGGCTGTTCGAGGTCTCGCCCGACGGGCTGCGCCAGCTGCTCGGCGGCGCCGTCGCACCGCTGCGCGTGGCCGTGCCGGCGGACGGGACCGCCGCGCAGGTCACCGTCACGCTGCCCGGCGTCGTCGCGCCGGTCGAGGCCGGCAACCGGCTCGTCGTCTCCGTCGCCACCACCGACCAGGGCTACGCCGGCGGTGCCGACCCCGCGGTGTGGCGGATCGGGGGCGGCGCGGCCGGGGCCGGCCTCGCCGTGCCCGAGGTGCCCGGCCAGGCCGTCACCGCGAACACCGTCCCGGTCGTCCCGCTGGTCGGCACCGCTGCGGTCCTCGCCCTCGCCCTCCTCGCGTGGGCGGTGACGCGGCTGCGCTCCCGCCGCTCGCCGGCCGGGCCGCGGCCGGCCGCCGCCGTCCCGCTGGAGGTCACCGACCTCGCCAAGACCTACCGCGGCGGGTTCACGGCCGTGCGGGGGGTGACGTTCCGGGTCGAGCGGGGGATGGTGCTCGGCCTGCTCGGCCCGAACGGGGCCGGCAAGACCACGGTGCTGCGGATGCTCATGGGCCTCATCGCCCCGACCGCGGGCGGGATCCGCGCGTTCGGCGAGCCGGTGGGGCCCGGCGCGCCGGTGCTCGCCCGGATCGGGTCGTTCGTCGAGGGTCCCGGATTCCTGCCGCACCTGTCCGGTGCGGAGAACCTGCGCCTGTACTGGGCCGCGACCGGACGACCGGCCGCCGACGCGCACCTCGACGAGGCCCTGGAGATCGCCGGGCTCGGCACGTCCGTGCAGCGGCGGGTCGGCACCTACAGCCACGGGATGAAGCAGCGGCTGGCGATCGCGCAGGCGATGCTCGGGCTGCCCGAGCTGCTCGTGCTCGACGAGCCGACCAACGGGCTCGACCCACCCCAGATCCACGCGATGCGCGAGCTGCTGCGCCGCTACGCCGCCACCGGCCGCACCGTGCTGGTGTCCAGCCACCTGCTCGCCGAGGTGGAGCAGACCTGCACGCACGTCGTCGTCATGCACCGGGGCCGGGTCGTGGCCGACGGCACCGTGGAGGACGTCATCGCCGGTGGCGGCGCGGCCACCTTCGCCGTCGACGCGCCCGCCCGGGCCGCCGAGGTGCTCGGTGCGCTCGACGGCGTGCTGTCGGTGCACGTCGACGGCGACGCGGTGCACGCGGAGCTGAACGGGACCCCGCGCGGCACCGCGGTGCGGGCGCTGGTCACCGCGGGCGTCGAGGTCCGGTCCGCCGGCCCGCGCCGGCGGCTCGAGGACGCGTTCCTGCAGCTGGTGGGAGAGGATGCGACACCGTGAGCCTCCCCGAGGACGAGGCGGCCTCCACCCGCCGCGGGCGCGTCGGTGCCCTGCTCGCCGGGCCGCCGGCCGCCCCGCACCGACCCGGCCGGACCCTGCCGCTGCGCGTCGAGCTCGTCCGCCAGCTGCGCCGCCGCCGCACCCAGGTGGCGTTCGCGCTGGTGGCGCTGCTGCCGGTGATCCTGTGGGCGGCCTTCGAGCTCGCCGACGACGGCCCGCCCCGCGGCTCGCTCAACCTCGTCGACCTCGCCAAGGGCAGCGCCGCCAACTTCGCGGTGTTCGCGCTGTTCGCCTCGGCGTCGTTCCTGCTGGTGGTCGTGGTGGCGCTGTTCTTCGGCGACACCGTCGCCGCCGAGGCGTCGTGGTCGAGCCTGCGCTACCTGCTCGCCGCACCGATCCCCCGGGCCCGGCTGCTGCGGCAGAAGGCGATCGTGGCCGGCGTGCTGTCGCTGGTGGCGCTGCTGCTGCTGCCGGTGGTCGCGCTCACCGTGGGCGCGCTCGCCTACGGCACCGGCGACCTCGTCTCGCCCGCCGGTGAGTCGCTCGGGTTCGCGACCGCGGCCGGCCGGGTGCTGCTGGGCGCGGTGTACCTGGCGGTGCACCTGTCCTGGGTGGCCGGTCTGGCGCTGCTGCTGTCGGTGAGCACCGATGCGCCGCTGGGCGCCGTCGGCGGCGCGGTGATGGCGTCGATCGTCTCGCAGATCCTCGACCAGATCACCGTGCTGGAGGGCCTGCGCGACTACCTGCCCACCCACTTCGGCGACGCCTGGGCCGGCCTGCTCGCCCAGCAGGTGGACTGGGGCGACATGACCCGCGGCATGTTCTCCGCCGTCTGCTATGCGGCGGTGTTCGGCACGCTCGCGGTCTGGCGGTTCGCGCGCAAGGACGTGACGAGCTGACCGGGCGCGACGGGCGACGGTGAGCGCGTGGTCCCGGATCCGGGGGAGCTTCTGGTTCCTGCCGGCCCTGTTCTGCGCGATCGCCGTCGTGCTGGCCGAGGCGCTGATCGCCGTCGACCAGCGGGTCGACGAGCTGGAACTCGGGCCGTTCGGCGTGCTCGTCAACCGGATCGGCGAGTCCGGCAGCCGCGACGTCCTGGGCGCCATCGCCGGCTCGGTGCTCACCGTCGCCGCGACCTCGTTCTCCATCACGATCGCAGTGCTGGTCACCGCGTCGTCGACCTACGGGCCGCGGCTGGTGCGCAACTTCACCGCCGACCGAGGCAACCAGTTCGTGCTCGGGGTCTACGCGGGCACGTTCCTGTACTCCCTGCTGGTGCTGCGCTCGATCCGCGAGCGCTCCGGCGAGGCCTTCGTGCCACACCTGGCCGTCAACGTCGCGGTCCTGCTCGCGGTGTTGTCGATCGCGGTGCTCGTCTACTTCATCAACCACATCGCCGACTCCGTGCAGGTGTTCACCCTCGCCCGGCAGGCCCGCACCGAGCTGCTGCACGCGGTGGACCGGCTGTTCCCGGAGGAGCTCGGCCGGTCCGCGAAGGACGTTGCGGATGCGGAGGGCGGTGCCGACGTGCCGGCCGAGCTCGCCGTCGACGGCGTCCCGGTGGCCGCCGACGGCGTCGGCTACCTGCAGGCCGTCGACGACGACCAGCTGCTCAAGGCCGCCGAGGCACACGACTTCGTGCTCGTCCTGCCGGTGCGGCCGGGTTCCCACGTGCTCCCGGGCGACGCCCTCGCCGTGGCGTGGCCGGCGGACCGGCTCGACGACGCCGCCGCGCGACGGGTCCGGTCGTGCTTCCTCGTCACGCAGGCCCGCAGCCCCTACCAGGACGTCGACTTCGGGGTGCTGGTGCTCGAGGAGATGGCGGTGCGCGCGCTCTCGCCGAGCACGAACGATCCCTACACCGCCCTCAACGCCCTCGACGACCTGGCGGCCGGGCTCGTCCGGCTGGCCGGGCGACCGGTGCCGTCGGGCCACCGCTACGACCGCTCGGGCCGGTTGCGCGTGGTGGTGCCGCGCCCGGCGGTCGCCGACCTCGTCGGGCGCGTGTTCGACGCGATGCGGCTCAACGCCCTCCCTCACCCGATCGTGCTGCACCGGACCCTCGAACTGGCCCGCCAGATCGGCGCGGCGAGCTGCACGCCCGACCTGGCGGGCGCGCTCGCCCGGCACGTCGCGCGGCTGGTGGAGGCGTTCGAGCGCACCGGGCCGCAGGCCTGCGACCTCGACGACCTGCGCCGGCACGCCGCCGAGGTGGAGCACCGTCTACGGGCGTGATCGGCGGGATCAGCCGCCGAGGCCCGCGTCGCGCGCCTGGGCCACCGCCTCCGCCCGCCCCGCCACCCGCAGCTTGGTGAACACGTTCGACACGTGGTTGCGCACGGTCTTCACGGACAGCACCAGCCGGCGCGCGATCTCGGCGTTGGTGAGACCGCGGGCGACGAGGTCGAGCACCTCGCGCTCGCGGTCGGTCAGCTCGGGGAACGGGGTGAGCGCGGGCGTCGCCGGCCCGGCCGCGAAGAACGCGAGCACCCGCGCGGCGACACCCGCGCTGAACACCACCTCGCCGTGCGCCAGGGCGGCCAGGGCCCGGCCGATCTCGGCCCGGTCCGCGCCCTTGAGCAGGTAGCCGCGCGCACCGGCGCGCATGGCCGCGAACACCGAGTCGTCGCCGTCGAGCATCGTCAGGACCAGCACGGCGGTCCCCGGACGGTCCGCGGTGATCCGCCGGGTCGCGTCGATCCCGTTCAGCCGGGGCATGTGCAGGTCCATCACGACGACGTCGGGGGCCAGCTCGGCGGCGGCACGCACCGCCGCCTCACCGTCGCCGACGTCGCCTACGACGTCGACGCCGGGCATCGCGGAGATCGCGGTGACCAGGCCGTCGCGGTAGAGCGGATGGTCGTCCACCACGAGCACCCGCAGCGCGCCGGCCGCGCTCACCGCGCGGCCCCGTCGACGGCCAGGGGCAGGCGTGCCGTGACGACGGTCCCGCCGCCGCCGGGACGCGCCGCGACCGTGCACCGGCCGTCGAGCTCCTCGGCCCGCTCCCGCATGGACAGCAGCCCGACGCCGGCGTGCCCGGCCGGGTCGAGGCCGCGGCCGTCGTCGCCCACCTCCACCTGCAGCCACCGGCCGTTGCGGGCCAGCGCGACCGTGACGGTCCGCGGCTGCGCGTGTCGCACGGCGTTCGCCAGGGCCTCGGCGACGATCCGGTACGCGGCGACGTCCACGGCCGCGGGCAGCACACCGAGCTCGCCCAGCTCGACGCGCACCGCGCGGTCCGGCCCGGCGAACCGCGCGGCCAGCTCCCGGACCGCACCCGCCAGCCCCAGCTCGTCCAGCGTCGGCGGCCGCAGCTCGTGCACGAGGGACCGCACGTCGGCGACCGCACCGTTGAGCCTCGGCACCAGCCGGTCGAGCAGGGCGGTCGCGGCGCCCGGGTCGGCGCCGACGAGGTCGCGCGCGGTCTCGGCCTGCAACGCCAGCGCGGCCAGCACCGGGCCGAGCCCGTCGTGCAGGTCCCGGCGCAGCCGGCGGCGCTCCTCCTCGCGGGCGGTGACGACGAGCTGGCGCGACCGGCGCACATCCCGGGCCAGCAGGACGGAGTGCACGGCGACCCCGACCTGGCGCCCGAGGGCGTCGAGGCGCCGCCGCTCCCCGCCCGAGCGCCCGGCGCGGGCAGCCAGCACGAGCGCGCCCACGTCGGACCCGCCGTAGCACAGTGGCGTCCGCTCCACGTCCGCCGGGCGGTCCCCGTGCTCGACGCGCGTCCCGTCCGCGAGCTCGACGGCGACGTAGGAGCTGCGCAGCAGGTCCGCGACGCGGCGCGCCACCTCGGGCAGCAGCCGTTCGGCCACGTCGACGGGATCGGCCGTGGCGGCGAGGCGGTCGCCGAGCCGGGCCAGCGCCGTGTACGGGTCCTCGACCTCGCCGTGCACGAGCCGGTTGACCAGCCGCTGCAGCCGCCCGTGCAGCGGCAGCACGAGCAGCGCCACCACCGCCGTGGCCACCAGCGGCGCGCCGGTCCCCGTCCCGACGAGGCCCCCGAGCAGGCCGACGACCAGCACGTACGCCGCGACGACGGCCGCCGAGAGCGCGGTGTAGAGCAGGGAGCGGGACAGCAGCACGTCGACGTCCCACAGCCGATGCCGCAGCGCGGCCACCGCGCAGGCCAGCGGGATCGGCAGCGGTGCGAGCGCCGCGACGACCTCGCCGAGCGGCTGCGGCACCGCGAACGCGGCGGCGAACACCACCACCGTGGCGCCGCCGCCGAGCAGCAGCCACTTCAGCTGCTGGCGCCGCTCCCCCGCGGACCGCCGCCACCGCACGGCCACCGAGACGAGCGCGAGGGCCACCGCGAGCGCGGTGACCCCGGCCACCGCGACCTCCACGGCCAGGTGCGTGGCATCCGGGGTCCCGACCGGGTTGACCGCGCCCGGCACCACGATCGGCACGTCCTGCAGGTCGTAGGGCAGCACCGCCCACCACACCGCCTGCGCGACCATCGCGGTCACCGACAGCGCGAGTGCCGGGCGCCACCGGCTCGACGGCAGCGCGCCGTCGGGCAGCACGAGCGGCAGCAGCGCCCCGGTGGCCATGTGCGCGGGCGCCCAGGTCCACGACCCGATCCAGAGCGCGGCGGCCGCCAGCGGAGCGCCCTCGGCCAGCGCCAGCAGGCCGTACTCCCGGCCGAGCAGGGAGATCCCGTGTCCGAGCCCGATCCCCAGCAGCACGCGCCGTACGACGGGGACGCGGCCG
Source organism: Pseudonocardia sp. (assembly GCA_035540535.1). Lineage (GTDB taxonomy): Bacteria > Actinomycetota > Actinomycetes > Mycobacteriales > Pseudonocardiaceae > Pseudonocardia. The sequence goes on from DATLGI010000214.1 coordinate 7,879, forward strand.
CGGGCCGCGAGGAACGCGCCGGTGCCGGCGAACGCGAGCGCGCCGACCATGCCGAGCAGCCAGAACGACGGTTCGAGCGCCCGGCCGGCTCCGGCGTTGACCTGGTACAGCACCGCCCCGACGAGGGCGGCCAGGACGGCGAGCACCCCCACCCCGACCCCCGGCGACACGCGCACCGGCACATCGTGGGCGACGGGGCGTCCCGCTGTCACGGGACAGCGCGTCCCGACCCGGGTCGCGACCGGCGCCCCGGGCACCCGGGACACCGGGCGGCCCAGGCTCGTGGTCCATGACGAACACGACCACCACCCCCACCCGTGACCGCCGTGCACCGCTGACGATCCGGGTCGCGGCCACCCTGCTCGCACTCCTGGCGCTGTGGCACGGCGCAGGCGTCACGTTCTTCACCCTGGTCGCCACCGCGGACCCGTTCGGTCCGGTGCTCGGGTTCACCGCGGTCGCCGTCGCCGGTGCGGTGACGGCGCTGGCCGCCGTGCCCGGCCTGCTGCGCGGCAACCGGGCCGCGTGGCTCGTCGCGCTCTGCTGGGCGATCGCCTTCGGCTACTGGACCGCCTACAAGATCCCGGTCGAGGACGAGCCGGAGGGCCTGGTGCTCCTCGCCGTCGACCTGCTGCTGCTCGGCATGCTGCTCGCCCCCACCACCCGCCGCCACAACACCCTCAGGAGCTGAGCGTGACCACCACCGCGCCCGACCGCGCCACCGACCCGGTCGCCGTCCGCACCGCCCACCGCCGTGCCCTGCTCGCCGCCGCCGTCGTCGCGGCCCCCGTGCTGCAGGTCACCGGCATGGTCCTGCACCCGCCGCTGGCACCGACGCCGGCCGGACAGCTCGACGTCGTGGCCGCCGATCCCGGCCTGTGGTTCGCGGCGCATGTCGTCGCCGCGGCCGCCGGCGCCCTGTTCGTGCTGGCCGGACCCGTCCTGGCGGGCCTGGCCCAGGCCCGCGGCGCGGTGCTCGCCACGGCCGGCGCCGTGCTGACCGCGCTCGGCGGCGCGACACTGGCGATCAGCTTCGGCGCCGAGGCGCACCTGCTCTCGGTCGCCGCCGACCCGAGCCTGGACCCCGCCGCGATGGATGCGCTCGCCGCGGCGGAACTGCACAGTCCCGGCGTCGCGATGATCATGATCGGGGTGCCGCTCACCGGGCTGGGCCAGATCGTGCTGATGGCCGGGCTCCTCCGGTCCCGGCAGGTGCCGCGCTGGCAGCCCGCGCTCGTGCTGGCCGGACTCGTCGCCTCCCTCGCCGGCGCTCCCGGCTCACTGATCGGCCCGATCGCGCTCGTCCCGGCGATCGTCGGGTACGCCGTACTGGCGGTCGGGATCGCGCGCGGCCGTCACGAGGTGACGACCTGACCGCGGCCGGTGACCTGCTCATGTGGCAGGGATGCCCAGCCGGCCTCACCGCACGCGATCGAGCCGCCCGCGCAGGAGGACCAGCAGCACGACGGCGACGATCACGTAGGCCGCGCCGGCGACCTGCTCCGCAGCACTCCAGGCGAGCTCGCGGCCGCCGTCGCGGGGCAGGTACCGAAACGGCGGGACCGTGAACGCGACCACCAGCAGGGCCGTGAACGCCGCCCGGGCGGGTGAGCGCCGGCGCACCGCGGAGGCGGCGGCGACCACGAGCGCGGGTGCGGCCCACACCCAGTGGTGCGACCAGGACGTCGGCGAGGCCAGCAGCGCGAATCCGGCGACGACGACGAGCGCGAGGGCCGGTTCCGTGCGGCGGACGACGGGCACCACGAGCACCAGCAGCCCGGCGGCGAGCGACAGCGACCCCACCGTCACGGCGGTCTCGTCCAGGCCGGCGCGGGCGAGCACGGCGGAGAACGTCTGGTTGGTGTGGAAGACCGATCCGCGGACCTCGGCCGCGGGCCCGCCGAACCAGTAGCGCACGGACGCCCCGGCGTCGACGGCGAACCCGGCACCGGTGGCGGCCAGGGCGGTGACGGCGGCGACGGCGGCCGCCCGGGTGTCGCGGCGCAGCAGGAAGTACAGCACGAACGCCGCGGGCGTCAGTTTGATCGCCGCGGCCAGGCCGACCAGCAGGCCGCGCGGCCAGCGCGGCTTCTCCGCCAGGCAGTCGACCGCGACCAGCGCCATGAGCAGCAGGTTGATCTGTCCGAACCACACGGTCTCGCGCACCGGCTCCAGCAGCAGCGCGAGCGGCAGTGACGCCGAGGCGACGGCGAGCGCCCCGGCCCGCCCGATCCCGGGCCGCACCCGGCGCGCGACGACGTAGAGCGTCACGCCGAGGCTCGCCACCGACAGGGCGAGCAACGCGATCCACGACGCCGTCCACGGCAGCAGCACCAACGGGGTGAGGACCATCGCCGCGAAGGGCGGGTAGATGAACGGGAGCATGATCCCCGCGGCCGTCGGGGGAAGGTCGCGGTACAGGTCGGCCCCGTCGAGCCAGGGCAGGACGGCGAGCCGGTACACGTCGAGGTCGAGGAAGTAGCCGCCGGTCGGCAGCAGCAGGCCGGCGACGACGAGCGCCAGCGCGGGCAGGGCGACCGGCAGGACGCGGCGCGGCGACCGCAGCACGCCCGCGGCCCGCGCGACGGGATCCGACGGGCTCGACACCGGCATGGTGCCGCTACCGTATCCCGCGTCCGCGCCTGAGGCTGTGCGCACCTCTCGTTCCCGACCTGCACACCTGGCGGCCCCGTCAGCGAATGCCCGCGGCGTCCATCCCGCGCAGCTCCTTCTTCAGGTCCGCGATCTCGTCGCGCAGGCGGGCCGCGAGCTCGAACTGCAGGTCGCGCGCCGCGGCCAGCATCTGGTCGCTCAGCTGCTGGACGAGGTCGGCCAGCTCGGCCCGCGGCATGGTGCTGGTGTCACGCCGTGTCACGATGCCGGAGCTCGCGACCCGGCCCGGCTCCCCCGCGGCCCGCTTGCCGCGCGAGACGTTGCGGCCGGAGCCGCCGACCGGTACGTCCTCCTCGGCCTCCCGGTACACCTGGTCGAGGATGTCGGCGATCTTCTTCCGCAGCGGCTGGGGATCGAGCCCGCGCTCGGTGTTGTAGGCGATCTGCTTCGCCCGGCGGCGCTCGGTCTCGTCGATCGCGCGACGCATGGAGTCGGTGACGGAGTCCGCGTACATGTGGACCTGGCCGGACACGTTGCGCGCCGCGCGGCCGATCGTCTGGATCAGCGACTTGTCCGAACGCAGGAAGCCCTCCTTGTCGGCGTCGAGGATCGCGACCAGCGACACCTCGGGCAGGTCCAGGCCCTCGCGGAGCAGGTTGATGCCGACGAGGACGTCGAACTCGCCGAGCCGCAACTGGCGCAGCAGCTCGACGCGGCGCAGCGTGTCGACCTCGGAGTGCAGGTAGCGCACCCGGATGCCGAGCTCGAGCAGGTAGTCGGTGAGGTCCTCGGCCATCTTCTTCGTCAGGGTCGTGACCAACACCCGCTCGTCGCGCTCGGCGCGGACGCGGATCTCGTGCACGAGATCGTCGATCTGCCCCTTCGTCGGCTTGACGACCACTTCCGGGTCGACCAGGCCGGTGGGCCGGATGACCTGCTCGACGAACTCGCCGCCGGTACGCGACAGCTCGTAGTCGCCGGGGGTGGCCGACAGGTACACGGTCTGCCCGATCCGGTCGGTGAACTCCTCCCACGTCAGCGGCCGGTTGTCGACGGCCGAGGGGAGCCGGAACCCGTACTCGACGAGGTTGCGCTTGCGGGACATGTCGCCCTCGTACATGCCGCCGATCTGCGGCACCGTCACGTGCGACTCGTCGACGACCAGGAGGAAGTCCTCCGGGAAGTAGTCGAGCAGTGTGGCGGGCGCGGTGCCGGGACCGCGGCCGTCGATGTGGCGGGAGTAGTTCTCGATGCCCGAGCAGAACCCGACCTGCCGGATCATCTCGATGTCGTACTGCGTGCGCATCCGCAGCCGCTGCGCCTCCAGGAGCTTGCCCTGGCGCTCCAGCTCGCCGAGCCGCTCCGCCAGCTCCGCCTCGATGTCGCGCACCGCGCGCTCCATCCGCTCCGGCCCGGCGACGTAATGGGTGGCCGGGAAGATGCGCAGCTCGGCGACCTGCCGGATCACCTCACCGGTGAGCGGGTGCAGGTAGTAGAGCGCCTCGATCTCGTCGCCGAAGAACTCGATGCGGACGGCCAGCTCCTCGTACGCCGGGATGATCTCGACCGTGTCCCCGCGCACGCGGAACGTGCCCCGGGCGAAAGCGACGTCGTTGCGCGTGTACTGCACGTCGACCAGGGCGCGCAGCAGGGCGTCGCGCTCGACGGCCCCGCCGACCGCGAGCTGCACCGACCGGTCCAGGTAGGACTGCGGGGTGCCCAGGCCGTAGATGCAGGAGACCGAGGCGACGACCACGACGTCGCGGCGGGACAGCAGGTTCTGCGTGGCGGAATGGCGCAGCCGCTCCACGTCGGAGTTGATCGAGGAGTCCTTCTCGATGTAGGTGTCGGTCTGCGCGATGTACGCCTCGGGCTGGTAGTAGTCGTAGTAGGAGACGAAGTACTCCACCGCGTTGTTCGGCAGCATCCCGCGCAGCTCGTTGGCGAGCTGGGCGGCGAGGGTCTTGTTCGGCGCCATGACGAGCGTGGGCCGCTGGAGCCGCTCGATCAGCCAGGCCGTGGTGGCCGACTTGCCGGTGCCGGTGGCGCCCAGCAGCACGACGTCCTGTTCACCGGCCCGGATCCGCCGCTCGAGATCGTCGATCGCCGCAGGCTGGTCTCCGGCGGGCTCGTACTCGCTGACGACCTCGAACCGCCCGCCGGTGCGCGGGATCTCCCCCACCGGCCGGAACTCCGAATGCGCCAGGGGGACGTCCGGGAGCGCTGCGGAGCCGGGAACCTCGGTCGCGAAAGCCACGCCGTCCAGAGTACGAGCGCACACCGACGATTCCCTCTGTCAGGATCGGGCGGTGCACCCGCCGAAGATCCAGACCTTCGACGTCGCCGCCGGGATCAACATGGACAACAAGGGCTTCGAGCGCGTGGTGGACGAGTTCCGGGAGACACCGTTCGGCCTCTACATGAGCCGCGCGATGGTGGGCCGGCCGACCTCGCACTGGGTGGAGTCGTGGCTGCTGCCCGAGCTCGGGCTGTGCGTCACCGACTGGTGGTGGAAGCCCGGCCACGAGCGCGACCAGGACTACTACCTCGACGTCTGCCACATCGAGCGCGGCAACGGGCGCTGGCGCCTGACCGATCTCTACCTCGACCTCGTCGTCCGCCACCGTCGTGACACCACGATGATCGACGTCGACGAGTACGTGGCGGCGGTCGCCGAGGGGCTCCTGGAGCCACCGCTCGCCGAGGTGGCGCTGCACCGTACCGCCGCCGCCGTGGCGGGGCTGGCCGCCCATGCGAACGACCTCGACGCCTGGCTCGCCGGCGCCGGGATCAGCCTGGACTGGCGCCGGCCGCGCTGACCGGGCCGGCCGGGCGGCGGGCCTACAGCACGCGCAGGACCTCCGGCAGCGCCGGCGTGGTGCTCGTCGTGGTCGCCGGGGGCGTGGTCGTGGTCGCCGGGGGCGTGGTCGTGGTGGGCGACGTCGTGGTGGGCGACGTCGTGGGCGACGTCGTCGTCGTGCCGGGCGTGGTCGTACCGGGCGCGGTCGTACCGGGCGCGGTGGTGGCAGGGGTGGTCGTGGAGCTCACCGGCGGCGCCGGGTCCGGCCCGCCCTCGGTGATCGGCCCGGGCGCGACGGGCCGCGGCGGAGCCGACGTGATCACGACGGGCCGCGCGACGGCGACCCCGGGCCGGGATGCCACGGGTTCGGCGGCCGGCGCGGGAACCGCCTCGGAGCTGCGCGCCGGCGCGGGCTCGACCGGCACGGTCGGTGCTACCGGCCCCGGATCGGCGTCGGCCACGACCTGCGGGACCGCGGGGGGCGTGCCGACCAGCAGGATCCCCGTGGTGGTGCCGAGCGACCCGATCGCCAGCACCGCGGCGGCGGCGGCGCCGTGCAGCCGCGTGCGCGTCCCGGCCCGGCCGATCACAACGTCGACCGCGGGCACCGCGACGGCCGCGGACAGCTCGTCGTCGAGGCGGTGGAACGCGTCGCCGACCCGGCTCAGGGGCCCGGCCACGGGGGTCTCCTCTCCGTGTCCGCCGCACCGGCGGCGGCGGTCAGAACAGCGGAAGGCCGGCGGGCAGCGGCGACGTGCCCGCCTCCCCCGGCGGCGCGGCCGACGAGGCCGGAC
>DATLGI010000215.1:0-8416 GCA_035540535.1 Pseudonocardia sp.
CGTCGAGCCGGTAGCGGCCGGCCCGCCCCCGGGGCCGGACGCCACCCGGCGGTTCGAGCCGGCCGACCAGGGCCCGGACGACCTCACCCGCCGGCTCGAGCGCCCGCCCGGCGACGACCGCCCGGTGCTGGCCGGCCGCTACCGGCTCGACGGCCTGCTCGGCGCCGGTGGCATGGCCGAGGTGCACCGGGCGACGGACCTGCGGCTGAACCGGTCGGTCGCCGTCAAGATCTTCCGACCCGACACCGACCCGGACGCCGGGCGGCGCTTCGACGACGAAGCCCGCACGCTGGCGAACCTCAGCCACCCCGGGTTGGTCGCGGTGCACGACTACGGCGTCGAGCGCGGCCGGGCCTACCTGGTGATGGAGCTGGTCGTCGGCCCGACGCTGCGCCAGGTGTTCGAGCGCGAGACGCTCACCCCGCAGCGCACCGCCCGGATCGGCGCCGACGTGGCCGAGGTGCTCGCCTACGTGCACGCCAAGGGCGTGGTGCACCGCGACGTCAAGCCGTCGAACATCCTGCTCGGTCACGACGACCGGGTGCGGCTGGCCGACTTCGGGATCGCCCGGCTCGCCGGTGCGTCGGGGATGACCTCCGAGCGGGGGGCGCTGGGCACGCCCGCGTACATGGCGCCCGAGCACGTGCAGGGTGAGCCCGTCGGGCCGCCCGCCGACGTGTACGCGCTCGGACTGGTGCTGCTCGAGGCCCTCACCGGGCACCCGGAGTACCCCGGGGAGACCTGGGAGGCCGCCTCCGCGCGGCTGACCCGGCCGCCCGAGGTTCCCGCGGACGTCCCCGAGCCGTTGCGCGGCACCGTGCACGCGATGACGGAGACGGACCCGGCCGAGCGACCCACCGCGCGGCAGGTGGCCGACGCGCTGCGGGCGCCCGCGCGCGTGGTCGAGCCGGTCGCGGAGCCGACGGGGCGCCGCTGGTGGCCGCTCGCCGCCGCGCTCGCCGTCGTCGCCCTGCTGGTGCTGGCGTTCGTCGCGTTCGGCGGCGAGGACCCGGCGGACACCGCCGACCAGGCCGCCCCCACCGCCGAACCGACGGTCACCGAGGAACCGGCCGCGGGGCCGACCGAGGACCCGGCGGAGGACCCGGCCGACGGGTTCCCCGAGCCGCCGAGCTTCGACCCCTCCGGTCTCCCGGACCTGCCCGACGTCCCGACGGACCTGCCGGACATCCCCACCGACCTGCCCGACATCCCGACCGACCTGCCCGACGTCCCCGAGCTGCCCGACGGGGTCGCGGACGACGCCCGCGGCCTGTGGCAGCGGTTCGTGGACTGGTTCTCCGGCCTGTTCTGAGGTTGCTGAGCGTGTCGGTGGGATCGTGGGGTCCACCGCCGCTCAACCGACCGTGAGGGCGATCTCCAGGCCGGCGCTGCCGCTCTGGCCCCCCGCGGACCGGGTGAAGCGGTCGAACAGGGTGCCGAGCAGCGCCGGGTCGACCCCCGTCCCCGTGTCCCGGACGACGAGCGTGCCGCCGCCCCCCGCGCACCGGTCGAGACCTTGATCTCGGTCGGTCGGGGAGGTCGCCGACCGGCTCCAGCTGCGCCACCACAGCGTGGTGGAGCTGGTCGACCGGGCGCAGGCCCAGGACCTCGTGCATCGGGCCCCCCATCCGGACGACGCCCGCGCCGTTCGCGTGCTGGTGACCGCGCAGGGGGACCGGATCCTGGGCCGGCTCAGCGCCCTGCACCGCGACGAGCTCCGGCGCACGGGGACGGCGCTCGCTCTGCCCGCCTGGCACGGGACGGGCGACGCGATCGAGGGGGCTGCCCCGCTCGGCTCGTCGGGCTAGGGTCCAGCCCGGACACCGACGGGTGGAGGGCGATCGTGGCGCGCGACCGACGGTCCACCGGCCCCGGCGACGAGCCGATGGTGGCGCGGTGGGGCTCGGAGCACCCGTCGGCGCCGCTGGTGGTCGCCCTGCACGGCAACGGCACGAGCGAACACTCCATGATCGAGATCTCGCCGTGGCTGCCGCACGGGCCCGTCGCGTACGTGGCCGTACGCGCCCCGATCGAATACGGCACCGGGTTCTGCTGGTACCGCGACGCGGGCGACGGGCGGCCGGATCCCGCGGAACTGGCCGTGACGTGCCGGTGGTTCCTGCGCTGGCTCGACACCGAGGGCGACCCGGACCGGTCGGTCCTGCTCATGGGTTTCCGGGACGGCGTCACGTTCGCGGGAGCGCTGATGCTCGGCGCGCCGCACCGCTTCTCCGGCGCCGTGCTGCTCTACGGCGCGCTGCCGTTCGATGCGGGAGTGACGATGCGCCGCGGCGGGCTCGCCGGCATGCCGGTGTTCCTCGCCCACGGCACCGACGACACCCGCACCCCGGCGCCCCTGCTCGCCCGGACCTGGGACTGGCTGACGAGGCAGAGCGGCGCCCCGCTGTGGGCCGAGCGCGTCGGCGGCGGTGACCAGCTCGCGGGCACTGTGGTCGGCGACGTCGCCACGTGGCTCGGTGACCGGCTCGACCACCTGCGCGCCCACGGCGAGAACCCGGTGCCCGACGGTGACGAGCCGAGCTGGGAGACCCTGTCCGGCGGCAGGCTCCCGCGCCGCGCGGGCGAGCCGCCCTACGTCACCGCCGGGATCCCGCAACACCAGGAGTCGCAGAACGCTCCCCCGCACCTGCAGGAGCGGCTGTGGGACCGGCTCGCCGCGCTGGAGGCGGTGGCGACGGCGCCGACCACCGTCGGCGTGCCGGGCACCCGCGCCCTGCTGCTCGACCGCGCCGTCGCCACGGGGCCGGACGCGGCATTCATCCTCCCCGCCGTCGGCGAGTTCGCCCACCTGCACCCCGAACCCGACGGCAGCCTGCACGTCGTGCTGCCCGACGCCCTGGCCTACGACGCGCTGGCCAAGGGCTGGGCCGTCGCCCACCCGCTGGCCGGGGTCCGGCTGAGCCCGGGAATGGTTCTGGTGCCCGGGCCCCGCGACGCCGCCGAGGTCGAGATCGTCGCCGGCATCGCCGCCGCCTCCCACCGGTACGCCGGCGGGAGCTGATCGCCGCCGCCACGGATGCATCGGTTTAGCCACGAGCCGTGTCCCGCGCGGCGAGACGGGGTAGCCCGACATGCGCGCACCGCGCACCGGTTCCCGGAGCCACCCAGGAGACGACGATGAGCACCACGCCCGGCCCCGACGGGGCCCACGCCGCCGGACGCCCCGCCGACACCCGCACGAGCGGCACCGACCACACCGTCGGCGACCACCGTGCCGGCGACCGCCCTGTCGCCGACCACCCTGCCGCCGACCACCCTGTCGGCGACCGCCGCGACGTCGTCGCCGCCCAGAAGGAGCGCTACGGCGGGATCAAGTGGGGTTCGGCGTTCTTCGGCTGGCTGACCGCGACCGGCACCGCGCTGCTGCTCACCGCTCTCGCCGCCGCCACCGGCGCCGCCTTCGGCCTGGCCCAGGCCCCCGCCGGCCCCGGTCAGGCGGCCGACCAGGCCGGGCAGGCGGTCCAGGATCCCGGCACCGCGCAGACCGTCGGCCTCGTCGGGGCGATCGTGCTGCTGGTCATCCTGTTCCTCGCCTACTACTGCGGCGGCTACGTCGCCGGGCGGATGGCCCGGTTCAACGGCGCCAAGCAGGGACTGGCCGTCTGGGTGTGGGCGATCATCGCCGCCGCGATCGTCGCGATCCTCGGCGCCGTCGCGGGAGCGCAGTTCGACGTCCTGGCCAACCTCGGCGGGCTGCCGCGGCTGCCGATCGACGAGGGCAGCCTGACCACCGGCGGCATCATCGCCGCGCTCGTCGCGCTGGCCGCCAGCCTGATCGGCGCGGTCCTCGGCGGCCTCGCCGGCATGCGCTACCACCGCAAGATCGACCGGGTCGGCTACGACCACTGACCGGGGTGCGCCGGCGCGTCGCTCGGGGACGCGGCGCGCCGACGAGCACCGTCGGCCCGGGATGCGGGGGCCGAGCCGCCGGTGAACTCGTCCGACGGCATCCGGCCGGGAGGGCGGCGTGAGACCCCCGGGTCGCGTCGGCGAGGTCCTGGTGTGATCAACGGCTCGCTGTCCCCGCGGGTCGCGGTGCCGGCTCCCGGGTAACCGATGACCATGCCCCTCCAGCTCTCCTGGGACCGCGCCGGATCCGGCGAACCGCTGCTGCTGCTGCACGGCATCGGCAGCACGCACCGCGACTTCGCCGCCCTGCGGCCCCGGCTGGACGCCCGGTACGCCGTCCTCGCTCCCGACCTCCCCGGACTCGGCGACTCGGCGCCCCTGCCCGTGCTCCCGACCGTGGCCGCGATCGCGGACGCGCTCGAGGCCGACCTCGACACCCTCGGGCTCGACCGGGTGCACGTGTTGGGCAGCTCGCTGGGCGGGCGGCTCGCCCTCGAGCTCGCCGTGCGTGGCCGCGCCCGGTCCGTGGTCGCGCTCGCCCCGTCCGGGCTCAACCTGCCGGTCGAGCGGCTCAACCAGGGCCTGACGATGGGAGCGATGCGGCTGACCGTCCGCGCGCTGCGCCCGCTGCTGGAGGCCGCCACTCGCTACCGGCCCACCCGCGCGCCGTTGCTGACCGGCCTGCGGTCGATGTCGTGGCTGGCCGGGGAGGACGACGCCCGGGCGATGGTGGACGGGTTCGGCGGGTCGCCGGACTTCTGGCGGCTGCTGAAGTGGGCGATCCTGGCCGACGTCCCGTCCGGGCTGGACCGCATCGACTGCCCGGTCCGGCTCGCGCAGGGCACCGCCGACGTGATCGCGAGCGGGCAGACACCCCGTTACCTCGCCCTCATCCCCGGCGCCCGCTTCCAGCCGCTGGTCGGAGCCGGGCACGCCCCGCAGTCCGACGCCCCGGGCGCGATCCTGAGCCTGGTGCGCGAGGCCACCGCCGCTGCCCGCGGGCTCGACGACGGCCGCGTGCTGCGGGCGACCGCCTGATCGGGGCGGTACACCGCGCCGGCCTTGACCCCACCAGGTGCGACCGTTCGACCAGCAGGCCGGACGGCAGGGGCGGACCCGACCGAGCAGGAACCGGCTACGGCAGCAGCGGCAGGCTGCCGCCGGTGGCCCGGGTCGGTGCGGACAGGAGCAGGTCGAGGCGCGGCAGCAGCCGCTCGGTGAGACCGGACGGCGGCGGCGTCCGCGGCTGAGGCGCGCCGGCCGCCTCGCCCCGGTCCGGGCGCTCGCCGCCGCGGGGTGTTTCGCGCTCCGTCCGGGGGACGGCCGGGCGGTCGGGCTCGGCGCCGCCCGCGGATTCACCTCCGGTGCCGACGGGAACCGGAGGGCGCACACCGGGGGTCTCCACGGTGTCGGCGCCCGGGCTCGGCAGGGGCAGCCCGCCGGGCGAACCCGCGCCCTCACCGGCCGAGCCTTCGCCGGCCGAACCTCCGCCGGCCGCACCCGCCCCGGGTGCCCCTCCGCCGGCCGAACCCGCCCCGGGTGCCCCTCCGCCGGCCGGCGGGCCGGCGGTCGCGCCGCGCTCGTCGACGACCGGCTCGCCCGGCCCCGTGCCGGCCGGTACCCGCTCGTCCGGCGGGGGCTCGGACCGGCCCGCTCCGCCCCGGCTCGCAGCCGGCGCGTCGGCGGGCGGCGCGTCCGCTCCGTCGTCGCCGGGCGGGCCGTCCGTCGGTCCGGACGCCGCGGCGAGCGGCCGGTCCTGCCCGGCGTCGTCGGTCGCGGGCTCGGGCGGCGCCACGGCGCCGCCGCCTCCAGGTACCGCACCGACCGGTGCCCGCAGCACGGTCGCCACCTCGCTACCGCCGGACGGGCTCAGGCCGGCGAGCGCGACCGTTCCCGCGACCGACGCGGCGAGCATGCAGGCGACCGCCCCGAGCGGAGCCAGCCGCCGGACCGGCCTTCCCCGCGACGCACCCCGGTCGGGGAGCGCGGCCTCCCCCCGCAGCACGGCCGCGAGCAGCGCGGCGGCCGGCCGGGCGGCCGGGTCCTGGTCGGTGGCCCTGCGGATCGCCGCCGCGAGCGGGTCGGGCACCGCGGCCGGGACGACGGGCGCGCGGTGCAGCCGCGCGACCGCGGACTCCAGCGCCGTGCCGTCGTACTCGCGGCGGCCGGTCACGGCCTCCAGCAGCAGCAACCCGAGCGCGTAGACGTCGGCCGGCGGGCCGACCGCACCGCCCCGCACCTGCTCGGGGGCCATGTAGGCGGCCGTGCCGATGACCATGCCGGTGGTCGTCACCCGCGCGGCGTCGATCAGCCGCGCGATGCCGAAGTCGGTGAGCCGCGGCTGCCCGCCGCGATCGAGCAGGACGTTGCCCGGCTTGACGTCGCGGTGCACCACCCCGTGCGCGTGCACGTGCGCCAGAGCCGCGGCGATCCCGGACCCGACCTCGGTCACCTCGGCGACCGGCATCGGGCCGGCGCGCAGGCGCTCGGCCAGGGTGCCGCCCTCGACGCAGTCCATGATCAGGTACGGGCGGCCGGCGTCGACACCGACCTCGTGCAGCGCGACCAGCCCCGGGTGCCGCAGCGCCGCGATGAACTCCAGCTCCTCCCGGTCCCCCCGACCGGCCTGCGCACCGGGCCGCAGGATCTTCACCGCCACCTGCCGGCCCGTCTCGACGTCCCGGGCGCGGTGCACCTCGGCCGAGCCGCCCAGCGCGATGAGCGCGCCGATCTCGTAACGTCCCGCCAGCAGCGTCGGGCCGTCGGCGTCCGCGGTCTGGTACATCTGTCCCTTCCGTCCGGGTGCGACGACGGCGGGTACCACGAACGGAGCACCGCCAACCCTGCTCCCGCCGCGCGATCCGTCCGGACCCGCCGGTTTCCCGCGCACGGGGCTGCCGTCGTCACCGGATCGGGGTGGGCCGGACCGGCAGCACCAGCCGGGAGACGCCGGCCGCGCCGTGGTGGACGGTGTGGGTGCACGGCACCAGCCCGGTGCCCGACGCCGGCGGCTCGCCGGTGCCGAGGTTGCGGGCGAACCGCGGGTGCGATCCACCGGAGAGCTGCACCCGCAGCCGGTGCCCGGCCGCGAGCCGGTGCGCGCAGGGGTCCAGCGGCACCTGCACCCGCTGCACCCGTCCGGCCGGCGCGCCGGGGTCGAGCCGCAGCAGGGCCTCGGAGAAGTTCGTCGATCGGCCGGCCGGGTCGACGTCGCAGAGCCGGACGAACACGTCGGCGTGCGGGTTGTCCCGGCTGAGCGCGAGCTCCGCGACGGGCGTCCCGAGAATCTCCAGGTCGGCCGCCAGCGGTGCCGAGGTGAAGGTGACGACGTCGGGGCGGGCCTCGAGCTCCCGGTTGTCCCGCATCCCCGCGTCGCCGGTGAGCAGCCGGCCGCCGACCGTCGGGGTGGGGTCGGCCGGGTCGTACCACCACGACGTGGACGGGCCGGCGCCGGTGGGCTCGCCGGGCGTGAGGCGCCCGCCCGGCTGCAGGTGGTGGACCTGCTCGACCGTCGGCGGCGGCCACTCCGGCAGCTCCCGCCACCGCCCGCCGCCGGTGACGTGCACCCGCACCGGGCACCGGCGGCTGGCCGGCTCGCCGGCCAGGTGCTCGGCGAACCACGCCAGGTTGCCGCGGGCGATCGAACCGGCGGCCTTCGTGGCGAGCTCGAGATGGCTCCACGGCCCCACGGTGAGATCGACGTCCACGCCGCGGTCGCGCAGCACCGCGTACTGCTCGAGCGTCTGGCGCAGGAACAGGTCCTGCCAGCCACCGACCAGCCGGACCGGCACCCCGGTCCGCTGCACCGCGTCGCGGAGCCGCAACCGGTCCCAGAACCCGTCGCCCCGGTCCGGGTGCGCGAGCCAGTCCCGGAACCACGGCGCCTGCCCGCCGAGTACCGTCTCGGCCGCGTCGGCCAGGGGCAGCCCGGTGAAGGCGGGCGCGAGCCGGCGCTTCGCGGTGACCAGCCTGCGCAGGCCCGCCACGCCGCGGGTCCGCTCCTGGTGCACGATCAGGTCCGACCAGCTGAGGAAGTCGTTCAGCGTGAACGCGCCGCTGCCGTACACCGCCTCGCTCATGTCGTGCGGGCCGACGAGGATCACCGCGGTCCGCAGCTCCGGCGGCGGGTCCTTCAGCAGCGCCCACTGGGTCCAGCCCAGGTAGGAGGCGCCGACGGTGGCGAGCCGCCCGTCGAACCACGGCTGCGCGCGCAACCAGGCCACGGCGTCCTGGGCGTCGTCGGCCTCGCGGGCCATCGGCTCGAACCGCCCACCGGAGCCGAAGGTGCCCCGGCAGCTCTGCACGAGGACGTGGTGGCCGCGGGCCGCGTAGGCGCGGGCGTCGAGCAGGTCACCGGGGAAGCCCCGCCCGTACGGCGTCCGCACGAGGATCGTGCCGCGCGCCGGCGCCGCCGGCACGTAGTGGTCGGTGAGCAGGTCCACCCCGTCGCGCGCGGGCACCGGCACGTCCCGGCGCACCGTGTAGGGACGGCGCGCGCCCGGCAACCGCAGCGCGCGGGACAGGAGGGCGTCGAGCACCCGGGTGC
>DATLGI010000216.1:0-16569 GCA_035540535.1 Pseudonocardia sp.
GCCCGCCCGCCCCACCGTCGACGACCTCGCCCGGGCCGTGGACGCCACCGGCTACTCGCGCTTCCCGGTGCGGGCCGCGGACGGCAGGCTCAGCGGGTACCTGCACGTCAAGGACGTCCTCGACCTGGTCGACTCGCCCGCCGCCGCGGTGCCGCCCGGCCGCGTCCGCGGGCTGCCCGAGATCCCGGCGGACGCGCGGCTCGACCAGGCCCTCGGTGCGCTGCGGCGGTCGCGCGCACACCTCGCACGAGCGGTGGACCGCACCGGCCGGGTGGTCGGGCTGGTCGCGATGGAGAACCTGCTGGAGCACTACGTCGGCACGGTGCGCGACGCCACGCACGCCGACGGGCGCTAGCGGGGTGCTCGGTACGGTCGGGTCCGTGGCCCCGGTCGAGCTCGACGCGCAGACGTGGCGGGCGCGCGCGGCGGCGCACCGGGCGCGGATGCGCCGGTGGACCGGCCCGCACCGCGAGCGGCGCCGCCGCGGGGAGGCGCACCCCGTGCACGACTTCCTGTTCACCTACTACTCGCTGCGCCCGGGACGTCTGGAGCAGTGGCATCCGGGGCCGGGGGTGGTGCTGCGCGACGCGGACGAGTTCCTGGCCGTGCCCGGCTACACCGCCCACGCCGGCGGCGTCGCGCTCGACGTCGACCAGGTCGGTTCACGCCTACGCCGCACCGCGGAGCCCGTCCGGGCGCTGCTCCGGGCGACCGCGGCGCGTCCACCGCGGCTGGGCTGCTTCGGGCTGCACGAGTGGGCGATGGTGTACCGGACGGCGGTACCCCGGCATGCCGCGGTGCCGTTGCGGCTGGGCGCGGCGGGCACCGACGCCGTGCTGGAGTCGTTGCCGGTGCACTGCACCCACCACGACGCGTACCGGTTCTTCACCCCGGCCGCGCGGCCGCGCAACGCGCTCGTGCCGGCCCGTGACCGGCAGGTCGACCACGAGCAGCCGGGGTGCCTGCACGCCACCATGGACCTCTACAGGTGGGCCGCCAAGCTGCTGCCGGCGACGCCGGGCGAGCTGCTCGGCGACTGCTTCGCGCTCGCCGCCGAGGTCCGGGAGCTGGACATGCGGGCGAGTCCCTACGACCTCGCCGCGTTCGGCTACTCCCCCGTCCCCATCGAGACGCCGGCGGGTCGTGCCGGCTACGCCCGCGCGCAGGCCGCGTTCGCCGAACGCGCCCGACCGCTGCGCGGGCGCCTGCTGCACCTCTGCGACGCCCTGCTCGGCGCCTGACCTGCACCGCGGTGTATCAGGAGCGCCGGCCCGCACTCCTGTCCGTGGTGGCCGGGATCGGAGGGGTGTCCCGCGCCACCGGCACCGGCCGGTGGTGCCTTCGAGTCGCCGGGAACGGCCCGCGGGGGCATCATCGGCCGGATGGAGCACTTCTCGATCGCCGCCGTCGCCGAGCGCAGCGCCGACTTCCGCCGGGTCCTGTGGACCGGCGAGCGCACCCAGCTCGTGATCATGACGATCCCCCCGGGCGGCGAGATCGGTGAGGAGACCCACGAGGGCATCGACCAGATCCTGTCCTTCGTCAGCGGCGCGGGTGAGGCGCGGGTCGACGGCGAGAAGCAGGCCGTCGAGCCCGGTGACCTCGTCGTGGTGCCCGCGGGGGTGACCCACAACTTCGTCAACACCGGGCCCAACCCGCTGGTGCTCTACACCGTCTACGGCCCGCCGGACCACGCCGACGGCGCCGTGCACCGCACGAAGGAGGAGGCGGACGCCGCCGAGGAGTCCGGCGCGGACGAGCCGCCCACCTCCTGAGAACCCGGTCAGGTCGCGTACGCGGCGACCGGCGGGCAGGAGCACACGAGGTTGCGGTCCCCGTGCGCGCCGTCGATGCGCCGCACCGGCGGCCAGACCTTGCGGTCGTGCACCCCGGGCGTCGCGCCGGTCGGGTATACGGCGAGTTCGCGCGGGTACGGGCGGTCCCACTTGTCCACCAGGCAGGCGGCGGTGTGCGGGGCGTTGCGCAGCGGGTTGTCCCCCGCCGGCCACTCCCCCTCGCCCACACGGCGGATCTCGTCCCGGATGCCGATCATCGCCTCGACGAACCGGTCGAGCTCGGCGAGGTCCTCGCTCTCCGTGGGCTCGACCATGAGCGTGCCGGCCACCGGGAACGACATGGTCGGGGCGTGCAGGCCGTGGTCGGCGAGCCGCTTGGCGACGTCGTCGACGGTCACGCCGGTCTCCCGGGTGATCGCACGCAGGTCGAGGATGCACTCGTGGGCGACCCGGCCGCCCTCCCCCCGGTAGAGCACCGGGTAGTGCTCGCCGAGGCGGGTGGCCACGTAGTTCGCGGCGGCCACGGCGGTGAGGGTGGCACGGCGCAGCCCCTCGAGGCCCATCAGCCGCAGGTAGGCCCACGAGATCGGCAGCACGCCGGGACTGCCGTGCGGCGCCGCGGAGACCGGGCCCACCACCCCGCGCCCGGGCAGGAACGGCACCAGGTGCTCGGCGACGGCAACCGGTCCGACGCCGGGCCCGCCTCCGCCGTGCGGGATGCAGAAGGTCTTGTGCAGGTTGAGGTGGCTCACGTCGCCCCCGAACGCCCCCGGGCGGGCCACCCCGACCAGCGCGTTCAAGTTCGCGCCGTCGACGTAGACCTGCCCGCCGGCCTCGTGCACCGCGTCGCAGACCTCGCGCACCCGCGCCTCGTACACCCCGTGCGTCGACGGATAAGTGATCATCAGCGCGGCGAGCGTCGTCCGGTGCTCGTCGATCTTCGCGCGCAGGTCGTCGAGGTCGACGTCGCCCGAGGGCGCGGTGGCCACCACGACGACGCGCATCCCGGCCATCACCGCCGAGGCCGCGTTCGTCCCGTGCGCGCTGGCCGGGATGAGGCAGACGTCGCGGTGTGCCTCACCGCGCGAGCGGTGGTAGGCGGCGATCGCCAGCAACCCGGCGAACTCGCCCTGGCTGCCCGCGTTGGGCTGGAGCGAGACGGCGGCGTAGCCGGTCAGCTCGGCCAGCCAGCGCTCCAGGTCGGCGATGAGGGCCAGGGTGCCCTCGGCGTCGGCGGCGGGGGCGAACGGGTGCAGGTCCGCGAACGCCGGCCACGTGATCGGCTCCATCTCGACCGCCGCGTTGAGCTTCATCGTGCACGAGCCGAGCGGGATCATCGAGCGGTCGAGCGCGAGGTCGGCGTCGGCGAGGCGGCGCAGCCAGCGCATCAGCGAGGTCTCCGAGCGGTGCTCGGTGAAGACGGGGTGGGTGAGGTACTCCGAGGTGCGGATCAGCCCGGCCGGGAGCGCGTCCCCGGTCGCGGCGTCGAGCGCGCCCGCGTCGCCGTCGATCCCGAACGCGGCCCAGACCTGCTCCAGGTGGGCCACCGTCGTCAGCTCCGAGGTGGCGATCCCGATCGTGTCCGCGTCCACCCGGCGCAGCGCGATCCCGGCCGCGTGCGCCGCGTCGGCCACCGGCGCCGCCCGGCCGGGCACCCGGGCGAGGACCGTGTCGAAGAACTCCGGGTGCACCACCTCGACCCCGCCCGCGCGCAGGCCGGCGGCCAGCACGGCGGCCATCCGGTGCGTGCGCTCGGCGATCCGGCGCAGCCCGTGCGGGCCGTGGTGCACCGCGTAGCAGGCGGCCACGACGGCGAGCAGCACCTGCGCGGTGCAGATGTTGCTGGTGGCCTTCTCCCGGCGGATGTGCTGCTCCCGGGTCTGCAGCGCCAGCCGCAGCGCCGGGTTGCCGTCGGCGTCCCGGGAGAGCCCGACGAGGCGGCCGGGGAGCTGGCGGGCGAGCGGCTGCGCGACGGCCAGGTAGCCGGCGTGCGGGCCGCCGAAGCCCAGCGGCACCCCGAACCGCTGGGTGGTGCCGACGACGGCGTCGGCGCCGCGCTCGCCGGGCGGGGTGAGCAGGGTCAGCGCCAGCAGGTCCGCGGCGACGGCGGCGAGACCGCCGCGGGCGTGCGCCTCCTCGATCGACGTGGCCGGGTCGCGGACCGCGCCGGAGGCGCCCGGGTAGCTGATGAGCACGCCGAACAGCTCACCGGGGGGCAGGCCGTCGCGCAGGTCGGCGACGACCAGCTCGATGCCCAGCGGCTCGGCCCGGGTGCGCAGCACGTCGATCGTCTGCGGCAGCGTGTCGGCGTCGACCACGAAGCGCGGTGAGCGCGCCCGTCCCGCCCGGCGCAGCAGGGTCATCGCCTCGGCGGCCGCCGTGGCCTCGTCGAGCAGCGACGCGCCCGCGACGGGCAGTCCGGTGAGGTCGGCCACCACCGTCTGGAAGGTCAGCAGCGCCTCCAGCCGGCCCTGGCTGATCTCCGGCTGGTAGGGCGTGTACGCGGTGTACCAGGCGGGGTTCTCCAGCACGTGCCGCCGGATCACCGCGGGGGTGACCGTGCCCGCGTAGCCGAGGCCGATCATCGGCACGGTGACGGTGTTGCGGGCGGCGAGCGCGGCCAGCTCGGCGAGCACCTCGGGCTCGCTCGCGGCCGGCGGCAGTGTGGACGCGGGCCCCGCCGGCGCTCCGCCCGGTGTCGACGCGGGCTCCGGATCGCGGATGCTCGCCGGCACGGCGCGCTCGGCGAGGTCGTCGAGCGACTCGACGCCGATGGCGGCCAGCATCGTCGCGAGCTCGCCCGCACCCGGCCCGATGTGCCGGTCGGCGAAAGGCGTACCGCGTTCCAGCTCGGTGAGGGTGCGGCGCGGGGTGGTGGTCATCGGGTCCTCCGGGCGGCGGGCAGGGCAGGGCGGAGTACTGGCCCTCCCCCTCTGTCCCCGCCCGGGTTCCCGGGCACCTGAGAGATTCACCCCGTGCGCGGGGCTTTCCCCGTCGGTGGACGGCGCGCCGTCGCTTTCCAGAGGCGTCTCGCCCGCGCGGTCCGGGATACCTGAGAGATTCCGGGGAGGAATTGCTCCTTCGGCGCCCGGCCTCGTGCACCGGGTCTCTCCCGCGCGGGTTCGGCGACTGCCCCCGCAGCCTATCCCCGCGCGGCCGCGGGCGCTCCCGTCAGCTGATCGCGCGGCGCGTCCGGCGGCGGGACAGCTCGTCCTCCGGGACGTCGTCGACGGTGCCGCCGTCGGCCCGCTCCACCGGGAAGTCCTTGATCGAGCCGCTGATCTCGCGCATCGCGCCGCTGACGGCGATCCCGAACACACCCTGGCCGCCCTGGAGCAGGTCGACCACCTCCTCCGGGGAGGAGCACTCGTAGACGGTGGTGCCGTCGCTGAACAGCGTGATCCCGGCGAGGTCGCGGATGCCGCGCCGGCGCAGGTGCTCGACCGCGACCCGGATGTTCTGCAGCGAGACCCCCGCGTCGAGCAGCCGCTTGACGACCTTGAGGACGAGCACGTCCTTGAACGAGTACAGGCGCTGGCTCCCGGAGCCCGCGGCGCCGCGGATCGAGGGCATCACCAACCCCGTGCGCGCCCAGTAGTCCAGCTGCCGGTAGGTGATGCCGACGACCTGGCAGGCGGTGGGCCCGCGGAACCCGAGCAACTGGTCGGGCAGCCCGTCGAACCCGGAGCCCACGAGGGGATCGGGGAAGAGCTCACCCTGTTCGGGCGCGTCCGGAGGAGGGGTCTCCACCGCACTCCCTCCCGCCGGGGGCCTCGGCACCGCCGTGGCGCCGGCCCGCTTGTCGGATGGACGGTAGACAGGCCCGTCCGGCGGGTCAACGCGCCGCGCCGGGTGCGGTCACCCGGTGGCGGGCGTGTCGACCCCGACCCGCCCCGCTCGGGGGGTCAGCGTGCGCCCCGGAAGTCCTCCGGGGAGATCGAGTCCAGGAACTCCCGGAACTTCTCGACCTCGTCCTCCTGTTCGTCCGGGATGATCAGGCCGGCCTCGGCCAGCACGTTCTCCTCGGCGTGGATCGGCACGCCGACCCGCAGCGCGAGGGCCACCGAGTCGCTCGGGCGCGCCGACACCGTGACACCGCCGTCGAAGACCAGCTCGGCGTAGAACGTGCCCTCCTGCAGATCGGTGATCCGCACCTGCTCGAGGCGGCGGCCGAGCGCGCCGATCACGTCCTTGAGCAGATCGTGCGTCAGCGGCCGTGCGGGCTTGACGCCCTGCTGCTCCAGCGCGATGGCCGTGGCCTCGACCGAGCCGATCCAGATCGGCAGGTAGCGATCACCCGAGGTCTCCCGCAGCAGGAGGATGGGCTGGTTCGCGGGCAGCTCCACCCGCACTCCCACGACGCGCATCTCGCTCATGCGCACTCCTCCTCCGGTGGGGGTCGTACCCCCTCGACGCTACACGGGCAGCCTCGTCCACGCCCGCCTCCGGACGGGCGGGAGCGTCAGGCGCCGGGCTCGCGCGGGCCGGTCAGGAACACCAGGCGGAACTTGCCGATCTGCACCTCGTCGCCGTTCGCGAGCACCGCGGTGTCCACCGGCTCGCGGTTCACGTAGGTGCCGTTGAGCGACCCGACGTCGACGACGACGAACTCCCCCGCGTCCCGGCGGAACTCCGCGTGCCGCCGGGAGACGGTGACGTCGTCGAGGAAGATGTCGCTGTCCGGGTGCCGGCCGGCGCTGGTGGTCGGTCGATCCAGCAGGAACCGCGAGCCCGCGTTCGGACCCCGCTTGACGACCAGCAGGGCGGAACCCGCGGGAAGCGCGTCCACCCCGGAGACTGGCTGCTCCTCGGCGGGCTGCTCGGTGTCGGCCCACATGTCGGCCCGGAAGACCGACGTGGACTCCGCAGGGCGCTCCGGCGGTACGCCGGGCCCGTCGTTCGTGGTCACCTCGGGGTCTCCTCCTGCGGTGGGTGGTCCCGGAGCCGATCCTGGTTCGGGTCGGTCCAACCTAGCGTGTCGTGCGTCCGTCAACCCGACTCGGTCAGGCTGCGGTACCCGGCGGCGTCGATCAGCCCGGAGCGGTCGTCGTCGGTGGTGCGCAGGTCGAACAACCAGCCGTCCCCGTAGGGCGCCGAGTTGACCAGCTCCGGATGCTCGCCGAGCGCCTCGTTGACGGCGGCCACCTCCCCGGCCAGGGGCGCGAAGATCTCCGAGACCGACTTCGTCGACTCGACCTCACCCGCCACCGCGCCGCGCGCCATCGAGGCACCCGCCTCCGGCAGCTGAACGAACACGACGTCGCCGAGCGCCTGCTGCGCGTGGTCGGTGATGCCGACCCGGACCAGGCCGGGCTCGACCTCGCGGACCCACTCGTGCTGGTCGGTGTAGCGGAGGTCCTCGGGGATCACGCGGGGCAGCCTAGAGCCACGGGCCCGTCCTGTCCGCCCGGGTGCTGGACGGCGCGGGCGCGCGCAGCGCGAGGACGAACTGCAGCAGGTAGAGCAGGCCCGAGTACAGGTAGAGCCCGGTGCCCCAGGCGGCGAACGCGTAGCCGGCGGGCCGGGCCACGGCGGCGACGGCGCCGTCGCCCTCGCCGATCAGCAACAGCGGGAACGCGTAGAGCAGCAGGAACGTGGCGCTCTTGCCGAGGTACACCACGGTGAAGGGGCGGTAGCCGCGGCGGCGGAGCACCGGCAGGCACAGCGCGAGGACGACGTCGCGCGCCACCAGCAGCCCCACGGCCCACCACGGCACGATCCCGCGGACGCCCAGTGCCAGCAGCGCGGCGAAGATGTAGAGCCGGTCCACGGCGGGGTCGAGCATCGCGCCGAAGCGCGAGTGCTGCCCGAGCAGGCGCGCCAGCTTCCCGTCCAACCAGTCGGTGAACCCGCCGACCATCAGCACGACCAGGGCCCAGCCGTCCTCCTCCGGGCCGAGCAGCAGCCACAGGAACAACGGCACGCCGGCCAGCCGCAGCAGGCTGAGCGCGTTCGGCACGGTGAGGAACCGGTCGGGCCGCTGCACCACCGGATCGGCCACCTGCCGAGGGTACCCACCCGCGGGGATGCGTACGGGGTGGCGCCCGGGCACGATGACCGCATGGACGCAGCCGCGCTGAAGGAGATCCAGACCCCGCTCAAGGCCCGCTACCGCGAGGACCCGGCGGCCGCGCTGATCACGCTGAAGGCCGACGGCGAGCTCGACGGCACCGCGGTGGCCTGCCGGGTCCGCACGGCCACCGCGCTCGCCGAGGCGGGCCTGCACCCGGCCACCGGCGGGGACGGCACGCAGCTGTGCTCGGGAGACATGCTGCTCGAGGCCCTCGTCGCCTGCGCCGGCGTCACGCTGCGCGCGGTGGCCACCGCGCTGGGGATCGAGGTGGCCGGGACGGTCCGGGCCGAGGGCGACCTGGACTTCCGCGGCACGCTCGGCGTGGACCGGGAGGCGCCCGTCGGGTTCCGTGACATCCGCCTGAGCTTCGACCTCGACACCGCGGCCGACGCCGAGCAGATCGCGACGCTGGTCAAGCTGACCGAGCGGTACTGCGTGGTGCTGCAGTCCCTCGTCTCCTCCCCCGCCATCTCGGTCTCCGTGGCGTGAACGGCGCGCAGGCCCTCCTGCACACGCTGGTCGGCAGCGGGGTCGAGGTCTGCTTCGCCAACCCCGGCACGTCCGAGATGCACTTCGTGGCGGCGCTGGACGCGGTGCCGCGGATGCGCGGTGTCCTCACCCTGTTCGAGGGCGTCGCGACCGGGGCCGCCGACGGCTACGGCCGGATGGCCGGGCGGCCCGCCGCCACCCTGCTGCACCTGGGCCCGGGCCTGGCCAACGGGCTGGCGAACCTGCACAACGCGCGGCGCGCGGGCACCGCCGTGGTGAACGTCGTCGGCGACCACGCCTCGGCGCACGTGCCCTACGACGCGCCGCTGCAGTCCGACGTCGACGCGCTCGCCGGCACCGTGTCGGGGTGGCTGCGGCGCAGCGCAACCCCCGCCGACGTCGGGCCGGACGCCGCCGCGGCCGTGGCGGCGGCGACCGGCCCGCCCGGCCGCGTCGCCACCCTGGTGCTGCCGGCCGACGCCTCGTGGGGCGCCGATGGCGCCGCCGTCGCCGGCCCGCCGCCCGCCGCGGCGGCCGCGCGGCCGGACGGCGACGCGGTGGAGGTGGCGGCGAAGGCGCTGCGCTCCGGGGACCCGTGCCTGCTGCTCGTCGGCGGCGACGCGACCCGGGCCGATGGGCTGGCGGCCGCCGGCCGGATCGCGGCGGCGACGGGCGCGCGGCTGCTGGCCGAGACGTTCCCGGCCCGGCTGGAGCGGGGAGCCGGACGCACGCCCGTCGACAGGCTCGGCTACCTGCCCGACGTGGCCCGCCACCAGCTCGCCGGCACCCGGCACCTGCTGCTGCTGGGTGCGCGCTCGCCGGTGACGTTCTTCGGTTACCCGGGCCGGTCCGGCGACCTCGTCCCCGACGGGTGCCGGGTGCACGAGGTGGCCGCGCCGGCGGTCGCGGCCACCGCGCTCGCGGCGCTGGCCGAGCTGGTCGCCGCGGGGGTCGAGCCGCCGCGGACGCCGGCACGCCGCCCGGAGCTGCCCACGGGGGCCCTCACCGCGGACACGGCCGCCGCCGTGGTGGGCGCCCTGCTGCCCGACGGCGCGATCGTCGTCGACGAGTCGGTGACCTCCGGGCTCACCCTGCCCGCGCACACGGCGGGCGCCCCCCGCCACGACTGGCTCAGCCTGACCGGGGGCTCGATCGGCTACGGGCTGCCCGCGGCCACCGGAGCGGCGCTCGCCTGCCCGGACCGCCCCGTCTGGTGCCTGCAGGCCGACGGCAGCGCGATGTACACGATCTCGGCGCTGTGGACCCACGCCCGCGAGGGCCTCGACGTGACCACTGTGGTCTACCACAACAGCGCCTACGCGATCCTGCGGATGGAGCTGATGCAGGTCGGCGCGGCGCCGGCCGCCGGCGGCGGAGCCCGGGCCCGGGCCCTGCTGGACCTCGACCGCCCCCGCCTGGACTTCACCGCGCTCGCCCGCGGCATGGGCGTTCCGGCCGTGCGGGCCACCACCGCCGAGGAGCTCGCGCAGGCTCTGCGCCGGGCGTCGGCGGAACCGGGGCCGCACCTGGTGGAGGCCGTCGTCCCCCCGCTCGTGCCCTGACCGACCGGCGGGCGGGGCCGCCCCGGCCGCCGCTCGTCGCCCCTGCCCGTCGCTTCACCGCGCACCCACCCGGGTGCGGAGGGGGCCTCGCCGGCGCACCTACAGTGGTGGTCGGTGGCTGAGGGTCCCGTCTCGGGTGCGCGGTGGTGAACACGGTCGTGGATGACACGTCCGCCGTGCACGCCTGCGCGGTCCCGGTCAGTGACGAGCACCTGTGGGAGGTCACCGCGGCCTTCGTCGCCGAGGGCCTCGCCGCGGGCGAGCGGGTCGTCTACTTCGAGGACGAGTCGGCCGACGCGGTGCTCGAGCGGCTCGCGGACGACCGCGTCCCGGTCCGCGAGGAGCTCGCGCGAGGTGGTCTCGCGATCGTGCCGACCGACACCACCCGCGCCGCCCTGCGCAGCCCGGTCGCCCAGGTCGAGGAGATGCTGCACGCGGCCATCGACGAGTCGCTCGCGCACGGCTTCGCCGGCTTCCGGATGACGGCCCAGACGAGCTACGGCATCGGGCGGGTCGGCGGTGTCGGCCTGCCCGAGTACGACGCCGGGCTCGACCGCGTGCTCCGGGCCCGCCCGGAGGCCCGCGCGCTGTGCCTGTACGACCGCCGGCGTTTCCCCGACGACCTCGTGGCCGAGATGCGCACCCGGCACTCCCGGGAGATCACCGAGCAGGCGGTGTACGACGACGGGCTGCTGCGCGTCACCCGGGTCGCGGCCTACCGGCTGCGCCTGGCCGGCGAGATCGACCACAGCAACCGGCCGCTGCTGCCCCGGTTGCTGGAGACCGCACTGGACGAGGCCATGCGCTCGGACACCGGTTCACCGGACATCACGCTGGATCTCGCGTCGCTGCGCTTCCTGGACGTCGCGGGTGCGGTGGGGCTGGTGCACGCCGCCGAGGGGTTCCCCAGTAGCCTGCGCCTCGTGCTCGACGGCGTGCGCCCGGCCGTCGCGCGGGTCCTCGACCGCTGCGGCGCGCCGTTCGCCGCCCAGCTCGGGATCGTCGCCCGACCCTCGGCCGCGACGGCCGAGGCGTAGGAGGCCGGGTGCGGATCGAGACGACGCGGGTCGCGGCGCCGATGCGGATGCGCCACGCCGCCGCCTTCTGCGCCTCGCCGGCCGACCTGCTCGCACAGGTCCGCCCCCTGGTGGGCGACGCCCTGCACCGCGGCGAGGTGGTGGCGCTCGCACTGCGCCCGGCCACCGAGCGGGCGCTGCGGGACTCCCTGGGCGACGCCGGCGGTGCGCCCGGACGGATCGTGTCCCTCCCGTCGCCGGCCCCCGCCGACGCGCACTCCGGGCAGACGCTCGCGGGCCGGCGGGCGCGCGAGCTGCGCGCCGTCGTGGCCGACGGCGGCGCGGCCGTGGTGGTCGTGGAGCACGACGGCGACCTCGACGGCGACGACGGCGGCTTCTGGACCGAGCTCGACGCGGCCGTCAACATCGCGCTGGCCGACCTGCCCGTCGACCTCACCTGCTTCTACCCGGAGTTCCCCCTGCACCTCGGCGTCGTCGAGGGCGCCCGGGACAACCACCCGCACCTGCTGGTCGACGGCGTGCTGCGGCACAACCCGGACCACCGTCCCCCGCGGGAGGTCCTCGCCGCGCGGCCCGCCCCTGCCCCGCCGCTGCTCGGCGCTCCGGACGTGCAGCTGCGCTTCCGCGCCTGGCAGCTGCACGACGTCCGGGCGGCGGTGGAGACCGCGGCTCGCGAGGCGGGCCTCGAGGCCGACCGGATCGGCGACGTCGTGCTGGCCGTCAACGAGGTCGCCACCAACGCGGTCGAGCACGGGACGATCGAGGCGGGTCTGCAGGTGTGGACCGGTGCCGACGGGATCGTCTGCGAGGTGCACGACGGTGGCCGGCTGCTCGACCCCCTGCCGGGGCTGCGTCCGCCGCACCCCGGCGAGGCCCGCGGCCGCGGCGTCTGGATCGCCCGGCAGATCTGCGACGTGCTGCACGTCTGGGCCGACGCCCGGGGCACCCACGTGCGCGTGCGCGCGGCACGGTGAGCTAGAGTCGGCCTGCGTCACCCGGACGGCCGCGCCAGGTGTGACGCAGATGCCCCTTGGCAAGGCCGCCGCGCCGGAGAACACTCGTCGGCGACCGGGTGCCGTGGGGCAGCGGACCGGTCACACTTCGGCACCACATCTGGGGACACACCCATGTCGGACGATCAGCGACGATCCCGCGTTTCCGTGAGCCGTGACCACGTCCGCGTGCTCGGCTCCTTCTCCCTCGTCCGGGACGGTGCCACCGTGCCGCTCGGCGTGGACAGCCGCCGCGTCGTGGCCTACCTGGCCGTGCACCCCCGGCCCCAGCACCGGCGGGGCCTCGCGGCGGACCTCTGGCCCGGCGTCCCCGCCGAGGCCGCTCTGCGGCTGCTCGACGACGCGGTGGCCGCGCTCGATGTTCCCGGGCTGCTCATCGAGGCGGACGACACGCTCGCCCTCGCGCCCGAGGCGGTGGTCGACCTCGCGGAGGCGATGGCGCTGGTCCGGGTGCTGCCCGACCTGCCGGCCGACGAGATGGTCGACACCGTGCTGCTTCGCTCGGACATCCTGCCGGGATGGACGGCGGCATGGATCGTCGTCGAGCGGGAGCGGTTCCGCCAGCTGCGCCTGCACGCCATGGAGGAGCGGAGCCTGCGGCTGTCCGCCGCCGAGCGCCACGAGGACGCCGTCGCGATGGCGGAGGTCGCCGTGAGCACCGCGCCGAGCCGGGAGAGCGCGCGGCGCGCTCTCATCAAGGCCCACCTCGCGCAGGGCAACATCGCCGCGGCCGTGGCGGAGCACGACGCCTACCAGGAACTCCTGCGCTCCAGCGTCGGTGGCCCGGCGCTCTCCGGGCTCGACGGGCTGCTGCCGCCGTCGCCTGCGTTCCCGGTGCTGCAGGCCCGCCGTGCGATGCCCCGCTCCGCGGTGATGCTGCCCCGGCTGCGCTCGGTGCGAAGCGGCGGAACGCGCCGGCTCGTCGCCGGCGGCTCGGTGCCCGGCACCGCCCGCTGAATCCGGACCGATATCCGGCCTGTCGGCCGGGGCTCGCCTCACGGGCGCGGCCGGCGGACCCGCCAGCTGGCGTCCACCGCGGCGAACACGGCCAGCACGGCCAGCGCGATCGCGAAGAACGGCGATCCCCACACCGCCGTCAGCACCGCGACGGTGAGCAGTGCGCCGGCGACCGCGGCGGCGATCCACGCCTGCACGACGTACCGACGGTCGCGCGGTGGCGGTCCCGGGACGGGCTCGGGCGCGGCGGGTGCTGTCACGAGTGCTCTTGTACCCGGCACGGCACGTCGCCAACACCGCCCTTCGCGTGTCGATCCGCTCGTCGGCCCGGGATGGGCACCTCGAAGCAGACCTGGGTGCCGCTGCGGGTGGCCACCACCTGCAGCCCGTCGGCGAGCCGGCCGATCAGCGTCAGACCGCGGCCACGGTAGCCGGCCCCCGCCGGCATCGGCCGCCAGTGCCCGTGGTCGACCACCCGGACCCGGACGGCGCTCGCGCGCTGCGCGGTCGTCCGGATCGTGAGCTCGACCTCGACGGTCCCGAGTTCGCCGTTCGCGTAGGCGTGCTCCACCCCGTTCGCCACGGCCTCGCCGACGGCGAGCTGCAGGTCGGTGAGCACGTCCTCGGGGAGCGCCTGGGCGTGCGCCCAGGCCGTCACCCGGGTCCGGATCGTCCGTAGCTCCGCCGGATCCGCAGGACGGTCCAGGCGTAGCGTCGCGGCCTCGATCACGCGGCCCACCTCCCCCTGATCCCGTCAGCACTGATGGTGCCCGCGAGCCCGCGGGGCCAAACCGCGGGACGTCACGTGTCACCGGCTTCTCCTCCGGGTACCAGACGGCATGGATCGTTCCGAGTCCGACATCGCCGCCGACCACCACGTGGCCGGGTCCCGTGACACCGGCGGGCGGGACCCCGACAAGGGCGCCTCCGGCGACGCCGGCAGCGAGGGGGACGGCGGGAGCACCACCGGCGTCGACCGCAACCAGGAGTTCGTCGGCCGCGTCGCCGGTGCCGACGAGGGCTACGAGGCCGAGACCGGCGCCGAGGCGCGCGCGGAGCAGGAGAGGAACCGATGACCCGCGACGGGGCCGAGCTCACCGGCCTGGCGAAAGTGGCCTACAAGCCGGTGGGCCTGCTGTTCGGGATGGTCGGCGGCCTCCTCGCGGGCAAGGTCTTCGGCATCGTCTGGAAGAACGTCTCCGGTGAGGACGAGACACCCCAGCCGCTGTCCGACGAGTACCCGACCTGGGAGGTGCTGCTCGCCGCCACCCTGCAGGGTGCCGTGTTCGCGCTGATCAAGACGGCGGTGGACCGGTACGGGATGAAGGCCGTGCGCCGGGTCGTCGACTCCCCGCCGCCAGCCCGGCCGCGGGCGGTCCGCCGGCAGGAGGTGGCCCGTGCCGGGTAGGGACGAGATGCCGAGCACCGTCGAGCGCTCGGACGACAAGGCGCAGCGGACGTGGGCGAAGACCTACGACTCCGCCGTGGACACCTACGACGACGGGGCCCGCGCGCGGCGCACGGCGTTCGCCTCGCTCAAGCACACGCACGAGAAGGTCGGCGACCACTGGGAGCCGAAGGAGCGCAACGGCCCGTCCGACGAGCAGGCCGAGGGCCCGGGCAGGGACCGCGACAGGCCGACCGCCGGGGGCGTCGATGCCCGTGCATCGAAGGCGCACCTGATGGCCCTCGCGCGGCGCCTCGACGTCTCCGGCCGCTCGAACATGACGAAGGACGAGCTGGTCGAGGCAATCCGGAAGGCGAACGACCGGGAGACGGCGAAGGCCCGCGACCGCGGGTGACACCGTCAGGGGTGGAAGCGCGGCGAGCGCTTCTCGGCGAACGCGACGAGGCCCTCGGCGCCCTCCGGGCCCGCCGCGCTCGCGGAGATCGCCGCGGCCTCGGCGGCCAGCTGGTCGGGCAACGTCGCGGTGGGCGAGGCGGCGAGCAGCCGCTTGATCCGGCCCAGCGCGAGCGTCGGCCCCTGGGCCACCCGGTGAGCCGTCCGCTCGGCCTCGGCGACGACCTCCGCGTCGTCGACCACGGCGCAGAAGATCCCCGCCGCCAGTGCCGTCTCGGCGTCGAGCACCTGGTCGGTGAGCAGGATGTGCCGCGCCCGGCCCACGCCGACGATGCGCGGCAGCGTCCACGTCATCCCGCCGTCGGGCGAGAACCCGATCCCGGGGTAGGCCGGGCGGATCCGGGTCGAGCGGCCGGCCACCGCGAGGTCGGTGGCGCAGACCACGCTCATCCCGGCCCCGGCGGCCCAGCCCGGTACCCCGGCGACCACGGGCACCGGGCAGTGCACCAGCGCGGTGAGCAGGACGTGGAAGCTCTCGGCCAGGGAACGGACGTAGCCGCCGCGGTCGTCCGCGGCGGCGAACGCACGGACGTCGCCACCCGTGCAGAAGCTGGTGCCCTCGCTGGTCAGCAGCACCGCGCCGGTCTCGGCGGGGTCGAGTGTCCCCAGCGCGGCCACCACGTCCGGCAGCGCAGGCCCGTCCAGGGTGCCGTGGCGGCCGCGGGCGATGCGCGCGCGCAGCACCCGCCCTTCGCGGGTGACGGCTCCGGTGCCGCTCATGCGCCGAGTTCCCGCAGCCGCGGCAGGACGTCCTCGGCGATCTGGCCGAGGAAGCGCTCCTGGTCGTGGCCCGGTCCGTGGAAGACCAGGTGGTCGAGGCCGGCGTCGAGGTACGGGGTGATGCCGGCGAGCGCCGCGTCGGGGTCGCTCGCGACGATCCAGCGCCGTGCCACCTGCTCGATCGGCAGCTCGTCGGCCAGGCGCTCCATCTCCTTCGACGAGCCGACGCTGTGCTTCTGCTCGGCGGTCAGGGACAGCGGCGCCCAGAAGCGGCAGTTCTCCAGCGCGCGGTCGGGGTCGCGGTCGTAGGACAGCTTGATCTCGATCATCCGGTCGATCCCGGCGGGGTCGCGCCCGGCCGCCTGCGCGCCCTCGGCGACGGCGGGCAGCAGCTTCTCGGTGTAGAGGTCCATGCCCTTGCCGGAGGTGCAGATGAAACCGTCGCCGGCGCGCCCCGCATACCTCGCGACCACCGGCCCGCCCGCCGCGACGTAGACCGGGATCGGCCGCTCCGGCCGGTCGTGGATCGTCGCGCCGACGGTGCGGTAGTACTCGCCGTCGAACGTGACGTCCTCGCCGGTCCACAGCTCGCGCATCAGCGCGACGGCCTCGCGCAGCCGGGCGAAGCGCTCCTTGAACTCCGGCCACTCCCGGCCCGAGACGGCGATCTCGTTGAGCGCCTCGCCGGTGCCGACGCCCAGGACCACCCGCCCCGGGTACAGCAGCCCCAGCGTCGCGAACACCTGCGCGAGCACGGCAGGGTTGTAGCGGAAGGTCGGGGTGAGCACGGAGGTGCCCAGCCGGATGCGCGTGGTCCGCTCCCCCACCGCCGCCAGCCAGGAGAGCGAGAACGGGGCGTGCCCGCCCTCCTCGCGCCAGGGCAGGAAGTGGTCGGAGACCATCGCGGTGTCGAAGCCCAGCTCCTCGGCCCGTACCGCGAACTCGACCAGGTCCCGTGGCCCGAACTGCTCCGCCGAGGCCTTGTAGCCGATGCGCAACGCCATGGGTGCAACCTAGACGAACGCGCTGAGGCGAGGCCGGTGATCCGATCGGCCGACGGC
>DATLGI010000217.1:0-37430 GCA_035540535.1 Pseudonocardia sp.
ATGCCGTGGTGCCACCCCCGCCCCGCCACCCGCTGCGCACCCGCCGGCCCGCACTGCCCCTGCTGCTGCTCCTCCTGGTCCTCGTCGCCTCGGCCGGCGGCTGCGCCCGGGTCCGGGCCGCGCTGGCCGTGCAGCCGGACGACACCGTCACCGGGGAGATCGTGGTCGCGGTCCCCGACGCGGACGCGGCGGAGGGCGGCCCGCAGGTGACGGTGCCCGACCGGCTCGGGGACGACGTCGAGGTCGTCC
The DNA here is from genome assembly GCA_035540535.1 of Pseudonocardia sp. GTDB lineage: Bacteria > Actinomycetota > Actinomycetes > Mycobacteriales > Pseudonocardiaceae > Pseudonocardia. Next base: position 250 of record DATLGI010000217.1, read on the forward strand.
CGTACGCCCAGGACGGCTACACCGGCTCGGTCCTGCGCTTCCAGCGGGTCCCGCTCGCCGAGGTCGGCAGGCTCACCGAGGCCGCCGGTCCGGCGGGCGACCGGGTGCACCTCGAGCTGCGGCGGGTCGGCGGCCGGGTGCTGGTGAGCGGCGCGGCGGACCTGACCTCCGTCTCGGTCGACCGCGCCGACTTCCAGCTCCGGATCGGCTTCCCCGGCGAGATCCTGGAGACCAACGGCGAGGTGGACGGCGGAACGGTCGGCTGGACCTTCACGGCGGGCCAGGTCGGCGACATCAGCGCCGTGGTGGCCTTCGACGACCCCGGCGCGCCGTCGGCGCTCAACTGGACGCTGCTGCTGGCCGGCCTCGTCGCGGCCGCGGCCGCGGCCGTCGTGGTGCTGGCCCACCGCACCCGCAACCCCCCGGTCAGCGCGCCGCTGCGCTGAACCCCGGGGCCGCCGCCGGAGTGCGGGCGGCCGCGAGCCCGAGCCGGTGCACGATCTCGGAGGTCGCGGTGGAGCGGTTCAGCGTGTAGAAGTGCAGCGCCGTCACGCCCTCGGCGAGCAGCCGGGCACAGAGCTCGGTGGTCGCGTCGAGGCCGGCCGCTCGGAACGCCGCCGGATCGTCGGCGAACCGCTCCAACCGCTGCACCAGCCCGCCCGGCAGCGGCGCGCCGGACAGCTCCGGCCCGCGGTGCAGTGTGCGGATCGTGGTCAACGGCATGATTCCCGGCAGCAGCGGCACGTCCGCGACGTCGGTGCCGGCCGCGGCCAGCCGGTCGCGCAGCCGCAGGAAGCCGTCGGGCTCCAGGAACAGCTGGGTGATCGCGAAGTCCGCGCCGGCGCGGATCTTCTCCACGAGCCGGGCCAGGTCGGTCTCCGGATCGGGCGAGCGGGGGTGCCCGTAGGGGAACGCGGCGACCCCGACACAGAACGAACCCGACCGCCTGACCAGCTCCACCAGCTCCGCGGCGTAGCGCAGGCCCTCGGGATGGGCCACCCACTCCCCCAGCGGGTCGCCGGGGGGGTCGCCGCGCACGGCGAGGACGTTCGGGATGCCGGCGGCGGCGTAGGCACCGAGCACGTGGCGCAGCTCGGCCACCGAGTGCGACACGGCGGTCAGGTGGGCCATCGGCACCAGCGTGGTCTCGGTGGCGATCCGCGCCGTCGTGCGAACCGTCCGGTCGCGGCTCGAGCCCCCCGCGCCGTAGGTGACGGAGACGAACGCCGGATCGAGCGGCTCGAGCCGGCGGATGGCCCGCCACAGCTCGGCCTCGCCGGTGGCGTCCTTCGGGGGGAAGAACTCCACGGAGAAGACGGGACGGTCGGTCCTGATCCGGTCGGTCACCCGCACCGGTCCACCCTACGTTCCCGCCCCCCGGCCGCCGCGCCGTCGACGCGCCGTGCCCCGGCGCCGCCGTTACGCTCGATCACGTGCCCGCCCCGACCCGGCTGTCCGGTCCACCGACGAGGCTGCGCGAGGACCTGCGGGACCGGGTGCGGGACGCCCTGGGCCGCTTCCTCGACGGTCGCCGCCGCGACGCCGCGGCGATCGACCCCGCGTTCGCCGCCGCCACGGACGTCCTCGCCTCCTTCGTCCTCGACGGCGGCAAGCGGATCCGGCCGACGTTCGCCTGGTGGGGCTGGCGCGGGGCCGGCGGGCGACCGGACGGGCCGCAGGCGGGGGCGGTGCTGGAGGCCGTCAGCGCCCTGGAGCTCGTGCAGGCCTGCGCGCTGATCCACGACGACCTCATGGACGGCTCGGCGACGCGCCGGGGCCGGCCGACGGTGCACGTCCGGTTCGCCGGCCGGCACGCCGCCGAGGGCTGGCGCGGCTCCCCGTCCGCGTTCGGCGCCGCCACCGCGATCCTGCTCGGCGACCTCGCCCTGGCGTGGGCCGACGACATGCTGCGCGGCGCGGGACTGGACGTCGCGGCGGCCGCGCGGGCCACCGGGCCATGGGAGGCGATGCGCACCGAGGTGCTGGGGGGGCAGTTCCTGGACGTGCTGCTGCAGGCCACCGGCGAGGCGTCACCGGCCGCGGCGCTGCGCGTGGACCGGTACAAGACCGCCGCGTACACCGTCGAGCGGCCGCTGCACCTCGGCGCGGCGATCGCCGGGGCCCCGGAGGCACTGGTGGCGGGGTACCGCCGTTTCGGCGCGGACGTCGGGGTGGCGTTCCAGCTGCGCGACGACCTGCTCGGGGTGTTCGGTGACCCGGCCGTCACCGGCAAGCCGGCCGGCGACGACCTGCGCGAGGGCAAGCGCACGCTGCTGCTGGCACTCGCCCTGGAGCGCGCGACCGACGGCGCCGGCGCCGCGGCGCGCGAGGCCGTCGCGGCGGCGATCGGCGATCCCGACCTGGACACCGACGGCGTCGACCGGGTGCGCTCGGCACTGACCGACCTCGGTGCGCCGCAGGCCGTCGAGGAGCGCATCACGACGCTCACCCGGTCCGCCCTGGACGCGCTCGCCGCCGCACCGGTCGCCGAGCCCGCGGCGACGGAGCTCGCCGAACTGGCCGTGGCCGCGACCCGGCGGGCGTCGTGAGGGCTCCCCTGCCGATGACCGCCCCGCGGCGCAGGCGGACGCCGCGGTGACCCGGACGGTCACCGGTCCCACCGACCACGTCGTGGTCGTCGGCGCCGGCCTGTCCGGGCTGTCCGCCACGTTGCACCTGCTCGGAGCGGGCCGGCGGGTCACGGTGCTGGAGCGGGCCGACCACCCCGGCGGCCGCGCGGGCCGGCTCGACCTGCCCGGCGACGGCGGCACCTACCGCATCGACACCGGGCCCACCGTGCTGACGATGCCCGAGCTGCTCGACGAGGCGCTCGGCGCGGTCGGCGACTCCGTGGCGGCACGCCTCGACCTCGTCGCGCTCGACCCGGCGTACCGCGCGCACTTCGCCGACGGCACCGCCCTCGACGTGCACACCGATGCGGAGGCGATGGAGGCCGAGGTCCGGCGGGTGTGCGGGCCGGCCGCCGCCACCGGCTACCGGGAGCTGCGCACCTGGCTGACGCGGCTCTACCGGGCGGAGATCGACTCGTTCATCGGCGCGAACTTCGACTCCCCGCTGGACCTGCTGGGACGCGACCTCGCCCGGCTGGCCGCGTTGGGCGGATTCGGCCGGCTCGGCCCGCGCGTCGCGCGCTTCCTGCCCGACGAGCGCCTGCAGCGCGTGTTCTCCTTCCAGTCCCTCTACGCCGGGGTGCCCCCGGCCCGGGCGCTCGCCGCGTACGGCGTGATCGCCTACATGGACACGGTCGCCGGCGTCTACTTCCCGCGCGGCGGGATGCGGGCCGTCGGCACCGCCCTGGCGGCGGCGGCCCGCGCCGCCGGGGCGACGATCCACTACGGGCGCACCGTCACCGGCCTGGAACGCCACGGCGAGCGGGTCACCGCCGTGCGCCACGCCGGCACCGGCGAGGCCGGCGGGCCCGAACGGCTGCCGGCCGACGCCGTCGTGCTGACCCCCGAGCTGCCGGCGGCCCGCGCGCTGCTGGGCCGTCCGGTGCGCCGCCCGCTGCGCTGGTCGCCCAGCGCGGTGGTGCTGCACGCCGGGGTGCGGCAGACCCGTCCGGACCTGGCCCACCACACGATCTCCTTCGGCCGGGCCTGGCGGCGCACCTTCCGCGAGATCATCGGCGAGGGCCGGCTGATGAGCGACCCGTCGCTGCTGGTCACCCGACCGACCGCGACCGACCCGACGCTCGCGCCGCCGGGCCACGACCTGCTCCTGGTCCTCGCGCCCTGCCCGAACCTGCGCCGCGGGCCGCTGGACTGGGCGCGGATCGGTCCCGCCTACCGCGACGAGCTGCTGGCCGTGCTGGAAGCGCGCGGGGTCGGGCTCGACGGGCTCACCGCCGAGGTGACGGTGTCGCGGCTGGTGACGCCGGCGGACTGGGCGGCCGAGGGGCTCGCCGCGGGCACCCCCTTCTCCGCCGCGCACACGTTCGCCCAGACCGGGCCGTTCCGCCCGCGCAACCTCGTGGCGGGCGTCGCGAACGCGGTCCTCGCGGGCTGCGGCACCACCCCCGGGGTCGGCATCCCACCGGTTCTCATCTCCGGGCGGCTGGCCGCGCAGCGGATCACCGGCGCGCCCCGCCGGAGGGTGCACCCGGACCGCTGACCGGCCGCGTGCGAGCATGGATCGGTCATGACCGCGCAGCCCCAGTCACCGGTCGGCGAACCGGCACCGCCCGCCCCGGTGGCAGCGGAGCACCGCGCGCCCCGCCGGCGCCCCACCGGTCGCCCGGCGCGAGGCACGCTCCTGCTCGGCCTGCTCGGCTCGGTGCTGGTCGTCGTGGGCGGCGTCGGCGCGGGCGGGGTGCTGGTGCACGACCCGCTGCTGTCCGACTCGCCGCTCGGGTTCTGGCGCTACGGTCACGGGCGCGAGCTGGCCACGGCCGCGGTGTACGCCGGCGTCGCGCTGCTCGTGTGGTCCTGGGTGCGCCTGGGCCGCGGCGTGCTCGCCCGCCGCGTCGGCGGGCGCGGGGTGCTGCTCGCCGCCGCGGCGTGGACCGCTCCGATGCTGGTGGCCCCGCCGCTGTTCACCCGCGACGTCTTCAGCTACCTCGCGCAGGGCACGCTGCCGCTGGCCGGGTACGACCCGTACGCGAACGGGCCCGAGGTGCTCCCCGCCGGCGTGCTGCGCGAGAACGTGCACTTCTTCTGGCTGGACACGCCCGCGCCCTACGGGCCGCTGTTCATCCTGCTGGCCAAGGGCATGGCGGCGGTGTTCGCCGCCTCCGGCGAGAACATCGTCCTCGGCGTGCTCGGCATGCGGCTGCTGATGCTGCCCGGCCTTGCGCTGCTGGTCTGGGCCCTGCCCGGCCTGGCGCGCCGCCTCGGCGGGCGGGTGCCGGTGGCGCTGTGGGTGGCGGTGGCGAACCCGGTGACGATCGTCCACCTCGTCGGGGGTGGCCACAACGACCTGCTCGTCGTGGGGATGCTCGCGGCCGGTGCCCTGCTCGCGCTGCGCGGTCGGCCCGCCGCCGGCGTCGCCGTGGTCAGCGGGGCGATGGCGATCAAGGCCACCGCCGGGCTCGCGCTGCCGTTCCTCGTGCTGGTGTGGGCGGCACAGCTGCCGGGCGCGCGGTCGGCCCGGCTGGCGAAGGCGATCGCCGCCGGCCTCGGCGTGTTCGGCGCGGTGTTCGGCGCGCTCACCGTCGCCGCCGGCGTCGGGCTGGGCTGGCTGCCGGCCCTGGCGGCGCCGTCGATGATCGTCAACTGGCTCTCGGTCCCCACCGCCGCCGGGGAGCTGGCCCTGCACACCGTCGCCGCCCTCGCCGTCTCCGACGTGCCGGCCGAGCCGTACATCGAGACCGCGCGCGTCCTGGGGATGCTGGCCCTGCTCGCGATCGCCGGGTGGCAGTGGTTCGCCGCCCGCGACGGCGGGCCGGAGACCGTGCGCCGGGCCGGCGTCGTGCTGCTCGCGGCGGCCCTGCTCGCGCCGACCACCCTGCCCTGGTACCTCAGCTGGGGGATGGCGCTGCTCGCGGCGGCACCGTGGTCGGTGCGCGGGCTGCAGGTCGTGGTGTTCGGCTCGGTGTGGCTGATGTGCGTCTACTACCCCGACGGCGAGACCGCCCTCTACGACTGGCGCTTCCTCGCGGTCTGCGCGCTGCTCGGTGTGCTGGCCGCGACGTCGCTGGCCCGCCCCGATCCGCTGGGGATGCGGGCGGACCCGCCCGCGCCGCCCGTCCGGGCAGGTTCCGGTGCCGAGCCCGGCCGCGGCTGAGCTCGACGCGGCCGGGATCCGTGATCCCGCGCTGCGTGCCGCCTACGCCACCTGCCGCCGGCTCAACGCGCGGCACGGCCGCACCTACTTCCTGGCCACCCGCCTGCTCCCGGCCCGCAGGCGGCCGGCCGTGCACGCCCTGTACGGCTTCGCCCGGTACGCCGACGAGATCGTCGACGACCTCGACGACGGGCGCCCGGCGCACGAGCGGGCCGCCCGGCTGGACGCGCTCGCGACGCAGCTCGACGCGGCGCTGGACGGCGCCGGAAGTGACGTGGCGGTGCTCGCGGCCGTCGCCGACACCGCGCGCCGGTACGGGATCGACCGGCGGCACTTCACCGACTTCGTCACCTCGATGCGGATGGACACCGAGGTCGACGAGTACGCGACGTTCGAAGACCTCGACCGGTACGTGCACGGCTCCGCGGCGGTGATCGGCCTGCAGGTGCTGCCGGTGCTGGGCACCGTGGTGTCGCGCGCGGAGGCCGAGCCGCACGCCGCCGCGCTGGGCGTGGCTTTCCAGCTCACCAACTTCCTGCGCGACGTCGGCGAGGACCTCGACCGCGGCCGGGTGTACCTGCCGCTCCGCGAGCTGGCCGCGTTCGGGGTCGACCGCGAACTGCTCGCCTGGTGCCGGCGCACCCGGCGCCCCGATCCACGGGTGCGCCGCGCGCTCGGGTACCTCGTGGCCCGCACGCGGGCGGTCTACCGCCGCGCCCGCCCGGGGATCGCGATGCTGGAACCGGTGTCGCGGGCCTGCGTCGGGTGCGCCTTCGAGCTGTACCGGGGGATCCTGGACGAGATCGAGCGGGCCGACTTCCACGTGCTGCACCGCCGCGTCGCCGTGCCGAACCGGACGCGCGCGGCGGTGGCGCTGCCGGGCCTCGCCCGCGCGCTGGCCGCGCGCGTCACCGCGCCCGCGTCGTGACCGGGCTCAGAACGCCATCGCCTGCGCGCGCCGCTTGACCTCCCGGTGCCGGCCCGCCCGCAGCGAGGCGATCGGCGTGCCGGCCAGCGAGTCGTCGTCGGTGAACAGCCAGCGCAGGATGTCCGGGTCGGCGTAGCCGCCGTCGCGCATGACCGTGATCGTGCCGCCGAGACCCTTCACCGCCGCCGTGCCGTCGAAGAAGTCGGCGGGGACCACGGGGACACCGCCGCGGTGCAGGGCCAGCAGCTGGCCGTCGCGCACCAGCTGGTGGACCCGCGAGACCGGGACGGCGAGCAGCCGGGCCACCTCGTCCACCGGCAGGCACGCCACGTCCTCCGCAAGCACCGCCGGGGCGCCGGACACCTCGCTCACAGCGGCACACCCTGCCACAGCAAGCGGTGCCCGGACCACATCCTCGGGGGCGGTACCGTCTCCGGTCGTGACTGCCCCACCCGGTGCCGGCGCGCTGCTGCTGGACGGCCGCTACCGGGTCGGGGCGGCGATCGCCCGCGGCGGGATGTCGACGGTGCACCGCGGCACCGACATCCGGCTGGATCGGCCGGTCGCCATCAAGATCATGGATCCGGGGCTCGCCGCGGATCCCGCGTTCCGGGCCCGTTTCGAGCGCGAGGCGCGCTCGGCGGCCCGGATCGACCACCCCGCGGTGGTCGACGTGCACGACCAGGGCGAGCACGCGGGCGACGCCGCGCAGCCGGTCGTGTTCCTGGTGATGGAGCTGGTCGAGGGCGGCACGCTGCGTGACGTGCTGCGCGAGCGCGGCCCGCTCGGGGTGCCGGCGGCCGTCGCGGTGCTGGAGCCCGTGCTGGCCGGGCTCGCCCAGGCCCACCGGCTCGGGATGGTGCACCGCGACGTCAAGCCCGAGAACGTGCTCATCGGGCACGGCGGGGAGGTGAAGGTCGCCGACTTCGGGCTGGTCACGGCCGCTGCGCAGGCCGGTTCGTCGCACGTCGGCATGATCCTCGGAACCGTCGCCTACCTGTCTCCCGAGCAGGTCACCACCGGGTCCGCCGACGCCCGCAGCGACGTCTACGCGGCCGGGATCCTGCTCTACGAGCTGCTGACCGGCACCCCGCCCTACACCGGGGACACCGCCATCTCGGTCGCGTACCGGCACGTCAACGGCGACGTGCCCGCCCCGTCCGCGGTGGCCGGCGACGTGCCGCCCGAGCTCGACGAGATCGTCGCGGTGGCGACGCGCCGGGACGCGTCGGCCCGCTACGGCGACGCCGAGGTGATGCTCACCGCGCTGCGCCGGGCCGCCCACCGGCTCGGCGTGCCGCGGGTGCCCCCGCCCCGCGCGGCGGTGCCGGCCCGGGCCGCGCGATCGGCGGAGCCGGCGGCGGGCCCACGTGGCACCCGGGCGATGCCGCGCGCCGAGCCCGCCGCGACCGCGGGTCCTCCGGTCCCCGGCCCGCCCCCCGCCGGTCCGACCGCGCCGGGGCACCGGCGGGCGCGCCGGCCGGGCCGGCGCGCCTTCCTCGCCTGGGTGGCCGTGGTCCTCGTGCTCGGGCTGCTGGTCGCGAGCGCCGCGTGGTGGCTGGCGACCGGCCGGTGGACCGCGGTCCCGTCCGTCGTCGGCCTGGACCGGGTGGCGGCCGAGCAGCTCCTCGCCCGGGCCGAGCTCGTCCCGGCGGTGAGCGAGATGCCGGACGACCGCGTCGCCGCGGGCGCCGTCGCCACCACCGTCCCGGCGGGGGAGGTCCGCGTGCTGCGGGGCAGCGAGGTGCGCGTGGTGGTCTCCCTGGGCCGGCCCGAGGTGCCCGCGATCGCGCCGGGCACTCCCGTGGCGGCGGCGGAGGACGCCGTGCGCGGCTCGTCGCTCACACCGGTGCGGGCCACGGACGCCGCGGAGTTCAGCGATTCCGTGCCGGAGGGCACCGTGCTGCGCACCGATCCGCCGGCCGGCACGGCGCTGGCCGTCGGCGCGCCGGTCACGCTCGTCGTGAGCCGTGGCGTGCGGCCCGCGCCCGCGCGGGTGGTGGTGCCACTGGTGATCGGCGACCGCGCCGACGACGCGGCCGAGGACCTCGCCGAGCTCGGCCTGCGCGTCGAGATCGAGGAGGGGTTCCCCTTCGGGGACCGCGACGGCGTCGTGGTGGACCAGGCACCCGACCCGGGAACCCCGGTGCCCCCCGGGACCACGGTGGTGCTCTCCACCGCGGGGTTCTGACAGCGCCGCGCTCGTCGATGTCCTGACCAGCGCAGGCTCCTCCGTCGCGCGCTCGTCAGCCCCGCAGCATCTCCGCGACGAGGAAGGCCAGCTCCAGGCTCTGCTGGGTGTTCAGCCGCGGGTCGCAAGCGGTCTCGTAGCGGCCGGCCAGGTCGGCGTCGGAGATCTCCTGGGCGCCGCCGAGACACTCGGTGACGTCCTCCCCGGTGACCTCGACGTGGATGCCGCCGGGGTGCGTGCCCAGCCCGGCGTGCACCTCGAAGAAGCCCTGCACCTCGTCGACGATCCGGTCGAAGTGCCGCGTCTTGTAGCCGGTGGTGGACTCGACGGTGTTGCCGTGCATCGGGTCGCACTGCCAGATGACCTTGTGCCCGGACGCCTCGACCTTCTCCACGATCGGCGGCAGCACTTCGCGGACCCGGCCGTTGCCCATCCGGCTCACCATGGTCAGCCGCCCGGGCACGCCCCTCGGGTCGAGCCGCTCCACGTACTCCACCGCCTGCTCCGGCGTGGTGGTCGGCCCGATCTTGAGCCCGATCGGGTTCGCGATCAGCTCGGCGAACGCGACGTGCGCGCCGTCGAGCTGCCGGGTGCGCTCGCCGATCCACAGGAAGTGCGCCGACAGGTCGTAGAGCCGCGGCTCGGCGCGCCCGGTGTCCAGCCGCAGCATCGAGCGCTCGTAGTCCAGCAACAGCGCCTCGTGCGAGGCGTAGAACTCCGTCGTGTGCATGCGGTAGTCCTCGACGCCGCAGGCGTCCATGAAGCGCAGCGCCCGGTCGATCTCCGCGGCCAGCGCCTCGTACCGCTCCCCCGCCCGCGAGGTGCGCACGAAGTCCTTGTTCCAGTCGTGCACCATGGTCAGGTCCGCCATGCCGGTGGCGGTCAGCGCGCGCACCAGGTTCATCGCCGCGCTCGCGTTGGCGTACGCGCGGACCATCCGCGAGGGATCCGGCACCCGGGCCGCGGCATCGGGGGTGATCGCGTTGACGATGTCGCCGCGATAGGACGGCAGGCCCAGCGCGTCCACCGGGGAGCTGCGCGGCTTCGCGTACTGCCCGGCGATCCGCCCGACCTTCACCACGGGGGTGCTCGCGCCGTAGGTCAGCACGACGGACATCTGCAGCAGCGTGCGGATGGTGGCCCGGATGTGCGGCTCGGTGTTGTCGACGAAGGTCTCCGCACAGTCACCGCCCTGCATGAGGAACGCCTCGCCGCGGGCGACGGCGCCGAGCCGCTCCTGCAACCGGTCGACCTCCGGCGGCAGCGTCACCGGCGGCACGCTCTCCAGCACGGCGCGGACGTGTCCGAGCCGCTGCGGCTCCGGCCACTCCGGTTGCTGGGCCGCCGGCCGCGACAGCGCGGAGTCCAGGCGGGCCCGCAGGTCCGCGGGCAACGGGGGCAGCTCGGGAAGCGCTTCGACCGGGGCGTCGACGGACCAGTTCACCGGTCCAGACTAGCGACGGCGGACTCGGCGGCCGCTCCTCGCCCGTGGGCGCGCACGGCCCGGTCCCGCCGGTCGCCTACGCTCGTCGCCGATGAACGACCACGTCGACGGCCGCGCGCGGGGCGGTACCCGGTCACGCGACGCCACCGGGCCGGTGCGCTCGCGGTGAGGTTCTTCTACGACTGCGAGTTCATCGAGGACGGGGTCACCATCGACCTGGTCTCGATCGGCGTCGTCGGCGAGGACGGCCGCGAGTTCTACGCCGTCTCGACCGAGTTCGACCCGGCTCGCGCGGGGGCGTGGGTGCGGGCCAACGTCCTGCCCAAGCTGCCCGCGCCGGCCGATCCCGCCTGGCGGTCGCGGGCCCGGATCCGCGCCGACCTGCTGGCGTTCCTGACCGAGCCGCCGGGCGAGGTCGAGCTCTGGGCCTGGATCGCCGCGTACGACCACGTGGCGCTGTGCCAGCTGTGGGGGTCGATGCCGGCGTTGCCGCGCGCGCTGCCCCGGTTCACCCGCGAGCTGCGGCAGCGGTGGGAGGAGGCCGGCCGCCCGCCGCTGCCCCCGCCCACGGCGGACGCGCACGACGCCCTGGCCGACGCCCGGCTCAACCGCCGGCGCTGGGAGGCGATCGACGCCGCGCTCGCCGCCCGCTGACCGACCGGCCGCATCAGCCGGCGCGGGTGTCGGGCAGCCGGGTGGCGTCCGGGGCGGCGGGTGACGCGCTCGCCGCCTTCGCGGCGCGGTCCTTCACCGAGGCGGCGTAGAGGTCGACGTAGGTCTGGCCGGACAGCTCCATCAGCTCGTACATGATCTCGTCGGTCATCGACCGCTCGATGAACCGGTCCCCCGCCATCCCGGCGTAGCGGGTGAAGTCCAGCGGCGCGCCGATCCGGATGTGCACGTGGTGCGGGCGCCACAGGCGCGAGCCGATCGGGTTCACCCGGTCGGTGCCGATCATGGCGACCGGGATCACCGGCACGCCGGCCTCGAGCGCGATCCGCGCCACCCCGGTCTTGCCCTTGTAGAGCCGCCCGTCGGGGGAGCGGGTGCCCTCCGGGTAGATGCCGAGCAGGTGGCCCTCGCGCAGCAGCCGCACCGCGGTGTCGATCGCGCCGCGGGCGGCCGAGCCCCCGGAGCGGTCGATCGGGATCTGGCCGACCCCGCTGAAGAACGCCTTCTTCAGCCGGCCGACCAGCCCGGGCTGGGTGAAGTACTCCTGCTTCGCGGGGAAGGTGATCCGGCGAGGCACCAGCAGCGGCAGGAAGAACGAGTCGACGACGGCCAGGTGGTTGCTCGCGAGGATCGCGCCACCGGACTCCGGGATGTGCTCCAGCCCCTCGATCGTGGGCCGGCAGCACAGCCGCAGCAGCGGACCGAGGAGCACGAACTTGAACGCCCAGTACAGCACCGCGTCCGAGCTCCCTTCCCCCGCGTCGCCGCCAGCGTACGGAGGCCCGCGCGATCGCGACAGTGAGGCCGCCCCGCCCGCCCGGTACTGTGCACCCGTGAGCCCCGAACCCGACGACGGCCACCGCCGTGGCGGTCCGGAGGACGCGCGCGGCCGCCGCGACACCGACGAGTTCGACGCGATCGTCGCCGGCTGGGACCGCACCGACGACGTCGGGGCCGACGAGCCGGGGCCCGCTGCCGCGGCGCCCGCCGCGGCCGACCCCGAGGGCCACTTCGTCCCGCCCGAGCCGCCGCCGCTGCCCAGGTTGGGTCCGCCCGCCGTCGTGGGCTTCGGTCTGCTCGCCCTCGGCCTGGTCCTCTGCGTGTGGCCGACGCTCATCGGCGTCCCGAGCGCCTACGGTGTCCCGCTCGGCCTGGTGACGCTGGCCGCCGGGCTCGGTTGGCTGGTGCTGCGGCTGTGGCCGGATCCGCCGCCGGCCGGCGACGGGCACGGCGAGGACGACGGCGCGGTGCTGTAGGTCCTGCTCAGCCCGCCGTCTCCCGCGCGAGCTGGGCCGCGCCCACCACCGCGGCCGCGGCGCCGAGCTGGGCGGTCCGGATCCGGGCCAGCGGGCGCCGCGGGCCGCCGGTGACCCGCGCGGCGTAGCGGTCCCTGGCGTCGTCGAGGAACAGCGGCGCGGACTCCGACACCCCGCCGCCGACCACCACGAGCTCGGGGTCGAAGACGTCGGCGACGAGGGCGAGCCCGTCGCCGAGCCACCGGGCGAGCTCGGTCATCGCCGCCGCGGCCAGCGGGTCGCCCTCCCGCGCGGCCGCGGCCACCCGCCGCCCGGTGAGCAGGCCGGGGTCCGCGGCAGCGAGGCGGGCCAGCGCGGGCGAGCGGGGCCCGTCGCCCGCGAGCAGCTCGAGCGCCGTCGTGGCCAGCGCCGTCCCGCTGCAGTACCGCTCCCAGCAGCCCGCCTTCCCGCACGGGCAGGACCGCCCGCCCGGGACCAGCGTGAGGTGGCCCAGTTCCGGCGCGACGCCGTGGGCACCGCGGTAGATCGCGCCGTCGAGCAGCAGGGCGGCACCGATCCCGGTGCCCAGCGCCAGGAAGACGACCGTCGACGGCCCGCCCGCCGCGCCGAACCGGCGCTCGCCGTACGCGGCGGCGTTGGCGTCGTGCTCGACGACGACCGGCAGACCCGTCCGGGCCGCGACCCGGTCGGCGACCGGCGCGTCGCGCCAGGACAGGTGGGGGGCGAACCGGACGACGCGCCGGTCGGCCGAGACGAACCCGGCCAGCGCGAGGCCGACCGCGCCCACCCGGTGGCGGGCGGCCAGGTCCGACACGAGCGTGGCGACGGCCTGCTCCAGCGCGCTGTCACTGTGCGGGGTGGGGCAGTGCGCGGTGTCGCGGACCGCCCCGTCGGCGTCGACGACCCCGGCCCGGACGCTCGTGCCGCCGACGTCGACACCGACGGTCAGCACGACCGCGGTCTCACGGCCGGGTGACGGGGATGTGCTGCACCCGGCGCGGCGGCGGAGCGGGTGGGTGCGCGCCGTCCCCGCCGTGGTCGGCGCCGTCGGGCCGGTCACCGCCGCCCTCCTGCAGGGCCGCGCGCAGCACGGCGAGCAGCTCGGCCGCCTGCTCGGCGAGGCGGGCGGCGAGCTCGGGACGCTCCCCGCACGCGGCCGCGATCACCGCGCACACGGGGCAGGCCCCGCGGGGGTCCCCGCCGGTGCCCGCCGCGGCCCGGGCCCGCCCGAGCGCCGGTTCCCACCGGTCCAGGGCGGCCAGCGCGAGCGCGCGCAGCTCCGCGGCGAGCCCGTGCTGCCCGCAGGCGGAGCTCATCGCACCCACACCGCGGGGTCCGGCCGGAACACCACGCACAGGTCGTCGTCCTCCAGCCGGGCCGCGGTGACCGTGCACCGGCGCAGCGCCGACGGCAGCGCGACCAGCCGGCGCACCCCGCCGACGGTCACGGCGAGCTCGTCACCGACCCGCGCGAGGTCCAGCGGGCCGTCGGCCGCCCCCGGCAGCGCAAGCACCAGCTCGAACACCGAGTCCAGCCCGGTGCCGGTGCCCGCGGTGCGCCGTACCCGCAGCGCGGGCGGGCCGGCCGGGGCGACGGCGGCCGGGTCCTCGTCGCCCCACAGGTCGCGGGCGATTCCGAGCAGCGCCGGTACCCCGGTGGGCTCGGCGGCGGTGTGCACCGCGGTGCGCAGCGGGACGGGCAGAGCGCCCAGCTCGCCCAGCACGGCGCGCTGCTCGGCCGCCCGCTCGCGCAGCCACCGGGCGGCGGGCCCGCGCAGGGAGGGCGGCGGCCCGGGCAGCAGGCGGTTCACCACCAGCCCGTCGACCCGCAGCCCGTGCAGGGCCAGCGCCGTGAGGGTCCGGCGGGTCTCCGCGGCCACCACCCGCTCCGGGGTCAGGACCAGCCGGATCCCGGTGCGGGTGTGGTCGGCGAGCATCGCGCGCAGGCCGGCGAGCTGGGCGGCGAGGCCGTCGAGGGCGTCGACCGTCGCTTCCCACTGCCTTGCGGCGCCGGGCTCCGCGCCGCGGGCGGACGAGAGCCCGGCGAGCAGCCCGCGCACGGCCCGGCGGTGCGCGGGGAACAACCGCTCCAGGTAGCCGGACAGCGCCTCCGGCAGCCCGAGCAGGCGCAGCGTCTCCGCCGTCGGGCCGCAGTCGACGACGACGACCTCCCACGGTCCGGTCTCCGCGGCGCGGCGCACCTCGCCGAGCGCGAGCAGCTCCTCGACCCCCGGGAGCACGGTCAGCTCGTCCGCGACGAGCTCGTCCACCCCCGCGCCGGCCAGCAGCGTGCGCAGGTGACCCTGCAGCCGGCCCCACGAGTCGTCGAGCAGGGCGCGGGTGTCGATGTGCGCCGCGAACAGCCCGCCGTCCCCGTCGCCGGGGTCGACCTCCACCGGGTCGCCGGTGAGGTCCGCCTCCAGCGCGTCGCCCAGCGAGTGCGCCGGATCGGTGGACACGACGAGCGTCTTGCGCCCGGCCCGGGCCAGCCGCGCGGCGGTGGCGGCGGCGAGCGTGGTCTTGCCGACCCCGCCCTTGCCGGTGAACAGCACGACGCGCACCCCGCCGAGCCTACCGACGTCGGCGCCGGCCGCGTGGTCGGACCCGCGTCAGCTCCCGCGTTCGACCCGGCGCTTCAGGCCCTTCAGCGCGGTGTCGATGATCACCTTCTCCGCCTTCCGGCGCAGCATGCCGATGATCGGGATGTTGAGGTCGACGGCCAGGGAGTAGGTGACGGTGGTGGCGTCGTCGCCGGCCGGGGCGAGCACGTAGGACCCGTCCTGGGCCCGCTGCATCTGGCCCTTGACCAGGGTCCAGCTCACCGAGCGGCCGTCCGGCGCCCAGGTGTAGTCCAGGGTGTAGGAATCCTTGATCGGGCCGGCGTCCATGGTGAACCGCACCCGCTCGGCCCGACCGTCGGGCGCGGCGTCGAGGACCTCCACCGTCTTCACCTGGTCCGCCCACTCCGGGTAGGCGGTGAAGTCGGCGATCACCGCCATCACCCGCTCCGGGGGAGCGTCGATGGTGATCGAGGAGGTGGTCGCGTCCGCCATGACGCGCAGGCTACCCACCTCACCAGCGCAGGACGTACGGCCGGCCGGTGGCCCGGAAGTGGCCGACGTTCACGCATTCGGTGCCGCCCCACCGCCGCCGCGCCGCCAGCGGCTGGTGCACGTGGCCGAACAGCGCCGCGCGCGGGCGGTGCCGCTCGATCACCTCCCGCAGCGCCGGCGACGCCGCCTCCGGACGGCGCGAGCGCACGTCGTAGGCCAGCTCGGGCACCGCCGGCGGCGCGTGCGAGCACAGGACGTCGGGGGCGTCCAGGCCGTGCACGGCGGCGTCGAAGTCCGCGGCGGCTCGGACGTAGGGCCGCCACGGCCCGCCCCGGTGCGGCTGCACCCCCGGGGGCAGCGGCACGCCGCCGACGAACCCGAACCGCAGCCCGGCCAGCTCCACCACCCGGCCGTCGACCGCGTGCACCCCGGCCCGCGCGAACTCCGGCCACAGCTCGGGCAGGTCCACGTTGCCCGGAATCGCGTAGGTGGGTGCGGGAAGGGCCGCGAACAGGGCCGCGTACTGCTCGCGGACGGCCTCGGTCACCAGGGCGGGCGGATCGGGCACGTGCGCCCAGGCGGCGCGCGCGAACCGCATCAGCTCCCCGGGGCGCCCGCTCGCCCGCAGCTCGCCGAACCGGGCGCTGGCCTCGGCGCCGAGGACCCGCCCCAGGATGCCCCGCGACGGGTCGTGGTAGTCGACGAACTCCACCAGGTCGCCGAGCACGACCAGCGCGTCCGCGCCGTCGCCCGCGCGGGCGAGTCCCTCGACGTCGCCGTGCACGTCGGAGACCACGTGCACCCTCATGCCGGGTCCTCGCCGGGCGCGCGTCCCGCCTCCAGCCGGTCCTCGAGGCGGAGGTCCGGCCACAGCCGAGGCCGGCGCGCCGGCACCGCGGGCGGGACCGCCACGAACGTCTCGTCCAGGACGTCGACCGACGGCATGACGGCATTCCCCCATCACGACAGCGAGGCGGTAGGTTTCCGGGAACCAGCCCTGCCACCGTCGGCCAGGAGGTCGTTCCCGTGCGTGAGTACAGCGTGCCCGCCACCATCGTCGTCGCGGAGGAGGAGAACCTCCTCGATCCCGTCTACGGGAACGCGGCGGACCACGGTGGCGCCGTCGTCTACCGGCGCCGCGGGGCACACGGCTGGGACGACGTCACCGCCGGGGAGTTCGCCGCGCAGGTCACGGCGGTCGCCCGCGGGCTGATCGCGGCGGGCGTGGCGGCGGGCGACCGGGTCGGCGTGCTGTCGCGCACCCGCTACGAGTGGACGCTGGTCGACTACGCGATCCTCGCCGTCGGCGGGGTCACCGTGCCGATCTACGAGACGTCCTCGGCCGAGCAGATCTCCTGGATCCTGTCCGACTCCGGGGCGGTCGCGATCGTGGTCGAGACCGGCGCCCACAGCGCGCTCGTCGAGAGCGTCCGCGACCGCCTGCCCGACCTGGACCACGTCTGGCAGCTCGATGCGGCCGGCGACGGCTCGCAGGAGGCGGGGATCGCCCGGCTCACCGCGCTCGGCGCCGACGTCGCCGAGGACGAGGTGCACGCCCGCCGGCGCGCGGTCCGCGGCTCGGACCTGGCGACCTTGATCTACACCTCCGGTACCACCGGCCGACCGAAGGGCTGCGAGCTCACCCACCGCAACCTGGTCACCGACATCAAGGCCGCTGCCTCCTGCCTGCCGGACCTGCTCACTCCCGGCGGATCGGTGCTGCTGTTCCTGCCGCTCGCACACGTGTTCGGCAAGGTCATCCAGTGCGGCGCCTTGCACACCCGCACCATCGTCGGGCACTCCCCGGACATCAAGAACCTGGTCGCGGACCTGCAGGAGTTCAAGCCGACGTTCCTGCTGGCCGTGCCGCGCGTCTTCGAGAAGGTCTACAACGGCGCCCGCCAGCGCGCACACGACGGCGGCAAGGGCAAGATCTTCGACGCCGCCGCCGAGACGGCCATCGCCTGGAGCAGGGCGCAGGACACCGGCGGGCCGGGCCTCGCGCTGCGGGCGAAGCACGCCCTGTTCGACCGGCTGGTCTACGGCAAGCTGCGCGACGCCGTCGGCGGCAACGTCGTCGCCGCGGTGTCCGGCAGCGCGCCGCTCGGCGCGCGCCTCGGCCACTTCTTCCGCGGCATCGGCCTGCCGGTCTACGAGGGCTACGGGCTCACCGAGACCTCCGCGGCCTTCACCGTCAACGCGCCCGGTGCCCAGCGGGTGGGCACGGTCGGGCGGCCGATGCCGGGCTGTGCGGTGCGGATCGCCGACGACGGGGAGATCCTGCTGTCCGGCGACGTGGTGTTCCGCGGGTACTGGCGCAACGAGCGGGCCACCGCCGAGGCGATCCGGGACGGCTGGCTCCACTCCGGGGACATCGGCGAGCTGGACGACGCCGGCTACCTGACGATCACCGGGCGCAAGAAGGAGATCATCGTGACGGCCGGGGGCAAGAACGTCGCCCCCGCCGTGCTGGAGGACCGGCTGCGGGCGCACCCGCTGGTCAGCCAGTGCATGGTGGTCGGCGACCAGCAGCCGTTCATCGGCGCGCTGGTCACCATCGATCCCGAGGCGCTGCCGGGCTGGCTCGAGCGCACCGGCAAGCCGGCCGGCACCCCGGTGAGCGATCTCGTCGAGGACCCCGAGCTGCGCGGCGAGATCGCGGCGGCGGTGGAGGAGGCCAACAAGGCCGTCTCGCGAGCCGAGCAGATCCGCAAGTTCCGGATCCTGCCCGTCGACTTCACCGAGGCGGGCGGCGAGCTCACACCGACGATGAAGGTCAAGCGCGCGGTGGTGGCCAAGACCTACGCCGGCGACATCGCCGCGATCTACGAGGGCGCCGTCCGCACCTCCTGACCGCGTCCGAGGCCGGCCAGCAGCGCACCGAGCCGGGCGGTGACCGCGGCCGCGCTCCAGTCGCGGCGCATCCGGCGCCGGCCGGCGGTGCCCATCGCGCGGGCCCGGTCGGGGTCGGCGAGCAGGGCGGTGAGCGCGCGGGCCAGCGCGTCGGGGTCGCGCCCGCCGACGACGTGGCCGGTGCGGCCGTCCTGCACCGTCTCGGGCGCGCCCCCGGAATCACCGGCGACGACCGGCAGCCCGCATGCGGCCGCCTCCAGCAGCACGATCCCCAGGCCCTCGACGTCCAGACCGCCGCCCCGGGTGCGGCACGGCAACGCGAACACGTCCCCGACCGCGTGGTGGGCCGGCAGCTCGGCCGCGGGCACCGCCCCGGTGAACAGCACCGCGTCGTCGAGGCCGTGTGCGCGCGCGAGCCGGCGCAGCCGCGGCCCGGCGGGACCGTCGCCGACCAGCAACAGCCGCGTGCCCGGCACCCGCTCCCGGACCCGCGCCAGCACCCGGACCAGCGAGTCCTGGCCCTTTCGCGCCACCAGCCGGGACACGCACGTGACCACCGGAGCCGAACCGAGCCGGTACCGCCGGCGCAGGTCCGCGCGCGCGGCCGGGTCCGGCCGGAACAGTTCCGTGTCGACGCCCGGGGGGAGGTGTTCGAGCGCGGCCCGGGGCCCGAGCGCGGCCGCCAGCCGCCCCCGGGTGTACCGCGAGACGACCGTGACGACGTCGGAGCCGTCGCCGATGCGGCGCAGGGCCTGGCGGGCGAGCGGCAGCATCGACCAGCCGACCTCGTGCCCGTGCGTGCTCGCCACCACCCGGCAGACCCCGGCCCGCTGCCGCAGCGTCAGGCCCAGCAGGCCCAGCGGGGCCGCGGCCCCGAACCACACCGTGCGGACCCCGTGCTCGCGCGCCAGCGCCACGGCCCGCCGCGCGACGGCGGGGGTGGGCAGCATCAGCGACGTCGGGTGCCGGTGCACGGGATAGCCCCGGGTGGCGTCGAAGGCGGCCGCGCCCGGCCAGGCGGGCGCATACACGACGAGCTCCCCCGCGGGCAGCCGGTCGGCCAGGTTCTGCAGGTAGTTCTGGATGCCGCCGGCACGGGGCGGGAAGTCGTTCGTCACCAGCAGCGTGCGGGCCATGGTGGCAGCCTGGCAGGCGCCCCCGGGCGCGCCGCGCGGCCCCCGACGGCGGCCGGCTCACCCGACGTCGCGGACCTCGGCCGGCCCCGGTCCGGGGGCCGGACGACCGGCCGGCGCGACCACCAGCCGCAGCCGCGGGACGAGGCCCTGATCGGCCAGCACGTCGAGCGCCCGCCGCTCCGGGGCGTCGAGGTGCACGACCGGGGAACCCGACGGCCCCGCCGCCTGCTCGCCGGGGGCGCCCTCGCCGGGCGGGTCCGCCGCCCGGACGCCCGGCAGCCCCAGCAGGACACCGACCACGCAGTCCCCGCAGGCCGCGCCGCGCACCTCGCACCGGTCACAGTCGACGATCACATCTGCCTCCTCGAACATCGCCATGCCTGTGGTCGGCACGGTACGAGGGGGGTCCGACAGGATCGGCGCGTCGCCGGGCGGGCCGGGCTCAGCCGCGCCCGAGGCGCGCGAGCAGCAGAGCCGAGGGCACCGCATGGGCGCCCACCTCGCGCACCGAGGCCACGACCGCCCGGTCCGAGGTCGCGACGAGGACCGGCCGGCCCTGCGGCTCCGCCGCCACCAGCGCCCGGATGACGTCGTCGGCGGCCACGCCGGGGTCGCTGAACAGCACCCGGACCCCGCGGGTGCCCCGGGCGGGGGCCGCGGTGACCCCGGCGCCGTCGAACACGACGGTGACCTCCGCCCCGGTGCGGGCGGCGAGGGCGGCGAGCTGGCCGACGAGCCGGTTGCGCTGGTCGGCGAGGGTGAGCTCGGGGTACCCGGTCTTGGTCACGTTGTAGCCGTCCACGATCAGGTGCAGTGACGGCACCGCGAGCAGGGTGTCGAGCGCCGCCGGCGTGTCGGCCGCTCCCCCGGCGCGCGCGGCACCGGCGCCCGCGACGAGATCACCCGGGCGCGGGCCGCCACCACCCAGCGCGAGCTCCCGGCGCAGGCCCGTCAGGGCACCGGACAGCGTGTCCACGAGCAGCCCGAGGCGCACCTCGTCGGCCTGCCGGGCCTCCCGGGCCGCCTGCCGCGCCGCGGCGACCTCGGCCGCCGCCCGGTCCGCGCGGCGTCGCTCGGCGTCCGCCCGGGTGCGCTCGCGGTCCCGCTGGTCCCGCGCCGCGGCGAGCTCCGCCGCCGCCCGCTCCGCCGCCGCCCGGGCCTCGGCCTCGGCCTCGGCAAGGGCGTCCGAGAGCGCGCGCAGCCTCGCCCCCTGCTCGCCGACGCGGCGGCGCAACTGCTGGAACTCGGCGTCGCGCCGCTCGTCGGCGGTCCGGGCTCCGGCGCGGGCCTGCGCCAGGTCCTCGCGCAGCCGCTCGAGCTCGACCGCGAGCTTCTCCACCCGGGCGAGGGCCGCGTCGCGCTCGGCCCGCAGCTCGCCGGCCTCGGCCCGCCGCCCCGCGAGGCGCACGGCCTCGGCCGCCGCCGGGTCGTCGGTGAGCAGCGCGACGGCCGCGGCGGCCGCGTCGCCGGGCTCCCCCGCCCGACTCTCCACGGCGAGCTCGCCCGGCCGGTGCTCGTCCCACCACGCCACGACGGCCGCCCGGAAGGCGGCGGACCGGCGCAGCTCCCCGACCAGCGCCGCCTCCCCGAGCCGGGCGCGCTTCGCCGGGGTGAACCGGGCGAAGCGGCGCAGCGGCGCGGGCACGTCCGGCGCCGGGAGCCCGGCGACGGCCGCGCCCGCGAGCTCGGCGAGCCGGGCGCGGACCGGTTCGGGCAACCCGTCCCACGGCGACGCCGTCGTCGGTGCCGCCCCGCCCGTCATCGGTACAGGTTATCCGCGGGCACCCCGCGCGCCGCCCGCGCTGTCGGTGCCCGTCCCTACGGTGCGCGCCGTGCCCGTCCCGACCCCGCCCGGCCCGCCCGCCCAGCTGTCGTTCGACGAGCTGGCCGGGGCACGGGGCACGCCGCTGCGCGAGGTGACCTTCGTGGTCGTCGACCTGGAGACCACCGGCGGGCGGGCCGGCACCGACGCCGTGACCGAGGTCGGCGCGGTGAAGGTGCGCGGCGGCGAGCGGCTCGGCGAGATCGGCACGCTGGTCGATCCCGGCACCGCGATCCCGCCGGGTGTCGTCGCGCTGACCGGGATCACCAGCGGCGCGGTCGCCGGCGCGCCGAGCCTGGCCGGCGTGCTGCCGGCCCTGCTCGAGTTCCTCGCCGGCGCGGTGCTCGTCGCCCACAACGCACCCTTCGACGTGGGGTTCCTGCGGGCCGCGTGCGAGCGGCACGGGCAGCGCTGGCCGCGCCCGCCGGTGCTCTGCACGGCCCGGCTCGCCCGCGCCGTGCTCACCCGCGACGAGGCCCCCAGCGTGCGCCTGGGGGCGCTGGCCGCCCTGTTCGGCACCGCCACGCGCCCGACCCACCGGGCGCTGGCCGACGCCCGTGCCACCGTCGAGGTGCTGCACCACCTGCTGGAGCGGATCGGCAACCTGGGCGTGCAGAGCCTGGAGGAGCTCCTGGCGCTGGCCCGCGACCGCGCCGCGCACCGCCCCACGCCGCAGCAGCGCCGGCGGCGCCACCTCGCCGACCGGCTGCCGTCCGCGCCCGGGGTGTACCTGTTCCGCGGCGCCCGTGACGAGGTGCTCTACGTCGGCACCAGCGGTGACGTCCGCCGTCGCGTGCGCACGTACTTCACCGCGGGCGAGCGCCGGCGGCGCGTGCGCGACATGGTCGCGCAGGCGGAGCGGGTGGACGCCGTGGTCTGCGCGCACCCGCTCGAGGCCGCCGTCCGGGAGCTGCGGCTGATCGCCGCGCACCGGCCGCGGTACAACCGCCGCTCCCGCGAACCCCGGCGGGTCTGGTGGGTCGTCGCGACCGCGGAGGCGTTCCCGCGCCTGTCGGTGGTCACCACCGCGCGGGCCGGTGCGCTCGGCCCGTTCGGCTCCCGGCGGGCCGCCGTCGCGGCGGTCGAGACGCTGCTCGACGCGGTGCCCCTGCGGCGGTGCACGCCGCGGATCGCGGTGCGGCACGGCCGGGCCGCCCACCCGTCGGCGCCGTGCGTGCTGCACGAGATCGGCCGGTGCGCCGCCCCGTGCGCCGGCCTGCAGGACGTCGACGGCTACGCCTCGGCCGTCGGTGCCCTGGAGCGGCTCCTCGCCGGCCGTGACGACACACCCCTGCACGCGCTCGCCGCCGGGATCGACCGGCTGGCGGCCCGCCAGCGCTACGAGGCCGCGGCGGCCCGGCGCGACCGGCTGGCCGCGCTGGTCACGGTGCTGGAACGAGCCCAGCGGCTCGCCGCTCTGGCCGCACTGCCCGAGCTCGTGGGCGCGCGGCCGGACGGTTCCGGCGGCTGGGAGATCGCGGTGCTGCGGCACGGGCGCCTCGCCGCGGCCGGGGTCGCGCGGCGCGGCGTCGCCCCGATGCCGGTGGTCGACGCGCTGCGCCTCGGCGCGCAGGCGATCGTGCCGGGGCCGGGGCCGCTGGCCGGGGCCCCGCCGGAGGAGGTGCGGCTGCTGCACCGGTGGCTGTGCACCGCCGGCACCCGGCTGGTGCACAGCGAACCGCCGTGGGCCGAACCGGCGCGCGGCGCCGGCGGCTGGAGCACCTGGGCCCGCCGGGCCCGCCGGTTCGACGCGGACGGACTAGAGTGACCGGTGTGATCACGGCGATCGTCCTGGTGCACACCGCCGCCGACCGGATCCCGGAGACGGCGCAGGCCATCGCGGACCTGGCAGGGGTGAGCGAGGTCTACTCCTGCGCGGGCGACGTCGACCTCATCGCGCTGGTGAAGGTCGCCGAGCACGAGCAGCTCGCCGACGTCATCGCCGGGCGGCTGTCCAAGGTCGAGGGCGTGGTGCGCACCGACACCCACATCGCGTTCCGCTCGTACTCGCGGGCGGACACCGAGGCCACGTTCGCCGTCGGGCTCGGCTAGCCCGGCTGCCCGACGCGCAGCCGGGCGGAGACCTGGACCCACCGCGCCAGCAGGGCTGCGGCCGCACCCGAGTCCACCGCCGCCGCCGCCCGCGCCGTCGCCGCCCCGAGCGCACCGGCGAGATCCGCGGGCGGGCCGTCGAAGGCCACCAGCGCGCCGGCCGCGTTGAGCAGCACCGCGTCGCGCACCGGGCCGCGGGCCCCGTCGAGCAGCGACCGGCAGACCTCGGCGTTCACCGTCGCGTCACCACCGCGCAGGTCCTCGCGACCGGCGGCGGGTATCCCGAGGGCGGCCGGGTCGAGCGACTCGCGGCGCACCGTGCCGCCGCCCGCCACCCACACGGTGCTCGTCGTGGTCGTCGTCAGCTCGTCGAGGCCGTCGTCGCCGCGCACGACGAGCGCGGTGGACCCGCGGCCGGCCAGCACCTCGGCGAGGACCGGCGCCAGCCGGGCGTCGGCGCACCCGACCAGGGCGGCGGGCGGCTGGGCCGGGTTGGTCAGCGGGCCGAGGATGTTCATCGCGGTCGGGACGCCGAGTTCGCGCCGGACGCCGCCGGTGTGCCGCATCGCGGGGTGGAACACCGGGGCGAAGCAGAATCCGATGCCGACCTCCGCCGCGCAGGCCGCGACGGACTCGGGTGCCAGGTCGATCGCCACCCCGAGCGCCTCGAGCAGGTCGGCGGCCCCGCAGGCCGACGAGGCGGCCCGGTTGCCGTGCTTGACCACCGGCACCCCGGACGCGGCGACGACGATCGCGGCCATCGTCGAGATGTTCACCGTGTGAGCCTGGTCACCTCCGGTGCCGACGACGTCGACGGCGGGAGCGTGGGCGACGATCCGCCGGGCGTGGCGCAGCATGGCCTCGGCCAGGCCGGCGATCTCGGTGGCCGTCTCCCCCTTGGCCCGCAGCGCGACCAGGAACCCGGCCAGCTGCGCCGGTGTGGCCTCGGCCGACAGCACGCGGTCCATCACCCACGCGGTGTCCGCGGCGTCCAGGTCGGACCGCGCGATCAGCCGCGCGAGGACGCCCGGCCACGTCCGCGGTGCCGCGCCGGCGCCCGCCGGGCCAGGACTCATCGGAGCGCCGCGCCGCCGACGGCGCGGCGCAGCACGCCGGCCACGGTCTCCGCTGCCGTCACGGGGTCGAGGGGATGCACCAGCACGGCGTCGGCCTGCGACCAGGTGGCGAGCCACCGGTCGTCGCGTCGGCGGACGGTGACGATGATCGGTGGGCAGTCGTCGATCTCGTCCTTCAGCTGCCGCGACACGCCCATCCCGCCGGTGGGCTGAGCCTCCCCGTCGAGGATCGCGAGGTCGATCTCGCCGGCGTCGGCGGCCGCGAGCACCTCCGCGATCCCGGCCGCCTCGACGAAGCGGACGCGCCCCAGATCGGGTGCCGGCCTGCGGCCGATCGCCATGACGATCGCCTCGCGCACCTCGGGCCGGTGGCTGAACACCAGAACGTTCCTGACGGGGCTGTCCACAGCTGGTCAATGTAGTAGCCCCGACAGGCTGTAGAAGATGCGCGGGGTCATAATGCCTCCGTGACGACAGCGGCTCCCACCATCAGCGCGCGGATCCACTCGCTGAACCGCCCGAATCTGGTCAGCATCGGCACCATCGTCTGGCTGTCCAGCGAGCTGATGTTCTTCGCCGGGCTGTTCGCGATCTACTTCACCGCGCGGGCCCAGACCGAGGGCGAGTGGCCGATCCCGCCGACGGAGCTGAACGTCCCGTACGCGCTCGTCATCACGATCATCCTGGTGGCCTCGTCGTTCACCTGCCAGTACGGCGTGTTCGCCGCCGAGCGCGGTGACGTGTTCGGGCTGCGCCGGTGGTACCTGCTGACCCTGGCGATGGGCACCGCGTTCGTGCTCGGCCAGGCCTACGAGTACTACGAGCTGGTCCACGACGGGACCACGCTCTCGTCCAGCGCCTACGGCACCGTGTTCTACCTGACCACCGGGTTCCACGCGCTGCACGTCACCGGCGGCCTCGTCGCCTTCGTCTACCTGCTGATCCGCACCAGGCTCGCGAAGTTCACCCCGCAGCAGGCCACCGCGGCCATCGTGGTGTCGTACTACTGGCACTTCGTCGACGTCGTGTGGATCGGCCTGTTCGCCGTCATCTACTTCATCAAGTGAAAGTGCAGCAGATGATCTTCACAAGACGTCGGGGTGCGCGCGGCCGCCTGCGCCGCCGGGTGGCCGGCTCGATGGCGCTCGGCCTGGGCCTGCTCACCGCGGGCGCGCTCTACACGGCGTTCACGCCCGAACCCCAGGTCGCCACGGCGCAGGCCGACGCCGCGCTCATCGCCCAGGGGCAGGACCTCTACAGCACGGCGTGCATCAGCTGCCACGGCGCCAACCTGCAGGGGGTCGAGGACCGCGGTCCCAGCCTGATCGGCGTCGGCGACGCCGCGACCTGGTTCCAGGTCTCGACCGGCCGGATGCCGCTGGCCCGCCAGGAGGCGCAGGCGGTGCGCAAGCCGCCGCTGCCGGAGTTCGACCCCTCCACCGAGGAGGGCCTGGCGAACCTCGACGCGCTCGGTGCCTACGTCCAGGCGAACGGCGGCGGCCCGGTCCGGCCGGCGGCCGAGGGTGAGGCGCTGCGGGGCGACGATCCCGCCCGCGGCGGCGAGCTCTTCCGGATGAACTGCGCGTCCTGCCACAACTTCACCGGCGTCGGGATCGCCCTGTCCTCCGGCAAGGAGGCACCGGCGCTCGCTCCGGCCAGCGAGATGGACGTCTACACCGCGATGCTGTCGGGGCCGCAGAACATGCCGAAGTTCTCCGAGCGGCAGCTCACGCCGGAGGAGAAGAAGGACATCATCGCCTACGTCAAGGCCATCGAGGAGGTCAACCCGGGCGGGGACGAGCTCGGGGGCCTCGGGCCGACGGCCGAGGGTGTGGTCGCGTTCGTGGTCGGCCTCGCCGCACTGATCGGGTTCGCGATGTGGTTGGGAGCGAAGTCATGACGGCCGGACCGGTGCCCACCGAGCGTGACCTGGAGAACATGACGCCGGAGCAGCTGGCCCGGCTGGCCTCCGAGCTCGACGACGTCGAGGTCGTGCACAACCAGCGGAAGTTCCCGGTTCCCGGCACCCGCGCCGAGAAGCGGGCCGAGCGCGGGGTCGCGCTGTGGTTCGCCCTGTCGGCGCTGTCCGGGCTGGCGTTCATCGTGGCGTTCGTCGCGTGGCCGTACGAGTACGTCCCGGTGGGCGCCCCGGGTCACCTGATCTACCTGCTGTACACCCCGGTCGTCGGGGTCACGTTCGGGTTCTCGGTGCTGGCGCTGGGCATCGGCGTGATCGCCTACGTCAAGAAGTTCTTCCCCGACGAGGTCTCCGTCCAGCAGCGCCACGACGGCGCCTCCGACGAGGTCGCCCGGCGCACGGTGCTGGCCCAGATGGCGAAGGCCGGCCAGGACACCACGATCGCCCGCCGTTCGATGATCAAGCGGACGGCCGGGGCGGCCGCGGGCGTGCTCGGCCTCGCGGTCGGCGTGGCCGCGCTGGCACCCCTCGTCCGGGACCCGTGGCGCGAGGGCGCCGAGTCGGCGCTGTGGGTCACCGGCTGGCGGTCGGTGGACGGCGAGACCGTGTACCTGCGCCGTGACACCGGCGTCCTCGGCGAGATCTCGCTGGTCCGGCCGGAGGACCTGGCGCCCGGCTCGCTGGAGACGGTCTTCCCGTTCCGCGAGTCCGAGCGCGGCGACGAGGAGGCCCTGCTGCACGCGCAAAGGGCCTCGGACGCGCCCGTGATGCTGATCCGGCTGCGTCCCGGCACCGAGGTGATCGAGCGGGCCGGCCAGACCGACTTCAACTACGGCGACTACTACGCCTACTCGAAGATCTGCACGCACCTGGGGTGCCCGGCGTCGCTGTACGAGACGCAGACCAACCGGGCACTGTGCCCGTGCCACCAGTCGCAGTTCCTCATCACCGAGTACGCCCGTCCCATCTTCGGGCCGGCCACCCGGGCCCTCCCGCAGCTGCCCATCACGGTCGACGAGCAGGGATACTTCGTGGCGGTCAGCGACTTCGTCGAACCTGTCGGCCCGGCCTTCTGGGAGCGTCCGTCATCATGAGTTCGATCACCACCCCGACCACCACCTCCTCGGGGATGCAGGCGCGCGCGGGCAAGGTGCTCGACGAGCTGGATCAGCGCTACCACCCGGCCGCCGGGATGCGACGGCAGTTCAACAAGGTGTTCCCGACGCACTGGTCGTTCCTGCTCGGTGAGATCGTGCTGTACAGCTTCATCGTGTTGTTGCTGTCGGGGACGTTCCTGGCGTTGTTCTTCGACCCGTCGATGGCCGAGGTGGTCTACGACGGGCCGTACGAGCTGATGCAGGGCGTGCACATGTCACGGGCCTACGAGTCGACGTTGTTCCTGTCGTTCGAGGTCCGGGGCGGGTTGTTCGTCCGGCAGGTGCACCACTGGGCGGCGTTGCTGTTCATGGCGGCGATGGTGGCGCACATGTTCCGCACGTTCTTCACCGGCGCGTTCCGCAAGCCGCGGGAGGCGAACTGGGTGATCGGCGTGCTCCTGCTGCTGCTCGGGTTCTTCGAGGGCCTGACCGGCTACTCGCTGCCGGACGACCTGCTGTCGGGGATCGGGCTGCGGATCATGTCCGGGATCACGCTGACGGTGCCGGTGATCGGGACCTGGACGCACTGGCTGCTGTTCGGCGGGGAGTTCCCGGGCACCGAGATCATTCCGCGGTTCTACATCGCGCACGTGTTCCTGCTGCCGGGCCTGCTGTTCGCGTTGATCGCGGTGCACGTCGGGTTGGTGTGGTACCAGAAGCACACGCAGTTCCCGGGCCCGGGGCGGACCGAGGGCAACGTGGTGGGCGTGCGGATCCTGCCGACGTTCGCGGCCAAGGGTGGCGCGTTCTTCGCGGTCACCGTCGGGGTGATCGGGATGATGGCGGGGTTGTTCCAGATCAACCCGATCTGGCACCTCGGCCCCTACAACGCCGCGCAGATCTCGGCCGGCTCCCAGCCGGACTGGTACGTGCTGTTCACCGAGGGCATGGCCCGGATCTTCCCGCCGTGGGAGCTCTACCTCGGTGACTACACGATCCCGGCGGCGTTCTTCGCCACCGCCATGTTCCTTCCGCTGCCGTTCGTGGTCGCGGCCGTCTATCCGTACGTCGAGCGGAAGATGACCAAGGACAACGCGCTGCACAACCTCCTGCAGCGGCCCCGGGACGCACCCGTCCGCACCGCGCTGGGCGCGATGGCGATCTCGTTCTACATGGTGCTCGTGCTGTCGGGGGTGAACGACTGGATCGCCTACTTCTTCAACGTGTCGCTGAACGCGACGACGTGGGCGGGCCGGATCGGGATCCTGATCGTGCCGCCGATCGCCTACTGGGTGACCTACCGGATCTGCCTCGGCCTGCAGCGCTCGGACCGGGCGGTGCTCGAGCACGGCATCGAGACCGGGATCGTCAAGCGGCTGCCGCACGGGGAGTTCATCGAGGTGCACCAGCCGCTGGCCGGGCTCGACGCGCACGGGCACCCGATCCCGCTGGCCTACCAGGGCGCGTCGGTGCCCAAGCGGATGAACCAGCTCGGCTCGAGTGGCTCGCCGGTGGCCGGGTCGCTGCTCAAGCCCGACCCGGTGGCCGAGACCGCCGCCCTCGAACGCGCCCGCGCCGAGGAGGCCGCGGCGGAGGCGGCGCTGCACGGCGGGCACTCCGGTTCGGGCGAGCTGCAGGCGCGCGAGCAGGAGCGCGAGGCGCTGGCCGGCCGGCCCGCCGCCGGCCGGCCGAAGGAGATCACGGACTGACGCGCCCACTCACCCCGTTCCGGGTTCGTCGGGCACCCGGCGGAGCACGTCGCCGGGCTGGCAGTCGAGCACCCGGCAGACGGCGTCGAGGGTCGTGAAACGCACGGCCTTGGCGCGCCCGTTCTTGAGCACGGCGACGTTCGCCGGCGTGATGCCGACCGCCTCCGCGAACTCCGCGACCGACATCTTGCGGCGCGCGAGCATGACGTCGAGGTCGACGACGATCGCCATCACACGACCTCGTCGAGCTCACGCCGGAGCACCGTCGCGTTGCGCAGCAGGCCGCGCATGACGACCATCAGCAGGGCGAACGCGGCCCCGCCCATGGCCACCCCCATCCCGATCAGGATGAGCCCGGGCGCGTCGTCGAGCTCGCCGACGTGGGCGCAGAACGCGGCGACGAGGACCGCGGCGACGAAGCCGGCGACGGAGATGACGTCGACCCACCGGAAGGCGCGCTCGTGGAAGATCGCGCCGCGGCGCACCATGGCGAGCAGCACCCACAGGGCGACGAGCACGACCTGCACGCACGCGATGGCCGCGATGCCGAGCACCGCGTAGAACACGCCACGGACGGCCACCTCGGATCCCGTCCGGGTGGCGATGAGCACGACGAGCACGACCTGGGCGCCGAGGGCGCCGAGCGCGAGCAGGATGAGGAGCCCCCGGAGGGCGAGGATGACGAAGCGGCTCATCTCTCGATGGTCGAGCGAAACCTATCGAAAGTCAATAGATGCCTCGGCGGCGGCCGGGTCGATGGCGGCGGAGCGCGTGACCGGGAGCGCGGACTGCTAGGGTCTGCCCATGCGTACCGCCGCCGCTTCCGCCGCCGAGGTCGTAACCTCGCGCGTCGGCTGAGCCAGGCCGCCGACGCGCCCGATCGCGATCCGCCCGCTCCCCGCGATCCCCCGACCGAGGCCTGGCTCGGGTCCCGCCCGTTTCCCGGACGCCCGGAGCCGATCATGACGCTGCTCGACGACCACCGCCGCACCGACTGGACCCCGCGCATGCACCGGCGCCACGAGATCGTGACGACCGGCGGGCTGGCGGGCGCGCTCACCGTCGGACACGTCCTGCGCAGCTGCGGCTACCAGGTCCGCGACTTCTCCGTCGACGTCCGCGAGGGCGTCCCCTACAGCTCGGTCACCTGCACGGTCTCGCTCTCGGCCGAGGAGACCGAGACCTTCGCGGAGCGGCTCCGGGCCGTCCCCGAGGTCGTCGCGGTCGACCCGTTCTGACCCCCGGCGGTCACCACCAGCCGTCGCGCATGTCGAGGACCGTCCGGTCGAGGCCCTCCAGCAGGGCGAACTGCGGGCCCGTGCGGGGCAGCTCGTGGCGGAAGAAGTACCGCGCGGCGGCCCGCTTGCCCTCGTAGAGGTCGCCGTCAAGGCCGTGCGCCGCCACCACCTGCTCCAGCCACATCCACGCGACGACGACGTGCCCCACCGCCTCCAGGTACACCGACGAGTTCGCCAGCGTCACCGCGCGATCCTCCGCCGCCCACAGGGCCGCGGTCACCTCGTCGACCCGGGCCAGGGCGGTGGCGAGCGCCGCCGCGTGCTCGGCCGCCTCGCCGCCCAGCTCCCGGGCCCGCCCGACCGCGACGCCGACGGTCTCGGCGAGCACTCGCAGCCCCGCGCCGCCGTCCATCACGACCTTGCGGCCCAGCAGGTCCAGGCCCTGGATGCCGTGGGTGCCCTCGTGGATCGGGTTGAGCCGGTTGTCCCGGTAGAACTGCTCCACCGCGTACTCGCGGGTGTAGCCGTAGCCGCCGTGCACCTGGATCGCCAGGTCGTTCGCCGCCAGGCACCACTGCGAGGGCCAGCTCTTGGCGATCGGGGTCAGCACGTCCAGCAGCAGGTGCGCCCGGGCCCGCTCGGCGGGATCGGCAGCGGTCCGCTCCTCGTCCAGCAGCCGCGCGCAGTACAGCACCAGGGCCACCGCGCCCTCGGCGTAGGACTTCTGCGCCAGCAGCATCCGCCGCACGTCGGCGTGCTCGAGGATCGGCACCTGCGGCACCGGGGTGCCGTCCGGCCGGGTCCGCACCCCGGCGGGGCGACCCTGCGGGCGGCCGCGCGCGTAGTCCAGCGCGTGCAGGTAGCCGGTGTACCCCAGCGCCGCCGCACCGGCCCCGACGCCCACGCGAGCCTCGTTCATCATGTGGAACATCGCGGCGAGCCCCTGGTTCGGCTGCCCCACCAGCTCGCCGACCGCGCCGGGCGCGCCGCTCGGGGTGTGCCGGCCCTCGCCGAAGTTCAGCAGGGTGTTGACGGTGCCGCGGTAGCCCATCTTGTGGTTCACCCCGGCGAGCACGACGTCGTTGCGCTCGCCGGAGAGCAGGTACCGGGGGACGGCGAACAGCGAGATCCCCTTCACCCCGGGCTGCCCGCCGGGGATCCGCGCCAGGACGAGGTGCACGATGTTCTCGCCCATCTCGTGGTCCCCGCCGGAGATCCACATCTTGGTGCCGAACAGCCGGTAGGTGCCGTCCTCGCACGGCTCGGCCCGGGTGGTGATGTCGGCGAGCGAGGACCCGGCCTGCGGCTCCGACAGGCACATCGTCCCGAAGTACCGGCCTTCGACCATCGGGCGGACGTAGGCTCGTACCTGCTCGGCCGAGCCGTGGGCCTGCAGCAGGTTCGCCGCGGCGATCGTGAGGAACGGGTAGGCCGCCGTCGCGATGTTGGCCGCCTGGAACCACAGGAAGCACGCCTGCGCGACGGTCTGCGGCAACTGCAGCCCGCCGACCTCGGCGTCCATCGCCGCGCCGATGATGCCGGTCTCGGCGAAGACCTTCAGCGCCGTGGCCACCTCGGGGATCAGGTGGACGCGCTCGCCGTCGAAGCGCGGCTCGGTGAGGTCGGCGGTCCGGTTGTGCGGCGCGAAGTGCTCGCGCGCCACCTGCTCGGACACCTCGAGCACGGCGTCGACGGTCTCCCGGGAATGCTCGGCGAACCGCTCCCGCGCGCACAGCGAGGTGACGTCCAGCCACTCGTGGAGCAGGAAGTCCAGGTCGCGGCGGGACAGCAGCGGCGAGCGCACGCCGTCGAGGGTAGTGGTCAGTCCGGGGCGCGGCAGGCGTCGAGCATCGCGGCGAGCTCGGCCACCTTGACCCGCTCGGTGCCACCCCGGGTGGCGCCGAGCCGCAGCTCCTCGGCGTCGAGCCGCAGCCACGCGGTCCAGTCGACCGGGCGCACGCCGTGCGCGGCGAGGGTGGCGGCGAGGTCTTCGGGGTCGGGCGCGGCCGGGGCCGGCAACGTCGGCAGGTCCGCCAGCACGGCGTTCGCCGTCTCGGTGCCGTCGGCCTTGTTGGTGCCGATGATCCCGGTCGGCCCCCGCTTGATCCAACCGGTGACGTAGGCACCCGGCACCGGCACGCCGTCGCACACGACCCGCCCGCCCTCGTGCGGAACCGTGCCGGTGCGTTCGTCGAAGGGCAGGCCCGGCACCGGTTCGGCGGAGTACCCGATCGCGCGGACGACGAGGCCGGCGTCGAGGGTCTCCTCCTCGCCCGTGGGGACGACGCGCCCGTGCCGGTCGAGGGCGCCGCGCCGGACGACGACGGACCGCACCCGCCCGTCCTCGCCGACCAGCCGGACGGGGCTGCGCAGGAACCGCAGGTGGATCCGCCGTGCCGCCCGCCCGTCGGGCTCGCGCCGCGACCAGTCCAGCATCATCCGCAGGTTCTGCCGCTGCCGCTTGTCGGTCTCGGCCTCGACCAGTTCCGGGGTGAGCAGGCCGGTCTCGTCGCGCACGACCACGTCGACACCGGCGATGTCACCGATCTGGTGGAGCTCGGCCGGGGTGAACTTCACGTGCTGCGGGCCGCGGCGCACGAGGACGTGGATGTCGCGCACGGCACTGACGCGCAGGGCCTCGAGGACGAAGTCGGGGATGTCGGTGGCGGCCATCTCCTCCGCGCTCTTGGCGAGCACGCGGGCCACGTCGAGGGCGACGTTGCCGGCGCCGACGACGGCGACGCCGGGTTGGTCCAGCGGCGGGTCCAGCTTGGTGAAGTCCGGGTGGCCGCTGTACCAGCTGACGAACGCGCCCGACCCCAGCGAGCCCGCGAGCTCCTCGCCGGGCACCCCGAGCGGGCGGTCGACGCTGCTGCCGGTGGCGTGCACGATCGCGTGGTAGTGCCGGCGCAGCGCGTCGAGCGGCACGCCGCCCTCCCCCACCGTGACGTTGCCGAGGAAGCGCACCGGCGGGTCGCCCGCGAACGGCCGCTGCAGCACCCGGATCACGTTCTTCATCTTGATGTGGTCGGGCGCGACGCCGTACCGCACGAGCCCGTACGGGGCGGGCAGCCGGTCCAGCACGTCGACGCTGACGCCCGCGCCGGCCGTGTGCAGGGCCGCCGCGGCGTAGAGGCCGGACGGGCCGGCACCGATCACCGCGACCCGCTGCGGTCCCTCGTCCATCCCGCGAGACTATCCGGTCGCCCCGGCCCGGCTCGGCGACGAGCGCCGGGATCAGGCGCCCGGGTGGCGGCTGCTGCGCTCGGCGCCCGGGCGGGAGTAGCCGCGGGAGGCGTACGGGAAGCCGTCGAGCTCGGTGGTGTGCTCGCGCTGCTGGTAGTAGGAGCGGATCTCGCGGATCAGACCGTCGGAGAAGGTGAACCACTCCGCGCCGCGGGTGGCGATGCGGGTGGTCGCACCGGACGGCCGCCAGAACATCGTCCACTCGATCACGGCCTCGCCCGGCACCTCGACGCCGTGGTCGACGATCCAGCGGGCCTCGATCGTCCGCGCGACCGTGCGCCAGTACCGCGCCAGGTGCTCGGCGCCGGCCACCGGCGCGGAGCCGACGTTCGGCGCGAGGAACCAGTGCACGACCTCCGGGTGCAGCGTGCTGAGCATCAGGTCGACGTCACCGGTGGTGCAGCCGTCGTAGTAGCGGGTGACCACCGCGAGCGGCCCGCCCCGGCGGGCAGCCCGCTGCGGCCGGCTCCTCACGACGTCCCCCCGCCCACGGTCGGTCCGGTGGCCACCGTCCCGGACAGGGGGTCGAACCGGGCACCACACATGGAGGCACCGTACGGCCCGGGCCACGGCCGCGCGGTCCCAGCTCGACGGGCAGGGCGGCGAGCCCCGCAGCGGCGGGAGCGGCGGCTCACCCGTCGTCGAACCGGGTCGGGGCCAGGGCGTGGGGGTCGAGGGCGACGTCCGCGGGCGGCGGGCGTCCGGTGATCACCGCGGCCGCCACCGCGGCCAGCGCCGGTGCGGACTCGATGCCCGACCCGCCCTGGCCGGCGACGAAGTGGAAGCCCGGGTGGTCGGGCCAGGCGCCGACGACCGGACGCCGGTCCGCGGCGAACGTCCGCAATCCCGCCCAGCTGGTGAGCACCGAGCGCAGGCCCAGG
This sequence comes from Pseudonocardia sp., assembly GCA_035540535.1. Lineage (GTDB taxonomy): Bacteria > Actinomycetota > Actinomycetes > Mycobacteriales > Pseudonocardiaceae > Pseudonocardia. Next base: position 34,563 of record DATLGI010000217.1, read on the forward strand.
GCGGTCACGGCCTCCACCCGCTCCAGCGCCGTGGCCACGTCGAGCGGGTCGGGCCGGGCGTCCCCGGGCGGTACCGGGGTCTCGTCCCCCGGCGAGGCGAGCAGCCGGTCGTGCTCGGCCTTGAAGTAGAACCGCTCCGCCGCCTCGACGACCATCGGCAGCGACGCCCGGCCGGGCGGGCGCAGCCGGGTCGGGTCGGGAACGCGCACCACCGCGATCGTGCGTCGCAGCGGGGCGAGCCCGACCGTGCGGACCCCGGCGAGCGCGGCGACCGCGTCGGCCCACGCGCCGGCCGCGTCCACGACGTCTGCCGCGGCGAGGACCGTGCCGTCGCCGGTGGTGACCCGCCAGCCCCCGCCGTCTCGGGTGCACCCGGTCACCGGCGATCCGGCGTGCACGGTGCCGCCGCGCCGGCGCAGGCCTCGGACGTAGGCCTGGTGCAGCGCCATCGCGTCCACGTCGGCGGCGCCCGCGACGACCCCGGCGGCCCGCACGCGGTCGGCCCGCAGCGCCGGGCAGCGCCGCGCCGCCTCGGCCGGGTCCAGCGGCACGGGCGCGTCCGGCTCGCCCGCCCGCTCCGCCAGCGCCTGCGCGAGGCGTCGCTCGCCGTCGGCGTCCGCGGCGATCCAGAACACCGGCCGCGGGCTCAGCAGGGGCGGGGCGTCGAGCTCGGCCGCGAGCGCGGCGAACCGCGGGCCGCTGGCGGCGATGAGCGTTCGGACCTCGGCGACGCCGTGGCCGGGTACGTAGGTCGCCGCCGAGCGGGCGGTGGAGTGGGTCGCGAGGCTGCGCTCGCCCTCCACGAGGGCCACCCGGCGGTCGGCGGCCAGCTCGTAGGCCACCGAGGCACCCGCGATGCCACCGCCGATCACCACCACGTCGGAGCACGCCACCCCGGCACGGTATCCGGGCGGGATCGGGGCGGCCCGGCACGGACGTGCGGCCGCGGGCCCCGCACCGTGCGTCCCTGCCCTGCCGCCCGCGCAGCGGGCAGCCGCCGCCGCGCCGACCGGCACGTGCGAGGCTGACGCCCGTGCACGGGTGCGACATCTGGTGGGCCCGGCCGGTGGCACCGCAGCGCCGCCCGGAGCTGGTCGACCTGCTGGACGAGCACGAGCGCGAGCGGCTCGGCCGGTTCCGGCGCCCGGCCGACCGGGCCCGCTACCTGGCCGCGCACGCGCTGACCCGGCTGGTGCTCGGGCACCGGCTGGGGATCGCCCCGGCGGCCGTCGCGCTCGACCGCACCTGCCGTTGCGGTGAGCAGCACGGCAAGCCGCGGCTCGCCGCCGGGGACGGCCCGCACTTCTCGCTGACCCACGCCGGCGACGTCGTCGGTGTCGCCGTGCACGGGGTCGCCCCGGTGGGTCTCGACGCCGAGCAGCTCCGTCCCCTGGGGGACCTCGCCGGGATGGCCCGCCAAGCCTGGTCACCCACCGAGCTGGCCCGCGGCGGCCGCGTCGACACCGCGGCCTTCCTCACCGTGTGGACCCGCAAGGAGGCGCTGCTCAAGGCCAGCGGTGATGGCCTGGCCGCGCCGATGGCGGGGATCACCCTGAGCCGGCCGGACGAGCCGGCGGCGGTGCGGGAGTGGGCCGGGCCGGCGGCGCCGGGCGGTCGGTGGTGGGTGCGTGACCTGCGCCCGCCCGCCCCCGAGCACCTCGCCGCCGTCGCCGGCGCCGGGGCCGACCCGCCGGTGGTCACGGTGACCGACGGCGAGCCGCTGCTATGTCGGGGCGGCGGGGGATGATGCCGTCCGATGGACGGCCGGGCGGCGGCGGAGCGGGTGCGGCGCGATGGGTGCTGCACCTGGACATGGACGCGTTCTTCGCCTCGGTCGAGCAGCTCACCCGCCCGACGCTGCGGGATCGCCCGGTGCTGGTCGGCGGGCTGGGCCCGCGGGCGGTCGTCGCGGGGGCGAGCTACCAGGCCCGGGCGTTCGGTGCGCGCTCGGCGATGCCGATGGGGCAGGCCCGCCGGCTCTGCCCGCACGCCGTGGTGCTGCCGCCGCGGGGCGCGCTGTACCACGCGCTCTCCGAGCAGGTCATGGCCGTGCTCGCCGACGCCGCGCCGGTCGTCGAACCGGTGTCGCTCGACGAGGCGTTCCTCGAACCGCCGGTGCTGGCCGGGCGCCCCGCCCCGGACGTCGAGGCGTTCGCCGCCGAGCTGCGCGCCGCGGTCCGCGAGCAGACCGGCCTGCCCGCGTCGGTCGGCGCGGGATCGGGCAAGCAGCTCGCCAAGATCGCCTCGGAGCTGGCGAAGCCGGACGGGCTGCGGGTGGTCGCACCGCACGAGGAGCGCGCGGTGCTGGCCCCGCTCCCGGTCCGCGCGCTCTGGGGCGTCGGGCCGGTGACGGAGGCGGGGCTGCGCCGGCACGGGGTGCAGACGGTGGGCGGCCTCGCGGCGATGGACCTGCGCGACCTCACCGACCTGCTGGGCACGGCCCTCGGCACCGAGCTGCACCGGCTCGCCCGCGGTGAGGACGACCGTCCGGTCGCCACGCGCGGCGAGGCCAAGCAGGTCAGCGCGGAGACGACCTTCGACGCCGACCTCACCTCGATGGCCGCCGTGCTCGACGAGGTGGCCCGGATGACCGAGGGGGCGCACCGGCGGCTCGTCGCCTCGGGACGCGCGGCCCGCACCGTCACGGTCAAGGTGCGGGCCGCGGACTTCACCACCGCGACCCGCTCGGCGACCGCACCGGAGGCCAGTACCGACCTGGCAGCGCTCACGGCCGTCGCCCAGCGGCTGGCGCAGGCGGCGGGGCCGGACGGTGGGGTCCGGCTGATCGGCGTCTCGCTGGGTGGCCTCGGGTCGGCCCCGCCGCCGGCGCTGTTCGACGCCGTTCCGGTGGCCGGCCCCGTCCCTGCC
>DATLGI010000218.1:0-11452 GCA_035540535.1 Pseudonocardia sp.
ATCCCGCGGCGGTCGAGCGGTTGCAGGCCGGCGCCGACGCCGGGCGCCAGCCGTGGCTGCTCGATCCGGCCGAGGTGGCGCTGTCGTTCGCCGCGGGCGAGCTCGACTGGGCCGGTGCCGAGGCCTACCCGCGCGGCGACGGCCGGACCGTCGAGGTGCGCGGGCCGGGTGGGGCCGAGGTGGTGCTGACCGTCGAGCAGCCGGGACGCACCGGGGAGCGCGGGATCTGGGTGGTGACGGCGGCGCGTCCGGCCTGACCCGCCGAAGCGCGACCCGCGCCGCGTTGTGTCGTTGGACCCGGTGATGACCACCTCGACGAACACCGGACACCACCGCCTGCGCACCGGGCTCGTCGCGCTGGCCGTGCTCGCGCTCGCGCTCACCGCGGCACTGTGGCCACGCGCCGACGGCGGTGAGCCGGACGGCGACGCCCTGGCCGCGGACCGGGCGCTCGCCGCGCTCGAACCGTGCCCCGCTCCGTCGCCCGGCGCGGCGCCGGCGGGCGGGCGCCTGGCCGGGCTGACGGTGCCGTGCCTCGGCGCGCCGGGCTCGGTGGACGTCGGTGCCGCCCTGGCCGGCCGGCCCGTCCTGCTCAACGTGTGGGCCTCCTGGTGCGTGCCCTGCCGCGAGGAGGTGCCGGTGCTGGAGGCCTACCGGGCCGAGCCCGGCGCCGTGGAGGTGGTGGGCGTCTCGGCCGACACCGACCCCGTGGCCGCGCTGCGCGGCATGGCCGCGCTGGGCGGTAGCTACCCCTCGCTGATCGACGCCGACGTGCGGCTGCGCCGCGAGCTCGGCGGGCCGCCGATCCTGCCGGCGAACTACCTGCTCATGCCCGACGGCGTGATCCGGCGGATCGACCCCCCGGTCGTCTTCCGCAGCCCGGCCCAGGTGCGCGAGGTCCTCGCCGGATACCTGCCCTGACCGGACCTGCCCTGGCCGCCCGGGGCCCGCCGCGCATAACGGTTGGATCCCATCCGTCCCCGTAACGGGTGAACACGCGCCCGGAGTGCTGCGAACGGGGCCGCTGCGGCGATTCCTTCCATGAGGCTGTCGCAGCGGCGACGGACCAGACGGATGGCCAGGGGGCACGACCATGATCAGCGACACGGTGCAGCAGGACATGTTCACGGTGCTGCACGGGCAGCCGGCGCCCGTCGTGACCCGGTGGACCTACTCCGCCGCCGACCCCTTCGCGGTGACCCTCGCCGTCCGGACCAGGAACGACCGGTGGATCGAGTGGCTCGTCGCGCGTGAGCTCGTGGTCGCGGGACTCGACGCCCCGGCCGGCGTCGGGGACATCCGGATGAGCCCGCAGGAGGTCCACGGCTACGACGTCGTGGAGATCGAGATCTGCTCGACGGGCGGCCGCGCGGTCCTCGAGGTCGACCGCGACCTGCTCCGGCACTTCGTCGACGCCAGCACCGAGCTCGTCGCCCTCGGTGAGGAGATCACTCACATGGACATCGACGGCGAGATCGAGAAGATCACCCGCAGCTGCGCGGAGTGACCGGATTGCGGGCGCCGCGGTATCGGGTGGCCTAGCGGTCCGGGCCTACCGTTCGAGGCCCGTTCCCGGCCCGGCGTCGGTGCGGCCGGAGGCCGGGGCGGCGGCGCCGTCGGCCTCGCGCAGCCGGTCGATCACGGCCGCGGCGTCCTCGTCCCGGACGTCCCGGGCGGCGTCCGCGAGCCCGCTCCCGACGCCGGCGTCCTGCTCCAGGCTCTCCCCCACGGCGGGGTCACCGGCCGGGACGGCGTCGTCGGTCGGCTCGACGCCCACCTCGACCTCGTGCATCGCGGCCTCCTCCGCCGACGCCGCCCCACCGTCGATGCCGACGTCGCGGGCGTCCATCGCATCGGCCGCGTCGCCGTCGGCGGCCGGGTCCGCCGCGGTGAGGCGGCCCGACCGGTACCGGTCGGCGTCCGACTCGGCCCGGTCCGGACGTTCACGGGCCAGCCGCTCGTCGTGCGAGTCGCCCACGCGCTGTCCCTCGGCCGTCACCGCCCGGTCCTCCAGCACGTAGGGCCGGTCCGGAGGCACGTAGCCGGCGTCCAGGGGGTCGGTGCCGGGCGGTCCGGCGAGCGACTGCGAGCTCTCCAGCTGCACGGCGGCGCCGAGGTCGGGTTCCTCGGGCTGCTCCTCGTGGTCGTGCTGCGCCATCGGGCGGTCCCCTCCACAGGGTCGTCGGTGCGCGTCCGTGCGGTCTACCCGGCCGCGCGACCGCCCACACCCGCCCGATGTGATCTCATCCAGCAGCACGCGAGGAGGTGCCGATGACGAGCCGCGAGCCGACCCCTGCGCCCGGCCACACCCCCGGGCTCGCGCCGACGCCCCGGCCCCGCGACTCCGCCCTCACCCGCCGGGCGCTGCTCGACGCCGCCCGCGAGCTGTTCGCCACCGAGGGCTACGCCGGCACCACCGTCCGCGCGATCGCCGAGCGGGCCGGCGTGAACCAGGCACTGCTGTTCCGGCACTTCGGCAACAAGGAGGCGCTGTTCGCCGAGGTGGTGGCCGGGCAGGCCCGGCCGCTGCTGCGCGACGCCCCGCCCGGCGAGCTCCTCGAGCGGATCCTCGCGGCGATGCTCTCCGAGGACACGCGCGGCGCCGAGCTGTTCTTCGCCGCCCTGCGGTCCGCGGGCACCGCCGAGGTCATGTCCACCGTGCGCACCGCGCTCGGCGACGGCTACGGGCGGGCGTTCGCGAGCCAGGTCACCGGCACGGATCCGGCCGACGCCGCGCTGCGCGCCGACCTGCTGCTGGCCTGGCTGCTCGGAATCGGGTTCGTCCGCACCGTGCTGCGTGCCGAGCCGCTGGCGGGCGCCGAGCCGGCGGCGGTCACCGCCCACGTGGTGCGGGGCGCGCAGGCCCTGCTCGGCGGCTGATCACGCCGGTCAGGCCGGCACCTCCACCCACCGCGTGTCCACCCGCAGCAGCCCGTCGCGCCGACCACCGCTGCTGGCCGTCATCGCCAGCAGGGTCTCCACCCAGAGGTTGAGCTGGATCTCCTTGGCCACCCGCAGCCGGTTGTAGGCCAGGTGGGCGAGCCGGTCGCCGGCCCGGGCCCACGACTCGATCTCCACGTGCAGCAGCCCGTCCTCACCGCGGGCCCGGAACTCGATCTGGCCGGCCTCCAGGTGCCCGCGCAGCGTCGCCAGCCGGAACCACAGCGGTCCGCGCCCGATCACCCGGACCGGCCCGTCCCACGGACCCGGCATCCGCACCACGAACTCGTCGCCGACGGCGAGCACGCCGGCCTCGCCGCGGGTCTTGACGAACACCGCGATGTCCTGCGGCGCGCCGCTGTTCGGGTCGTCCGCCAGGCCTGCGACGACCTCCTCGGGCGTCACCCGCGCCTCCCGGATCCGCACCGCGTACCGGCGGTGCAGCAGCGGGCCGACGCCCTCGTCCGCGTGCTGCACCCGCTCGTCGCAGCAGTCCGACGGCACGGGCTCGGGCAGGTCCGCCGCCCCCCCGGCCTGCTCGGAGCGCCGCATCGGCGTGGTGCGCCACAGGTAGCGCCAGGTCACCCGGGCGACCCCGAGTGGCCAGCGGGCGACCAGGGCGGCGCGGGCGGCGGGACCGAGGCCGCTCGCGGAGGGCGGGGTCGGCCGCGATCCGTGGCCGAGGCGTAACAGCACGGCGACCGGGTACCCGCAACCGTGATCTCCATACCCGCGCTCCTGTGCCGCGTCGGCCTGCCCAGCGCGGCCCTGCACCTGTCCTCGCTCGGCTCGGTCGGGCTGTGCATCCTGCTCTGGGTGCGCGCGAAGACCGTCGACCAGGACGAGCGCGGCAACGCCGAGCGCCGGGCGCTGTTCGTGGGGCTCTGGCCGCCGACGCTCTGGCTGATCGGGGACGCGGTCCGGCGGGTGGAGATCCTCGGGCTCGAGAACCGGCGATGCTGAACCGGGCGGCCGACCCCGGCTGCGCCCTCGACGCGCTGCGCGGCCGGCCCGTCAACTACGACGAGACGCAGGCCCCGCCGCACGTCACCGCCGGGTGGAACCAGGACGTGCAGGAGATCGTGCTCGGCTCGGAGCCGCCCGGCGACCCGGTGCCGGGCGGGCTCGTGGAGACCGCGGGCGTGCTCGTCAACAGCTACGAGTTCAGCGATCCGCGGATCCTGCGCGCGGCCTTCCGGGTCGACGACGACCTCCTGGGCCGGGACCTGGTGCTGGAGGGCCGGTTCCTGCTGCTGCGCTTCCTGATGGGAGTGCGGGTGACCGACCGGCACGACGACGTCCGCGACGGCCCCGCCGGCCGGGAGCGGGCGATCGGGTGGTCCTACCAGACCCTCGCGGGGCACATCGAGCAGGGCCGGCTGACCTACGAGGTCGTGAAGGAGCTCGACACCGGGCTGGTGCGGTTCCGGATCGTCGCCTACTCGCGCAAGGCGCCGATCGCCAACCCGCTGGTGGACCTCGGCTTCCGCCTGTTCGGCCGGCGCACCCAGCTGCGCTTCTACGCCCGCGCCCTGCAGCGGCTCAAGGTGCTCGTCACCGCGCCGCCCGAACCGCCGCGACCCGGCCCGGACGGGGTGGTGCGAGCGCCGTCCGGAGCGGGACCCGGACGCTTCGAGGGGCTGGTCGTGCGGTTCGCCCACTCGGGCCGGTGAGGCGCCCGTGGCTTTCCGATAGTGTCCACGCGTCCACTATCGGAAGGGCCGCGGATGGGACGTCTGGCACTGCCCGACGAGGTCGAGGTCGTCAACGTCGGCCTGCCGATGTTCGCCGACGCCGTCCGGTTGCAGGGACGGCCGGTGCAGCACGTCGAGTGGCGGATCCCGGCCGGCGGTGACGCCGCCGCCGTCACCGTGCTGACCCGGCTCTACGGCCCCGCCGCCGCGGGCATCGACGCGGCCAACGCCGAGATCGTCCGCCGGCTCGACGAGGGCGCCCCCCAGCTCGTCGACGTGCGCACCGCCGCCGAGGTGGTGCCCGGGTTCGGCGGCCGGATGCTGCTGCACTGCGGGCCCGCCCTGCCCTTCGAGCAGGTCGCCGACCCGCTGCGACGCTCCATGCGGGCCGCCGTGGTGGCCGAGGGCTGGGCGCCCGACGTCGCCGGGGCGCAGCGGCTGCTGGAGCACGGCGAGATCGCCCTCGACGCCGCCAACCACCACGACACCGTGGTCCCGATGGCCACCGCGCTGTCCCCGTCGGCGCCGGTGCTGGTCGTGGCGAACCGCGAGGGCGGCACCCGGGCGTTCTCGCCGGTCAACCAGGGCCCGGGCGAGGTGGCCTGGTTCGGCCGCGAGACCGACGCCGCCATCGAGCGGCTGCGCTTCCTCGCCGACACCGCGGGCCCGGCGCTGGCCACGATCCTCGACGCGGCCGGCCCCCTGGACGTCTGCGGGATCGCCGCCCAGGGCATCACCATGGGCGACGACCTGCACATGCGCACCCAGGCCGCGACGAACCTGCTCACCCGCACCTGGCTGCCGCACATCGCCGCGCTGCCCGACGCGCTGCGCGTCCCCTTCGCCCGGTTCCTCGGCGGCAACCACCTGTTCTTCCTGACGGTCGCGATGGCGGCCGCGAAGTCACTCCAGCTGTGGGCGGAGCAGGTGCCCGGCGGCAGCATCGTCACCACCATGGCCCGCAACGGCACCACGTTCGGGATCAAGCTGGCGGGCTCGGACACCTGGCACGTCTGCCCCGCGCCGCCGGTCGGTGAGGCGCTCTACAACGCCGGCCATGGCCCGGACACCGCCGCGCCGGACATCGGTGACAGCGCGGTCCTCGAGCTCACCGGGCTGGGCGGGCCTGCCGCGGGCAACTCCCCCGCCGTCGCCGCGTTCCTCGGCGGCACGATGGCCGACGCCGCCGCGGCCACCGAGGGCTTCCGGGCGATCTGCGCCGGGACGAGCTCGCGGTTCACGCTGCCGGCGATGGGCTTCACCGGCACCCCGCTCGGCGTGGACGCGCGCAAGGTCGTCGAGCTGGGCATCACCCCGAAGGTGACCACCGGGATCCTGCACGCCTCCGACGGCTCCGGGCAGGTCGGGGCCGGAGTCGCGACCGCCCCGATCGAGTGTTTCACCGCGGCCCTGCACGATCTCGCCGTGCGGGTCGCATCCACTATGGTGAACGACACGTAGCGCATGGGAGAGGGACCGAGGATGACGACGATCGCCGACCTGGGCGGCACGGACGGTTGGGGCCCGCTCACGCGACCGACCGCGGACGAACCCGTCTTCGCGGAGGAGTGGGAGGGCCGCGCGTTCGCGTTGACCCTGCTCACGATGGGTCGGGTATCGGGGCAGAACCTCGACGCCTTCCGGCACGCGCTCGCGCGCCTGGACCGCACGGCCTACCTCGACGACGGCTACTACGGTCGCTGGCTGAACGCCGCCGAGCTCATGCTGGTCGACTCCGGGATCCTCGCGCCGGACGCCATCGACGCGCGCGCCCGCAAGCTGCGCGGCGAGGACGTCACCGAGCCGGAGGTCCCCGAGGCGCGCAAGCCCGACTACGCGCCGACCGCCGCCGGCTCGTTGCGCACCGTGCAGGAGCCGCCCCGGTTCGCCGTCGGCGACCGCGTCCGCGCCCGCGACGTCGAGGTCGACCACCACACCCGGCTGCCGGCCTACGTGCGCGGGCACCTCGGCGTCGTCGACGTGGTGCAGCCGGCCCACCTGCTGCCCGACACCCACGCCCACTTCCAGGGGGAGAACCCCCAGCACGTGTACTCGGTCCGCTTCACCGCGCAGGAACTGTGGGGCGAGGGTGCCGAGGACTTCGACCTGACGATCGAGCTGTACGACAGCTACCTGGAGCCCGCGCCATGACCACCACCTCCGACGACCGGATCCCCGCGCCGCTGCGCACCGAGGCCCTGGAGCAGCTGCTCACCGAGCGCGGTCTGGTCGATCCCGCCGTGATGGACAAGTTCATCGCCACCTACGAGACCCAGGTCGGCCCGCTCAACGGGGCCAAGGTCGTCGCCCGCGCCTGGACCGATCCGCAGTACCGGGAGCGCCTGCTCGCCGACGGCACCGCGGCGATCAAGGAGCTCGGGTTCGCCGGGCCGCAGGGCGAGCACATCGTGGTCGTGGAGAACACGGCCTCCAAGCACAACGTCGTCGTCTGCACGCTGTGCTCCTGCTACCCGTGGCCGGTGCTCGGCCTGCCGCCGTCCTGGTACAAGGACCCCGCCTTCCGGGCCCGGGTGGTCCGCGAGCCGCGCACGGTCCTCGCCGAGATGGGGCTCGACCTCGCCGACGACGTCGAGCTGGTCGTGCGCGACTCCAGCAGCGAGGTGCGCTGGATGGTGCTGCCCGAGCGGCCCGCCGGCACCGAGGACCTGTCGGAGGAGGAGCTGGCCGCGCTGGTCACCCGGGACGCCATCGTCGGCGTCGCGAAGGTGCAGGCCCGGTGACCGCACCGCTGGCCGTCGACGGCCCGGCCGCTCCCCCCCGCAGCAACGGCGAGCTGGTGTTCGCCGAGCCGTGGGAGGGCCGGGCCTTCGGCATGGCGGTGAGCCTGTACGAGGCGGGCGCGTTCTCCTGGGAGCAGTTCCAGGCGGCGCTGATCGCCCGCATCGCGGCCTGGGAGGCCGACCATCCCGCCGGCGAGTGCTGGAGCTACTACCGCTGCTGGCTCGGCGCGCTCGAGGACGTCCTCGCCGCCGACGGCACCGTGTTCGCCGACGAGGTCACCGCCCGCGCCCACCTGCTGGCCGACCGCCCCGCCGGTCACGGCCACGGCCACCACTGACCCGCGTACGGATCCGCCCGTAGATCTCCCGGTGCCGCTCGGCGCTGGCGTCCCAGGTGAACCGCGGCAGCACGCCGGCCGCGCCGGCGCGCAGCCGCTCGCGCAGCTCCGGCTCGGTCACCACCCGGCGCATGGCGGCCGCGAGGCTCTCCTCGTCGCCCGCGCGGGGCAGCAGGGCGCTCCCGCCGTCGACCAGGTACTCGCGGAACACCGGCAGGTCGCTCGCGACGACCGGCAGGCCCGCGGCCATCGCCTCCAGCACGACCAGTCCCCACCCCTCCTTCACCGAGGGGAACGCCAGCGCGTCGGCCGCGGCGTACCAGCCGCCGAGCTCGGCCTCGTCGACCGTGCCGAGCAGGTGCACGTCCCGCCCGAGCTCGAGCCCGAGCGCGGGCAGGGCCGCCAGCGCGGCCTCGCGGTAGGCCGTGTAGTCCTGGAACGAGTGCCCGCCGACGATCGCCAGCACCGGCGGCGGGTCGAGCTCGCGGGCCAGCCGGGCCAGCGCGCGGAACGCGTGCACCGTGCCCTTGCGCGGCTCCACCCCCCCGACCCCGAGGAACAGGAACCGGTCCCGCGCGCCCACCCGCGCCCGCAGCGCGGCCCGCGTCGCCTCGGGCACCGGCGGGAACCGGTCGAGGTCGACGCCGTTGGGCACGACCTCGGTCTCGGTGCCGTACTCGTCGCGCAGGATGGCGCGCCACTGCTCGCTGACGACCAGCACGACGTCGGGCTCGACGATGGCCTTGCGCTGGCAGTCCACCAGCGCGGGGGTGGTGAAGTCGTCGACGTGGTGCACGGTGCGCACCACCGTCACCGGGGCGCCGCCGTCGCGCACCCGGGCCGCCGCCCGCGCGGCGATGCAGTCCTGGGTGTGCAGGACGTCGAAGCGGCCGGCGAGCCCGGCGAGGCCGCCGGTCAGCGTGTCGATCGCGGTGAACACCCGCTCCTCCAGCGTGGTGCCCTCCTTCGTCGGCCCCGGCAGCACGGTGTGCGGCACGTCCGTCGGCCGGAACAGGCCCACCGCGGGGTCGCCGAGTGCCACGAGGTGCACGTCGACGCCCCGGCGGTGCAGCGCCTCGGCCAGGCTGAGGGTGTGCACCAGCCCGCCCCGGGGCTTCGTGGAGTGGGTGACGAGGGCGACGCCCGTCACAGGCTCGACCCCGCGAGCCCCGGGCTGCGCGTCGCGATCGCCGCTGCGGCCAGCGACGCCCGCGCGGCCGTGTCGGTGACGAGGCAGCCGGCCTCGACGAACGCGCGGCGCTGACGGTCGAGGCCCTGCGGGTCGCCCTCGGTGCCCAGCACGTGGACGACCACGCGCGGCCCACCCCCGGCGGTGATCTCCGCGGCCACGGGCGCCAGGTCCGCCGCCGGATCGGCGTGCGCGCCGTACCCGAGCACGACGTCGAGCACGATCACGGCGACCCGCGGGTCCGTCCCCGCCTCACGCAGCATCGCGATCCGTGCCCCGGGGTCGATCATCGGGTGCGGGCGGCCCTTCGTGTACTCCTCCTCGCCGAGGTCCAGGCAGGTGTGGGCGCCGTCCGGGGCCGGCAGGCCGAGCGCCTCGTCGATCGGGGTGTTGGAGTGCACGGGCCCGAGCACGTCGGCGTGTTCGCCGAGCACCACCAGCGACTCGTAGCAGAGCGTCCCGCCGGAGAACAGGCCCCGCACGAGGGTGCGCTCCGCCGGCAGCTCGGCGCCGGCCTCCCGCACCGCGTCGACGAGGCCCGCGGCGGTGTCGGGCACGGACGCGCCCACGGCACGGGCGGCCGCGACGGCGCCGGCCTCCAGCGTCCGGGTGACGACCACGCCGTCGTCGAGGTCGGTCTCGCTCGGCGGCAGCCCGACCAGGGCGGCCACCAGGGGCTTGCCCGCGGCCGCCTGCACGACCGCGCGCGCGACGTCGGGGTCCGGCGGCTTGGACACCAGCAGCACGACGTCGGTGCCCGGGTCCTCCGCGAGCGCGGCGACGGCGGCGAGCCCCATCCGCCCTCCGACCGCGGCGGTGAGGTCGCGCCCGCCGAGCCCGATGACGTGCGGCACGCCGACACCCCAGCGGTCCAGCAGCGCCGCGACCTCCTGCGCGCCCGTCCCCGCCGCCGCGACCACGGCCACGCTGCCGCGCCGCTGCCCGGGCGGCCCCAGCACGTTCGCGAAGCCCAGGCAGGTGCCACCCAGCACCGCCGTGCCGGCGCCCGGACCCATGACCAGCCTGCCCAGCTCCGCGGCCCGCTCCTTGAGCTCGACCTCCGCCTCGACCGGCACGTTGTCGCTGAACAGCAGCACGTCCAGGCCGGCGGACAGCGCCTTGTGCGCCTCCAGGGCCGCGTACTCGCCCGGCACCGACACCACCGCCACGTTCGTCCCGGGCGCGCGGTCCAGCGCCTCGCCGAGCGTCCGCGGCGCCACCACCCGCGCCTCGCCCGGGGCGGCATCGCCCCGCGCCGCGAACATCGCCGTCTCGGCGGCCGCGCGGGCGGCCTCCGCCGCCTGCGCCGACTCCGCCCGCACGGCGAGCACGAGGTCGTTCACGCCGGCCCCGGCCAGCTCGTCACCGGCGAAGCCCTCGGTCCGCAGGACCTCGACGTTGCCCGGCGTGGCCATCGCCGCGCTGGCCCAGTCGACGCCCTCGACGGCACGCATGGCGCGCGTGCCCGACAGCTGCACGACCGAGTCGACGTAGGTGTCACGGTGCAGGCGGAGCTCGAGGACGCTGTCTGCCGGGTCGGTCACGTCTCAGGCTCCCGTGCGGGTGTCGGCGGTCAGGGTGCGGCTCGCCGGGACGATCCTCGTCCCCGTCGTGTCCGGGTCGGCGTCCGGGTCGAGCGAGCCCGCGGCCCGGACGGCGTCGGTAATCACGGCGGTCCGACCGCCGGCCCGCAGGAAGTCGATCGCCGCGCGCACCTTCGGGCCCATGCTGCCCTCGGGGAACTGCCCGTCGTCGGCGTGGGCCTGGGCCTGCTCGACGGTCATCTCCGCGACCGGCCGCGCATCGGGGGTGCCCCACCCGACCTGCACCCGCGCGACGTCGGTGACCAGCACGAGCGCCTGGGCGCCCAGCGCGGACGCCAGCGCCTGCGCGGCCAGGTCCTTGTCGATCACCGCGTCGACGCCTCGGTAGCCGGGCCCGTCCGGGATCACCGGCACGCCGCCGCCCCCGACGGCGATCACCAGCGTGCCGGCGGCGAGCAGCGCCCGGATCGCGTCGAGCTCCAGCACCGCGCCCGGCCGCGGGGACGCGACCAGCCGCCGGTAGCCGCGGCCGGCGTCCTCGGCGACGGTCCAGCCGCGCTCGCGAGCGGCGCGGTGCGCCTCCTCGGGCGGCAGGAAGGGCCCGATCGGCTTCGTCGGGCGGGTGAAGGCGGGGTCGGCGGGGTCGACGACGACATGGGTGACGACCGTGGCCACCCCCGGCGGGCGGCCGGCGCCGGCGTCGTGCAGGGCGAGGGCGAGCAGGCTGCCCAGGTGACCCTCGGTCATCGCGCCGAGCAGGTGCAGGGGCAGCGGGGGGACCCGCCGCGCCCCCTCCTCCTGCTGGATGGCGAGGTTGCCGACCTGCGGCCCGTTGCCGTGCACCACCACCACCGTCCAGCCGGCGCACCGCATCCGGTGCACCGCCCCGGCCATCCCCCGCACGTTCGCCCGCTGCTCGTCGTAGGTCCCCGCCTGCCCGCTGCGGGTGATCGCGTTCCCGCCGAGCGCGACGACGGCGATCCGTGGCATGGGGACTGCCCTCCCG
>DATLGI010000219.1:0-9771 GCA_035540535.1 Pseudonocardia sp.
GCGTCACGCCGGTCCGCCGGCCACCCGTGGCCGGCGGACCGGCGTGACGCGACGGCGTGCGGGCATCGGGCGCACCTCCTTCTCGGGCGTGGGTCTACCGGACCGGGGCGACCCGGCTGACCTTCCAACCCTGCTCGGTGCGGGTCATCTCCATCTGCAGCCGCTGGCGGGTGAGCACCGGCTCCTGCCCCTCGGCGAGCACCCGCACGTCGACGCCGACGAGCACCCGCGCGACGCCGGACCGCAGGTCGAGCTCGGCCACGGCGGCGTCGACGATCGTCGCCTCGGTGACGCGGCGGGACCCGGCGACGGCGGCGGCGTACTCGGCGCGGTTGGCGCGGAACTCGTCGAGCACCGGGCCGGTGGACGACTGCTCCCACAGGTCCAGGCCCGCCTCGACGTCCTGGAAGTCCAAGCTGTTGATGTTGACGGCAGCCTGCCGGGCGTCGACGAGCACGGCCTCGCGCGCGTCGGCGAGGTCCATGCCCTCGTCGGTCAGGGCGAGGACCCAGCGCGTGCCGAAGAACAGCGTCGCGAGGGCCGCCAGCACCACGAGGGCCCCGAGCACCCGCACCACGCTGCGGTGGCGATCACCGCCGGGGCCCGCGCCCGCGGGCGCGGGTCGTTCGGTCAGGACGGTCATGCGGCTCCAGCCGTCGGTCGGGCGCTGCACGCGGTGCGGTCAGGGCAGCCGCAGGATGTCGGCCGGCGAGCCCACGGGGGGAGCGGAGTCCGCCGGCTCGGACCCTGCGGGGAGGGGGAGCTCCGGGCCTTCTTCCGTGCCTGGCGGTGACTGCGAGGTCTCCGCGCCGGGCACATTCTGCGCCCCCCGCACGGTGATCTCGCTACCGGGGGGTTCCGCACAATACGCGTCCTCGTTCACCGGGCTGTCCCGGACGTCGTCGCCCGGCCGCCGTTCGGTGCCCTCGTAACCCTGCGTGCACGGGTACGGGTCGAACGCGTTGACCACCAGGCCGAGGTGTGCGGTGCCGTCGCCCGGCACCACCGTGTAGGCGTTGGCCGCGACCCCCGGGTAGGTGACGAGCAGCTGGCGCAGCCCGTCCTGGCGCGGCTCGGTGATCCGGGAGACGACGAGCAGGTCGGCCACGAGCTGCGAGAGCCCGGCCCCGCTCTCGTCGAGCAGCGCGACGATCTCCGTCGAGACCTCCGGGCCGGTCCGGAACAGCCGGCGCAGGTCGGGATCGGATCGCGCGAGCTGGTCGGCCAGCAGCGCGAGGTCGCGGCTGAAGCTGCGGAACGACCCCGCCACCTCGTTCTGGGTGGTGAGCACGGTGCGCCCGTCCTCGATCAGCCTCAGCGTCTCGGGCAGGGCCTCGACGGCGTCCGCGGTGAACGCGTCGGTCGTGTCGAGGATCCGCTGCAGCGGCTGGGCGGTGCCGTCGAAGGCCGTGCCCAGCTCGTCCACCACGACCTGGAGGGATTCCAGCGGGACCGACCGGACGAAGTCGTCCAGGCTCACCACCAGTTCCGCGACGGGCACCGGGACGGTCGCGCGGGACGCCGGGATCACCGACCCCGCCACGAGCACCGGGCCGCCCTCGCTCGCCGGTTGCAGGTCGACGTACTGCTCGCCGATCGGCGAGAGGTTGCGCACGGCCGCGTCGACGTCGGCCGGGACGGCCGGGGCGCTGCGCTCGATGTCGAGCTGCACCTCGACGCCCTCGGCGGTGAGCGTCAGCGGTCCGACGCGCCCCACGCTCACCCCGCGGTAGGTGACGTCGGCGCCGCTGAAGATCCCGCCCGAGTCGGTGAGCTGCAGGCGCACCGGATAGGTGGTGGAGCCGAACAGGTCGCCGAAGCCCGCGTAGCGGAAGCCCGCGTAGGTCACCCCGACGACGGCGACCAGCACGAAGCCGATCAGCTGCAGCCGCACCCGCCGCGTGATCACGAGCCACCTCCGAGCAGCGGGGAGAGCAGCTCCCGCTCCGGCTGCGGCTCCGGGACACCCGGCGGGACGCCGCGCTGCGCGTCCGGCGGGGCCGGCCCCACGCCCGGGACCGGCAGCTCCCCCTCCTCGCCGAACAGCGGGAACCGTGGCGGCTCCAGGTCCTCGTTCGACCCGAGCAGCGGGGCGAGCAGCTGCGAGGTCGGCGGCAGGTCGGCGAACGGGCCGTCCGGGCCGAGCAGGGGCTGGTTGGAGTTGCGCAGGTTCTCCAGCACGCTGCTGAGGTCGAGGTCCGCGCGGACGTAGAGGTTCGCGTAGTCGCCGGCGAACGCGTCGATCGCGGCGTCGGTGAACGGCGGGGTGAAGAAGATCTCCAGCGACTTCGGCAGGTCGTCGCCGGCGGCCGCGAGGTTCTCCAGGATCGGCCGGAGCAGCTCCAGGTCGGCGACGACGTCCTCGCGGCTGCGGTCGACGACGTCCGTGGCGACGACGGAGAGCCGGTCGAGCGCCCGCAGCATGTCCACGAGCAGCCCGCGCTGCTCCTCCAGCTCGGCCAGGCCCGGCCCGAGGTCGGAGAGCGCCACCGCGATCTGGTCGCGGCGCTCGTTCAGCGTCGCGCCGAGCCGGTTGAGCTCGTCGAGCGCGCGGGTGATCTCGGTCCGGCGCTCGTCGAGCGCGCCGGCCAGCGCGTCGACGTCGTCGAGCAGCAGGCGGATCTCCGGCTCGTTGCCGGCCAGCGCGGCGTTGAGCTCGACGGCGATCGTCCGGATCTGGGCGACGCCGCCGCCGTTGAGCAGCATCGACAGCGCGCCCAGCACCTCCTCGACCTCCGCGGCCGTGCCGGTACGGGCCAGCGGGATCGTCGCCCCGTCCGCGATCGGTGGGGCGACGGCGCCCGCGCCGCCGTCCGGTGCCAGCAGCTCGACGAACTTCTCGCCGAGCAGGCTCGTGCTGCGCACCCGCGCCTGCGCGTCGGCCGGCACCCGCACGTCGCCGTTGACGAGCACGGTCACCAGCGCCGTCCAGTCCGGGCCGAGCTCGATGCCCGTCACGGTGCCGACGGACACGTCGTTGACCTTCACCAGCGACTGCGGCACCAGGTCGACGACGTCGGCGAACTCGACGGTCAGCTCGTACGGGGCGTCGCCCAGCTCCGCGCCGCCGGGCAGCTCGACCCCGCGCAGCCCGCCGCCGACGATCCCGCAGCCGCTGGTGAGCATTGCCGCGGCGACGCCGGCGGCCACGAGCCGCGTCCTGACCGGCCGCATCAGTTCCCCCCTCCGATCGGGGCGGGCGCATCCGCCGGGGGCGGCGGAGCACCGGGCGGCGGCTCCTCCGGCAGCGCCAGCCCCGGGACGGGTGGCGGCTCGCCCGACTGCAGGGCGGTGAGCACCTCGGCCGCGCTCGGGAACTCGAGCCCGCCGATCCGGTCGCAGTTCTCCGCCAGGGTCTCGTCCTCGCCCAGCCCCCCGGGCGCCCCACGCTCCAGCAGCAGGCACGCCAGCGCGGGGAGCGGGAAGGTCAGCTCGTTGATGTTCGCCCGGGTGTCGAGGGTGCCCGAGGAGCCGTTGTAGACGTTGGCGAGGTTGCCCAGCGCGGCCGGGGCGAGGTCGACGGTCTCGGTCAGCGCCTGCTGCTGGCGCACCAGCGCCGCGGTGACCTCGGTCAGCCGCTCGACGTTCGAGCCCAGGACCTCCCGGTTGTCCCGGACGAAATCGGCGACGTCGCCGAGCGCGACCGACAGCTCCCGCAGCGCGCGGCCGAGGTCGTCGCGCTCGTCGGCGAGGAAACCGGCCACGTCCTCGAGCCGGGTGTTGAACTCGCGCACCTCGGCGTCGCTCGCCGCGATCGTGGAGACGAAGGACTGCAGCTCGGTGACCGTGCCGAACAGCTCCTCGCGCGAGTCCGCCAACGTGCCCTGCAGCTCGCCGACGTCGCGGATCGTGTCGTTGATCGCCTCGCCGTTGCCGTCCAGGTTCGCCGCCCCGACGTCCAGCGCGTCGGACAGTGCGCCCTCGGCGTTCACCCCGCCCGGACCGAGCATCGTCGCCAGCTCGGTGGCGGTCCGGGTCAGATCGTCGACGCCCAGCGGCACCGCCGTGCGCTCGATCGGGATCACCGCTCCGTCCCGCAGCTCCGGGCCGCCGGAGTACGTCGGGGTGAGCTGCACGTAGCGGCCGGTGACCAGGCTCGGGGAGATGACCACGGCGTTGACGTCCGCGGACAGCCGCACGTCGTCGTCGGAGATGCGCATCTCGACGCGCACCCGGGTGCCCTCCGGCACCACCTCGGTGATCGTGCCGACCGGCACCCCGAGCACCCGCACGGCGTTGCTCTCGAACACCGCCGAGGCGTCCGTGAAGTAGGCGGTGACGGCCCGGCCGGGCGGCTGGACGACGAGGTGGATGCCGGTGGCGACGAGGACGGCGACGGCGGCGACCAGGGCCGTGGACTGCAGCAGGCGGCGGTCGGTCGGGTTCGGGGCCAAGACTCAGCACCCCCCCTCGTTGATCGGGCCGTTCTGCGGCGGCACCAGCGCGCAGACGTAGTTGTCGAACCACTCGCCGTTGCCGACGGTGTTCTGGAACAGCCGGGTGAACACCGGCTGCAGCCGGATCGCCTCCTCCAGGTCGTCGACGTTGCGCTGCAGCGTGGCGGCGACCCGGTCGAGCGACTCGAGGGTGGGTCGCAGCTGCTCGCGGTTGTCGGCGACGAGACCGCGCAGCTGCTCGGACAGCGCCACCGTGCCGTCGAGCAGAGCGCTGATCGCGTCGCGGCGCCGCTGCACCTCGTCGAGCAGCAGGTTGCCGTCGGCGAGCAGTGCCTCGAACTCGGCGTTGCGGTCGGCCAGCACGCCGGAGAGGTTGCGGGTGCCGGCGAGCAGCCTGCGGATCTCCTCGTCGCGGCTCGCGATGGTCCGCGACAACCGGGACAGGCCGTCCAGCGCGCCCCGGACCTCGGGCGGGGTGTCGCGGAAGGTGTCGGCGAGGGTGGTCAGGCCCAGCGCGAGCTGTTCGGTGTCCAGCTCGTCGATGGTGCCGGACAGTCCGTTGAACGCCTCGACGACGTCGAACGGCGACGCCGTGCGGTCCAGCGGTATCGGCTGCTCCGGGTCGAGCTCGCGGTCGCCCCGCGGGTCCAGCGCGAGCAGCTTCGCCCCGAGCAGGGTGCGGATCTCGATCGACGCGGTCGTCCGGTCACCCACCCAGGCCTCGTCGACGGTGAACGTCACCAGCACCCGGTCCCCGGCGAGCTCGACGGAGTCCACCCGGCCCGCCTCGACCCCGGCGATCGTCACGAGGTCGCCGCCCTGCAGCCCGGCGGCCTCGCCGAACTCGGCCCGGTAGGTGGTGCCGCCGCCGAACAGGGCTCGGCCGTTGAACGCGAGCGCGGTGACGAGGACGATCACCAGCAGGCCGATGACGGCGATCGGCACCGGCGGGCGCTGGGAGAACGCGGGCATCAGCCACCGACCAGCGGGAGCAGGGGAAGGGCCGGCGCGGCCGCGCCCGCCGGTGGCGGCCCGCCGCCGGCGGGCGCCGACGCCTTGCGATCCCCACCGGCCGCGCCGTCGTCGTCGCCGACGAGCCTGCCGTCGCCGTCCGGATCGGGTCCGCAGCGCTCGGCGTCGTTGGCGGGGAAGGCGATCTCCTGCGCCGGGAACGCGTCGCCGAACCCGATCGAGCCGGTCACCCCGCAGAGGTAGAACTGGAACCAGCTGCCGTAGCTCGCGGCCCGGGAGATCGTGTTCAGCTTCCGCGGCCAGTTGCGCAGGAAGCGTTCCACCGTCTCCTCGTCGGCGTTCAGGTTCTCGGACAGCTCACCGAGCGCGGCGACGTCCTCGCGCAGCGGTGGGCGGGCCTGTTCGACGAACCCGGCGGTGACCTCGGTGAGCTCGCCGATCGAGACGATGGCCGCACCGATCGGCTCGCGGTCCTCGGCCAGCCCGGACACCAGCGCCTGCAGCGTGGCGATCAGCTCGGACAGCTCGTCGTCGCGGGCGTTGACCGTGTCCAGCACGGCGTTCAGGTTGTCGATCAGCTGGCCGATCACCTCGTCGCGGTCGGCGATGGTGTCGGTCAGCGACGAGGTGCTCGCCAGCAGGCTGCGCACGGTGCCGCCCTGGCCCTGCAGGACCTGCACGATCTCGAAGGAGAGCTGGTTGACCTGCTGCGGGTCCAGCGCGACGAACAGCGGGCGGAAGCCGTTGAACAGCGTCGTCAGGTTCAGTGGCGGGCGGGTGCGCTCGACCGGGATGGTGTCGCCCGCGGCGAGCACCGCGCCGGTGGGGCCGGGGCCCTGGGCCAGCGCCAGGTAGCGGCGGCCGATCAGGTCCCGGTAGTAGATCGCGGCCTCGGCCGACGCCGGGACGGGCAGGTCGGCGGCCACGGTGAACGACACCTCCGCGACGCGGCGGTCGACGATCGCGACATCGGCCACCCGCCCGACGACGACGCCGGCGATGCGGACGTCGTCGCCCGCGAGCAGGCCGGCGGCGTCGGTGAAGCGTGCCTTGTAGGTGGTCTCCGCGCCGGCGGAGGCGTTCGCGATGGTCAGCGCCAGCACCGTCGTGGCGAGCGCGACGACCACGGCGAGCGCGACGAACCTCACCAGCGCGCCGACGGCGATGCGGTTCATGTCAGCGTCACCTCGCTGCCGCGGTACAGCGGGCCCAGCATCATCGAGCCCCAGGCCGGGACGGACTCCGGGGAGGTGCCGTCCTGCGCAGCGACGAGCTCGCGCACCATCCGCTGCTCGCCGGGCGAGTTGGCGACGCCCATCCCGGTGTAGGAGGCCGATGCACCGCTCGCGGGCCCGGGCATCGACGCCGGCAGCGATCCCGCGCCCGGCGACGCGGCCTCCGCGGAGCCGCCGGAGGGGTCGTAGACGTCCGGGTCGTCGTAGGAGCTGCTGCCGTCGTAGGTCCCGAAGGTCTGCACGCCGAAGTCCTCCGGCTCACCCCTCGGGGTCCCCTCGGGGGCCACCGGGTGGCGGGAGCCGTCCCGGAACGGCCCGTCCGGCGGGTACTGGGGCCCGGGAATCACGATCGGGTAGCAGCGCGGGCCGCGGTCGTCGCCGTACTCGGGCTCGTCCTCGTCCGGCACGTACTTGCCGTCGCTGTTGACGATCTCGAGCGTGATGTGGATGCCGGGCCGGCCGTTCTCGGCCCCGAACGCCCGGTTCGCCTCCGGGACCGCCCCGGCGAGCTGGGAGAACAGGCACGGGAACTGCGGGGAGTACCGGGCCAGGCTCTCCAACGTCGGGCGGCTGGCGTCGGCGAGCGCGATCAGGTCCTCCCCGTTGCGGTCCAGGAACGCGCGCAGATCGTCGGAGGCCCCGGTCAGGCCGGTGAAAAGGGCCTGCAGGTCCGCGCGCTGCTCGACCAGCGTGCGGCTGGTGACCGAGAAGTCCTCCAGCGCGTCGAGCAGGTCGGGCGCGGCCTCGTCGAGGTTGCCGGCGAAGTCGGCGAGCTGGGTGATGTCCTCCTGCAGGTCCGGCAGCGCGGGCCGGATCCCGCCGGTCAGCTCCTGCAGCCGCACCAGCGTCTCGCCGAGGTTCTCCCCACGGCCCTCGAGCGCGGCGGACAGGGCGCCCAGGGTCGTCGCCAGGTCCTGCGGCTGCACGGCCTGCAGCAGTGGGAGCAGCCCGTCGAGCGCGCGCTCCAGCTCCCGGGCCGGTCGGCTGCGGTCCAGCGGGATGACGTCGCCCGCCGCGATCGGCCGGGCGACGCCGCCGACCGGGTCCACCCCCTCGGGCAGCACCAGCTCGACGTACTTCTCGCCGAACAGGGTCTTGGGCAGCAACCGCGCCGACACCCCCGCCGGGATCCGGTCCACCAGTTCCGGGTCGAGCTGCAGCTGCACGCTCGCCCCGCGGGAGGCGGCCTCGGTGCCGATGCTCTCGATGCTGCCCACGATCAGTCCGCGGACCTTGACGTCGCCGCCCGGATTGAGCTGGCTGCCCGTCCGCTCGACCCGCAACGTCACGGGGACGCCGTCCTCGAACGCCCCGGAGTACGACGCGACCGCCAGGGTCACCAGCAGGAGCAGGACCGCGACGAACGCGAGCCCCTGCAGCCGCTTGCGGACCCTGCTCATCCCGCCACCCGCACGGACGTCTCCGTTCCGAAGATCACCAGGGTCAGGAAGAAGTCGAGGATCGCCGTGCTGACGATCGACAGCCGCACCGACCGGCCGACCGCGATGCCCACACCCGCAGGGCCGCCCTTGGCGCTGTAGCCGTAGTGGCAGTGGATCAGGATGATCACCAGCGCGAAGACGACGACCTTGAGATAGGAGTAGAGGACGTCGCTGACCGGAAGGAACAGGTCGAAGTAGTGGTCGTAGGTGCCGCCGGGCAGGCCGTTGAGGAACGTGACGTTCAACCGGGCCGCGCCGTAGCTCGCCAGCAGGCCGATGGTGTACATCGGGATGATCGCGATGACGCCGGCGATCACCCGCGTGGTGATCAGGTACGGCACGCTCGGCACCGCCATCACCTCGAGCGCGTCGATCTCCTCGGAGATCCGCATCGCGCCCAGCTGCGCGGTGAAGCCCGCGCCGAGCGTCGCGGTCAGCGCGGCGGCGGCCACGAGCGGGGCGATGTCGCGGGTGTTGAAGTAGGCGGTGATGAAGCCGGTCAGCGCCTCGACCCCGAGGCTGTCCAACGCCCGGAAGCCCTGCAGGCCGACGAGGCTGCCGACGAACAGCGACAGCGACAACATCACACCGGCGGTGCCGAGGATGACGATCAGCGCGCCGGAACCGAAGCTCACCTCGGCCAGCAGCCGGGCGATCTCCGTGCGGTAGCGGCGGACCGTGCGGGGGATCCACAGGACCGAGCGCACGTACAGGGAGAGCTGGTCGCCCAGCTCCTCCAGCGTCTCGGTCGGCGCCGCGGCGACCCGCCGGGCGCGGGCGGACAGCGGCGTCATCCGGGCGGCCATCGTCAGGACCCCTTCGGCGGCACGAGCTCGAGGTACAGGCCCGTGATCACGAGGTTGATGAGGAAGACCAGCACGAACGAGATGACCACCGACTGGTTCACCGCGTCGCCGACGCCCTTGGGCCCCGGCGGCGGATTGAGCCCCCGGTACGCCGCGACCACGCCGGCGGTGAAGCCGAACAGGAACGCCTTGAACTCGCTGACCAGGATGTCGCTGACCTGCGCGATGGCGCTGAAGCTGGCGATGTACGCGCCCGGCGTGCCGCCCTGCACGATCACGTTGAAGAAGTAGCCGCCGCTCACCCCGACCACCGTGGCGAGCCCGTTGAGCACCAGGGCGGTGGTGGCCATCGCCCACACCCGCGGCACGACCAGGCGTTGGACGGGCGAGATGCCGAGCACCTCCATGGCCGCGATCTCCTCGCGGATGGTGCGGGCGCCGAGGTCGGCGCAGACGGCGCTGCCGCCCGCGCCGGCGATCAGCAACGCGGTGACGATCGGGGCGGCCTGCTGGACGATCGCCAGCACGGCGCCCGCGCCGGTATGGCTCTGCGCGCCGAACTGGCGGGTGAGCTCGGCGAGCAGCAGCGCGATCGTCGCGCCGAACGGGATGGTGAACAGCGCCGTCGGCAGCGCGGAGACCTTCGTGACGAACCAGGTCTGCTCGATGTACTCGCGCAGCTGGAACGGCGGCTTGAACGTCAGCCGCACGACGTCGAGGCCGAGGGCGAACAACCGGCCGACCGGGGTCAGGGCCCGGGTCAGCAGCGGGGGGCCGGCGGAGGTCGCCACGGGGCGCCTCAGGGCCACGGCCGGTGCCGGCCGGGGCCGGGCCGGGCCTCGTCCGGCGGGTAGGGGCCGGGGGCGAGCTCGACGTCGTCGAACATGCCGGGCCGGTAGGGACCGGTGGGCTGCGACGG
>DATLGI010000220.1:0-17223 GCA_035540535.1 Pseudonocardia sp.
CCCCGCCCCGCCGCGGCACTGTTCGGCCGGACCCCGCACTCCGCATCCCGGGCGGACGCCGGGCCCCGCCCGCCCGGGCGCCGCGACCGGTCCGGGCAGCAGGATGCGCCGGAGCCGGCCTCCCGGCTCACCGCGGTCACCGGCGCCGACGGCGCGCGGGCCGAGCGCGATCAGCACGACGCGACGGGCGGCGATGCGGCCCAGGCACCGCGACTGCCCCGGCGCGGCACGGTGCCGCGCCCGGTACGGCTGCGCGCGGCACCGGACGCGGACGGCGCCGCGTCACCCGAGCCGGCCGGCGGCCTGTTCGA
This sequence comes from Pseudonocardia sp., assembly GCA_035540535.1. GTDB lineage: Bacteria > Actinomycetota > Actinomycetes > Mycobacteriales > Pseudonocardiaceae > Pseudonocardia. Next base: position 312 of record DATLGI010000220.1, read on the forward strand.
CGCCGCCACGCCGGCGCTGGCACCGCGCACGCACCCGGCACCGGCCGACGGCCCGGGTCACGACCCGCTGAGCGGGCCGCTGTGGGAACCGCTGCTCGAGCCCCTGCTCGAGCCCTTGCTCGACCCCACCATCCGCGACGACGACCCGCTCGGGCTCGGTCCCGTCCCGCCGGCTCCCCCCGCATCCGAGGTCCCGGAACGGCCGGGTCTGGCCTCGACCGCGCCTGACGAATCGACCGGGGAGCACACCGCGACCGGCCGACCGACCGGCGACGTCGGCCGCACCGCGGACCGGCCCGCCGCCGACCACGCCGGGGCCGGCGACGGCCCCGCCCCCACCGGCGACCCCGGCCCGCGCCCGGAGGCACTCGCCGGGCTCACCGACGTCGAGCGTGACCTGCTCGCGCAACTGCAGGCCGAGCTCGCGGCCCGCGAGGCCCGCCCGCGGGTGATCCGTCGGGCCGGCATCGCCTCCCCGAACGGCAACGGCAGGCATCCGCAGGGCTGATCCGCCGCGCTCCGGCGGCGGGACCGCTGGCCGCGACCGGGTTAGGGTCCGGGGATGCCCGACGAGCCCGCGGTCCCGCGCCCGGCCGCCACCGTGCTGCTGCTGCGCGACGCCCCGGATCCCGTGCCCGGGCGCACCCCGCTGCAGGTGTTCCTGCAGCGGCGCGTGGCCGGGATGGCCTTCGCCGGGGGCATGACCGTGTTCCCCGGCGGAGGCGTCGACCCCGCGGACCGGCCGGATCCGGCGCGCTGGACCGGCCCGGACCCCGCCTGGTGGGCCGGGCGGCTGGACTGCGACGAGGAACTGGCCGGCGCGTTCGTGCAGGCCGCGGTCCGCGAGACCTACGAGGAGTGCGGGGTGCTGCTCGCCGGGCCCGACACCGCCGCCGTGCCGGCCGGCGCCCGGGCGGACCTGGTGGCCCGCCGCCGCACCCTCGCCGACGTGCTCGCCGCGGCCGGGTTGCACCTGCGCGCGGACCTGCTCGCGCCGTGGTCGCGCTGGGTCACCCCCGAGGAGTCGCCGCGCCGCTACGACACGGTGTTCCTCGCCGCCCGCGTCCCGGACGGGCAGGCGGCCGACGCGCACACCACCGAGGCCGTCGAGGCGACCTGGTGGCACCCGGCGGAAGCGCTGGAGCGCTGGCAGCGCGGCGAGCTGGAACTGATGGCGCCGACCGTCCGCACCCTGCAGGAGATCGACGAGCACGCGGACGCCGGCGCCGTGCTCGCGGCCGCCGCGCAGCGGAGGGTGCGGCCACGGATCCCACGGGTGCGCCGCGAGGGCGAGCGGGTGGTGGTCGTGGTCGGCGGCGACGACGGCTTCGAGGTCGCGGCCGGGCACCTGCGGCCGGGTGACCACCGATGACGGCCCATCCCGCGTACGGGGTGCTGCGGCCGGTCACGCCGCTGGCCGCCGTCCTGCTCGCCGGGAACCCGTCGCCGATGACGCTCGACGGCACCAACACCTGGGTGCTGCGGGCGCCCGGGGAGCGCGCCTGCGTCGTCGTCGATCCCGGGGAGGACGACGAGGAGCACCTGGGACGGGTCGCCGCGAACGGCCCGGTGGCCCGGATCCTGCTCACCCACCGCCACCACGACCACGCCGGCGGCGCCCGCCGGTTCGCCGAGCTGGTGGCGGCCCCGGTACAGGCGCTGGACCCGTCGCTGGTGCTGGGGTCCGAGGCGCTGGGCGACGGCGACGTCGTCGCGGCCGCTGGGGTGGAGCTGCGGGTCGTCACCACGCCGGGGCACACGTCGGACTCGGTGTCGTTCCTGCTCACCGGCCCCGACGCGGAGCCGGTGGTGCTCACCGGCGACACCATCCTCGGCCGCGGCACCACCGTGATCGCCCACCCGGACGGCGCGCTGGGCCCGTATCTGGACTCGTTGCGGCGGCTCGCGGACCTGCCCGCGGGCACGGCGGTGCTGCCCGGGCACGGACCGGAGCTGCCCGACGCGCCGGCCGCCGCCGCGCAGTACCTGGCGCACCGCGAGCAGCGGCTCGACCAGGTCCGCGCAGCTCTGGCCGAGCTCGGCGCGGACGCGACGGCGCGCCGGGTGGTCGAGCTGGTCTACGCCGACGTCGACCGGTCCCTGTGGCCCGCCGCCGAGCTCTCCGTCCGCGCGCAGCTGGACCACCTGCGCGCCTGACCTCACCGTCGACAACGACCTTGTTGCTGTTCCGCGGGCCCGAAAATCGCGACAACGTCGTTGTCGACGCGGTCCGGCGCCAGGGTGGCGCGCCGCATCCACACCACCGCGGCGAGCGCCAGCCCGGCCGCTCCCCCCGCGACGAACGCCGCCGGCGGCCCCGCCGCCTCGACCACGACGCCGCCCAGCGACTGCCCGGCCGCCACCCCGAGCACCGCAGCCGTCACCACCCAGCCGAACGCCTCGGTCGCGGTGCCGGCCGGCGCGATCCGGTCGACCGCGATCGAGTGGGCGGTCACCTGTGGGGTGATCACCGCACCGGCGGCCAGCATCGCCACCGCGAGCACGACGAGGGAGCCGCTCGGTCCCACCAGCGCCATCGCCAGCACCAGCACCGCGAACGCGCCGAGCAGCACCGGCAGGCGCAGGTGCAGCGGCTCGGGCCACGGGCGCAGGCCGTAGAGCAGGCCGGCGAGCACCGAGGTCACCGACCACGCCGAGAGCAGGATCCCGCCCAGCACGGTGGAGCCGGCCGCCGTCGTCACCGCCGGGACGCCGACCTCGACCGACCCCGCGACGACCCCGAACCCCAGCGACGCCAGGGCCACGGTCCGCATGCCGGGCCGGGCGAGCGCGCCGAGCGGTCCGAGACTCCCGCCGGTGCCGGGCACGAGCCGGACGGCGCGCACCACGGGGCTGAGGGCGAACCCGACGGACCCGACGGCCATCGCCAGCGTGGCCGCCACCAGCGCCGTCCCCGGCCAGGGCGCTGTGACGAGGAAGACCGCGAGGGCCGGACCGAGGATGAAGAAGACCTCGAGGCTGATCGCCTCGTAGCTGAACGCCGCGTCGCGCCGCGGCCCGGGTGGCAGCAGCCGCGACCACAGCGCCCGCGACGCCCCGGGCAGGGCCGGGCTGGTGAGCCCGCTGAGCACAGCGGCCGGCACCATCGTCATCAGCGAGTGCCCGGACTCGATCGCCAGGACCAGCGCGCCGACGGCGACGACGAACAGCGCGGCGACGACGATCAGCGGGCGGGTCGCGCCGAACCGGTCCATCACCCGGCCCTGCAGGACCGAACCCACCGCCACCCCGGCGAGCACCCCCGCCGACACCAGGCCGCCGGTCGCGAACGATCCGGAGACCCGCTGCACGTAGAGCACGGTGGCCAGCCCGAACATCGCGATCGGCAGCCGGCCGAGCGCCGAGAGGAGCGTCGGGACGAGCACCCCGGGTCGGGTCAGCGCGGCCCGGTAGTCGGCGAGGGAGATCGTGGACGCGGACATGCGCCCAGGGTCGCACGTTCTGGTACGGCCGTACCAGTTCTTTCCGTCACCCCGGCGGCCGCGTCAGCGGGCGCGGCGGGCCAGGCGCTCGGGCTCCAGGATCAGTACGCTCTTACCCTCCAGCCGCAGCCAGCCGCGGTGGGCGAAGTCGGCGAGCGCCTTGTTCACCGTCTCCCGCGAGGCTCCGACTAGCTGAGCGATCTCCTCCTGGGTGAGGTCGTGCGTCACCCGCAGCAGGCCGGACTCCTGCGACCCGAACTGGCGCGCGAGCTGCAGCAGCGACTTCGCCACCCGGCCCGGGACGTCGGTGAAGATCAGGTCCGCGAGCATGTTGTTCGTCCGGCGCAGCCGCCGCGCGAGCACCCGCAGCAGCTGCTCGGCGATCTCGGGGCGCTTCCCGATCCACTCGCGCAGGGCGGGCCGGTCCATCGTGTAGGCGCGGACCTCGGTGACCGCCGTCGCCGATGACGTGCGCGGGCCGGGGTCGAAGATCGACAGCTCGCCGAACATGTCCGACGGGCCGGCCACCATCAGCAGGTTCTCCCGGCCGTCCGGCGACTTCCGCCCGATCTTGACCTTGCCGGCGCCGACCACGTAGAGCCGGTCACCCGGCTCGCCCTCGCTGAAGATCGCGTGCCCGCGCGCGAACTCGACGGTCTCCATTGCCTGGGCCAGCACCTCGGCCGCGTGGGGCTCGACGCCCTGGAAGATCCCGGCGCGGATCAGAACCTCGTCCACAGTAGCGCTCCTCGGCTCATCCCCCCGCTGCCCGGCGGGCGGATCACCGGCGCAGTCTAGGGGGCACCGGGCAGGTCTGCGCTCCGACCGCCGTGTCGCCGGACCGCCGAGGATCAGGAAGACACCTTCGTGCTGCGACGGCCGCGCGAACCGAGCCGGCGCAGGCGGAACAGCTCCAGGGCGCGCACGGTGCCCTGCCGGAACATCGCCCGCACCTCGTCGGCGCGGGGCTGCTCGAGCATCTCCTCGAGCTCGTCCTGGCGCAGCGTGGACTCGCGCAACCGGGACTCGACCCGCTCCATGCCGAGCGCGAAGAACATCACCAGCAGCGGGACGAGGACGGACAGCCAGGCAGTCATGACGCCGTCGATGATTCCGTACCCGCGCCGGGCGCGTCGGGCGGGGTCGGCGCGCCGCGGCCGGCGATACCGATTCGTGACCGCTCCCACCCCCTCCGGCCCGACATGGTCACGTGTCGGGGTCGGTAGCCCGGTGACCACCCCGAGATGTGTCCATGTCGGGCGGTCGGCGGCGCGCCGTAGGCTCGTCGGGTGACCACCGCCCGCCCCGCGTCCACCGCCGCGGCCGCCCGCCTGGCCCGCCGGGTGGCCACGGGCGAGCCGCCGCTGGGCCGGTCCCGGCGCGTCGCGCGGATGCTGCGCGAGCTGGCCGCCACCCACGTCGACGCGCACTGCGAGCTGGACTTCCGCACCCCGCTCGAGCTCGCCGTCGCCACGATCCTCTCGGCGCAGACCACCGACGTGCGGGTCAACCAGACCACGCCGGCCCTGTTCGCCCGCTATCGCAACGCGGTGGACTACGCGACGGCGGACCGCGCGGAGCTGGAGGAGATGATCCACTCCACCGGCTTCTACCGGAACAAGGCGACCTCGCTCATCGGGCTGGGAGCCGCCGTGGTGGAGAAGCACGGCGGCGAGCTGCCGCGCACCCTGCCCGAGCTGGTGGCGCTGCCCGGAATCGGCCGCAAGACCGCCAACGTCATCCTCGGCAACGCGTTCGGGATCCCGGGCATCACCGTCGACACGCACTTCGGGCGCCTGGTCCGGCGGTGGGGCTGGACGGAGGAGGAGGACCCGGTCAAGGTCGAGCACGCGGTCGGCGCGCTGGTGCCGAAGCGAGACTGGACGATGGTGTCACACCGGGTGATCTTTCACGGCCGGCGCGTCTGCCATGCCCGCAAGCCGGCCTGCGGCGCGTGCACGCTCGCCCCGGACTGCCCGTCCTACGGCACCGGGCCGGTGGCGCCCGAGCGGGCCGCGGCGCTGGTCAAGGGTCCGAGCCGGGCGTTCCTGCTCGCCCGCGCCGGCCTCCCCGACGACGTGGTCGACGCCACCGCTGTCGGCGGGGACGGGGACGGGCGGTGAACACCGCGGTACGCGGCGCCACCCGCGGCGAGGTCGTCTCGACCCTGGCCGTGGTCGTGCTCGTCGCCCTCGCGGTCCTGGCGCTCCGGCCCGGTGATCCCGCCCCGGCCGGCCCGACCGCCCCGGCGCCCGCCGCCGTCACCGTGCCGGACAGCGAGCTCGCGCCGCTGCGCGCCGCCGCGAAGCTGCGGCCCTGCCCGGCGGGCACCGGGCCGGCGGCCGGGCCGCTCGCGGGCGTCACCGTGCCCTGTCTGGGCGAGCCGGGGACCGTCGACCTCGGCGCCGCGCTCGCCGGCCGCACCGTCCTGCTCAACGTCTGGGCCAGCTGGTGCGCACCGTGCCGCGCCGAGCTGCCGGTGCTCGAGGAGTACGGCGCCCGGCCGGGCGCCGTCGAGGTGCTCGGGGTCGGCGTCCAGGACGACCCGCGCGCCGCGCTGCGACTGCTCGACGAGCTCGACGTCCGCCTCCCGTCCGTCACCGGCGACGCCCTGCGGCCCGTCCTCGACCTGCCCCCCGCGCTCCCGATCAGCTATCTCGTGCGGCCCGACGGCTCGGTCGCACGGGTCGACCCGCCCGTCCCGTTCCGCACGGCGGACGAGGTCGCCGCCGCCGTCGCCCGCCTCGACGACGCCCGGTGACCCGCCGGTGACCCCACCCCTGCGGCCCGGGCTCGCCCCGCCGTGGCTGCGCCCGCTGCTCGCCGCGGTCCGCGGCGTCGACGCGGAGGCCCTCAGCCGCCACCGCATCCCGCCGCCGGACGGCGGGCGGCGGGCCGCGGTGCTCGTGCTGTTCGGCGAGGGCCCGGACGGGCCGGACGTCCTGCTCACCGAGCGCGCCGGCACCCTGCGCGACCACGCCGGCCAGGTCTCCTTCCCGGGCGGCGGCGCGGACCGCGACGACGCGGACGCCGTCGCCACCGCGCTGCGGGAGGCGGAGGAGGAGGTCGGGCTCGACCCGGCCGGGGTGGTGCCGCTCGCGCTGTTGCCGGAGCTGTTCATCCCGCCGTCGGGGTTCGTCGTCACGCCGGTGCTCGCCCATTGGGCCCGCCCGGTGGCCGTCGACGCCGTCGACCCCGCCGAGACCGCCGCCGTCGTGCGGGTGTCGCTGGCCGCGCTGGCCGACCCCGCCAACCGGCTCACCGTGGGGCACCCGTCCGGCCACGTCGGCCCGGCGTTCGTCGTGGCGGGCCTGCTCGTGTGGGGTTTCACCGGGGGCATATTGTCCGCCCTGTTGCATCTCGGGGGTTGGGAACGTCCCTGGGAGGGGTCCCGGGTCCACGACCTGGGCGAGGCCTGGTCCGCGGCGCGGGCGCAGCGGCGGGAGGTCGCGGGATCATGAGCGGGGCCTGCGGGCGATGAGCTGGGTCGACCTGATCGTCGTGCTGCTGGCCGTCGTCGCGGGTATCTCGGGCTGGCGGCACGGCATGGCGGTGGCGCTGCTGTCGTTCGTCGGCGTGCTGGGCGGGGCGATCCTCGGTGTCCGGCTGGCCCCGCTGCTCGCCTCCGGCGTCGACACCCCGCACACCCGCGTGATCGTGAGCATCGTCGTCGTCGTGCTGCTGGTCGCGCTCGGCGAGACGACGGGGGTGTTCCTCGGCCGCCACATCCGCGACCGGATCACCGGCGAGCGCACCCTCAAGGTCGACTCCAGCCTGGGCTCGGCGCTGCAGGCGCTGACCGTCGTCGTCGCGGCGTGGCTGGTCGCGCTGCCGCTGGCCTCGGCGAGCATCCCCGGGCTGGCCGCCGGGGTGCGCGGGTCGGAGATCCTGCAGGCGGTCAACACCGTGATGCCGGAGCGCGCCAAGCAGCTCCCCGCCGAGCTCAAGCAGCTGCTCGACAGCTCGGGCTTCCCCGACGTCCTGAGCCCGTTCGCGGAGACGCCGATCTCGGAGGTCGGGCCGCCCGATCCCGCGCTGGCGCAGAGCGGGGTGGTCGCCGATGTCGCGGACAGCGTGCTGAAGGTCCGCGGCCGCGCCCCGTCGTGCAGCCGGCAGCTGGAGGGCACCGGCTTCGTGATCGGCCCGGAGCTGGTGATGACGAACGCGCACGTCGTCGCCGGCACCGAGGACACCAGCGTCGAGGTGCCCACCCGGGGCGGCGGCACCCGCGAGCGCGACGCCGCCGTGCTGTCCTACGACCCGTCCATTGACGTCGCCGTTCTCTACGTGCCCGGCCTGACCGCCGATCCGCTGCGGTTCGCCTCGCAGCCCGCCGAACCCGGCGACGACGTGATCATCCTCGGCTACCCGTTGGACGGCCCGTTCATCGCCACCGCGGGCAAGATCCGCGACCGCATCGATCTGGTCGGGCCGGACATCTACGACACCGGCGAGGTCACCCGCGACGTCTACACCGTGCGGGCCGTGGTGCGCTCGGGCAACTCCGGCGGGCCGATGATCAACCCGGCCGGGGAGGTCCTCGGCGTCGTGTTCGGCGCGGCCCTCGACGACAGCGAGACCGGATTCGTCCTCACCGCCGACCAGGTGCGGGCCACCGTCGAGCGGGCCTCCACGCTCACCGAACCGGCCGGCACCGGCGCCTGCGCCAGCTGAACCACGGCGGTATCAGACCCGCCGCGCGGGCCCTCCTGTGGACGACGACGTCCCCCGGCAGGAGGAGGAACCGGTGTCCCGACGGCAGGAGCGCGGCCCGGCTGCCGCGGCGTCGCACCCCGGCGCGGCGGGCTCCGTCACGGCCGGGCTGAGCGGCGCCACCGCGGCCGCGGCCGCCGGGCTGCTGCTCGGCTGGCCAGGCGCGCCGGAGGTGCCCGGCGCACCCGGCGTCACCGCCGCGGGAGCGGTGCTCGTGCTCGCCGCGCTGGTCGTCGCCTCGGCCGCGGCGCGGGCTGCGTCCGGGCGGCGCGGGGCGCTCAGGGCGCGGAGACGACGAGCCCGTCGAGCCAGACCTCGCTGGTCCCCGATGCCTGATCGTCGCGGTAGATGCCCTGCTTGAGGTAGTTCTCCGCGCTGTTCATCGTGGCGCGGGGGGTGAGCGGCACCGTCTGCACACCGTTCTCCCAGGCCTCGACGAAACCGCTCGACGCGCTGTTGGCGAACCGGACGTGCAGCGTGTAGTCCACCCACTGGCCGGTCCGCACCGGGCCGACCACCTGCTCGGTGCCGCCGAGCCCGCCGAGGGCCACGTTCCCCTCGGGAGTGATGCCGACCTCCAGCGGCGGGGACCCGTGCCCGGCGTGCCACTGCATGACGATGAACCACCAGCCGCCGGGGTGGCGGAAGCCTTCGGGCAGGTACATCGACCACTGGTACCAGCGCTCGTCGCCCTCGCGGGTCATCGCGCCGGGATGGTGCGTGGACACCTCGGCCCGCTCGCCGCCGCCGAACTCGGGCACGTCGCCGTCACGCACGACGAAGCGGGTGGCGAAGGCCCCCTGGCGGGCACCGACGGCCATGAGCTGGGTGCTGTACGGGTCGGCGTTCGCGCAGGAGGAGTTGACGTTGCGGGACTGGCAGGTGTCCCACTGCGTGAGGTCACCGGTCTCGTAGTCGCCGACGAACAGCACGTTGCTCCCGACCACACCGGGCACCGCCCCGGCGGCGGGCGGGATGACGCCGAGGGGCTGCGGGACGGCGGGCGAGGGCGGCGCGGGCACCCCCGGTACCGGCGGGACGACCGGGACGTCCGGGACGCCGGGGACCTCCGGAAGACCGGGTCGCCCGGGTACACCGGGACGAGGGACGGGTCGGTGACCGACGCCGGCGGCTCGACCGGGGCCGGCGCCGACACCTCCGGCCCGGTGGGCGCGCCGGTACCCGGCACGACGGTCCGGGGCGGCACCGGGCCCGGCGGCGCGGGACTCGACGACGGCGGGTTCGTCGGCGCCGGCGGCTCGGGCACCGTGGGCTGCGCGGACGCGAGCGGGGTCGGGGCCGCGGTCAGCGGCCCGCACTGCACGCCGGTGACGTCGAGGGTGCTCTCGCACAGCGCGCGGGGCGAGCCCGCGGGCTGGAGCCGGTCCCCGGCGATATCGACGGCGGGGGCGACCGCCACGCTCGCGACCAGCGAGAACAGCACCAGCGCGTAGTGGTAGACGGTGCGGGCAGTGCGGCGCCGGCCGTCCGAACCGGACGAATCGGTTACGCGCACGATGACCTCCCCGGCGGTACTGCGGCCGGGCTCCAGGGTGCGCGCCGGGCGCCGCGTGCGTCAGCCCGACGGAGGGGGTCCGCGGCCCCCCCGGATGGGGGGTGGGACGAGGTCAGGCGTGCCCGGGGATCGAGATCGTCTCGTCGCGGCCGGGACCGACGCCGATCGCGGACACCGGCGCCCCGGTGAGCTCCTCGATACGGCGCACGTAGGCGCGGGCGTTCGCGGGCAGCTCGTCGAGGCTGCGACAGCCGGAGACGTCCTCGAACCAGCCGGGCAGCTCCTCGTAGACCGGCACGGCGTGGTGGACGTCGGTCTGCGTCATCGGCATCTCGTCCACCCGGCGGCCGTCGACCTCGTAGGCGACGCAGACGGGCACCGTCTCCAGCCCCGAGAGCACGTCGAGCTTGGTGAGGAAGAAGTCGGTTATCCCGTTGACGCGCGCAGCGTAGCGGCCGATCACGGCGTCGAACCAGCCGCAGCGGCGGGGGCGCCCGGTGGTGACACCGACCTCGCCGCCGGTCTTGCGCAGGTGCTCGCCCATCACGTCGTCCAGCTCCGTCGGGAACGGCCCCGAGCCCACCCGCGTGGTGTAGGCCTTGAGGATCCCGATCACCCGGGTGATCCGGCTCGGGCCGATCCCCGAGCCCACCGCGGCGCCACCGGCCGTCGGGTTCGACGAGGTGACGAACGGGTAGGTGCCGTGGTCGACGTCGAGCAGGGTGCCCTGCGAACCCTCCAGCAGCACGGTGTCGCCCCGCTGCAGGGCCTGGTCGAGCAGCAGCCGGGTGTCGGCGATCCGCTCGGCGAAGCGGCGCCCGTGCGCGAGGACGGTGTCCACGACCTCGTCGACGTCCAGGGCACGCCGGTTGTAGACCTTCACCAGCACCTGGTTCTTCAGCTCGAGCGCGGCCTCGACCTTCTGGTGCAGGATCTTCTCGTCGAGCACGTCGGCGACGCGGACGCCGACCCGGGCGACCTTGTCCTGGTAGGCGGGCCCGATCCCGCGCCCGGTGGTACCGATCTTGGCCTTGCCGAGGAAGCGCTCGGTCACCTTGTCCATCGCGATGTGGTACGGCATGATCAGGTGCGCATCCGCGCTGACCAGCAGGTTCGACGTGTCGATCCCCCTGGCCTCCAGCCCGGTCAGCTCGTCCAGCAGCACCCCCGGGTCCACCACCACGCCGTTGCCGATCACGTTCGTCACCCCGGGCGTGAGGATCCCGGACGGGATGAGGTGCAGCGCGAAGTTCTCCCCGCCCGGCAGCACCACGGTGTGGCCCGCGTTGTTCCCGCCCTGGTAGCGCACCACCCACTGGACGCTGCCGCCGAGCAGGTCGGTGGCCTTGCCCTTGCCCTCGTCGCCCCACTGGGCGCCGATGAGGACGATCGCCGGCATGTGAGACTCCAGGAGAAGGGGGTCGATGGGCAGGTGCGCTCGGAAGGTTCGGACGTGGTGCTGCTGACCTGCGCGGACGGCGGGCGGGCCGGGTGGCTCCGGGTGCACGGTAGTCGGCGGCGACCGGCGGTGTCGCAGGTGGCCGGGGCCGGGGTGGCGACGGTGCCGGTCCCCGCTCGCCCCGGCCGCGAGGACGTCGACCCGGTGCTGGTCGGCGAGCCGCGCCGGGTGATCGTCGCGGGCACCGACGCCGATCTCGCCGCGGTCCTGGTGCGCCTGCTGCGCACGGAGCGCAACGCACGGGTGGAGGTCGCGTACCTCCCGGTGGGGCGCTCACCGGCGACCCGGGCGTGGGGCCTGCCGGTGGGCGCGGCGGCCGGCCCGCTCGCGCTGGACGGCCGGGCCGTGCCGGTGCCGCTGGTCCGGGACGACTCCGGCGGCGTGCTCGTCGGCCGCGGGGAGATCGCCGGCCTGTACGGCGAGGTCTACTGCGACGACGTGCTCGTGCTCCGCGGCGCCACCCCGCGGCTCGTGGTGGCGCCGACCCCGGCGGGCGTCGCCGTCCGGGCCGGGCGCGGGCGGCGGCTGCCGGACGGGTCGGTGCGCCCGGTGCCGCAGACCTCGCGGGCCGGCCGGGGCGCCGCGGTGGGGCGGGCGGTGCAGGTGGGCTGCCGCCCTTCGTGGGTGGTGACCGACGGCCTCACCCACCCGCGCCTGGTGCCGCGCTGGACGTGGTTCCGGCACACCTCCGACTGGCTGCTCGTCCGCCCCTGAACGGCCGGCCGCGCACTCAGGCGGTGGGAAAGGCGGTTGCGGGGGACGGCGACCTTCCGGATGCTGGCGGGATCCGACGACGCCCCGGTGATGCCGATCTCGTCAAGACCTAACCGCGGTCGTCGCGTCCTCGACGGCGTCGCACCGGGCGGGCGGCCGCGGCGTCTGCTCGTTACGGCTGGGGCCGGGTCCCAAGAACGGCCCCACCCCATCCTCGACTCGCCTTGGCAAGCCCTTCCACATCAGTCGTCGTCGTTGCAGATCTCGGCCTCGACGCGGCCGTCGTCGACCTCGACCTCGAGGTCGAGGACATCGCTGGCGCTGCGCCGGAAGTCGATCTCCACCTCGTCCGCCTCCTGGTCGTCGACGCGCGCGTTCCAGCCCTCCGCCGCGCGGACCTCGCCGAGAACGAGCCGGCCGTTCTCGAAGGTCACGACAGCCGTGCCGGCCTCGTAGACCGTGTAGACGCCGTCGGCCGGCACCGGGATGCGGACGCAGTTGCCGGGCTGCGGTCGCGGAGGCAGCCCGGACGCCTCGCCGGCCGCTCCGCCGCCGCCCTGCGTGCCGGCGTCCGGGGCCGGCTGGCTCGGTGCGTCCGGAGCCGGCTGCGTGCCGTCGGTGGCTGGCGGCTGGTCGACCCCGCCGGAAGCGCCGTCGAGGGAGTCGTCGCCCCCTCCGCAGGCGGCGAGGGCGAGCGCGGAGGCTGCGACGAGCAGGGCGGTTCGGGGGGTGCGGGTGAGCAAGAATCCTCCATCGGTCGAACGGTCGTTGCGGTCAAGATCTGTTCTGTCCTGCCGCGGTGAGCGACCCGTGAGATAGGCGTGAGAAAGCCCTCATCTGCGGGGCCCCGGCGGCACTGGGAGGATGCGACACGGCTTGGCGACTCGTGGTGATCCTGGCGTTTGGCCGCGGCCGCGGTGGTTGCCGGGGCCCGATCCTCCGTCGCGGCCGGGCAGTGGGCCGCGCACGCCCCGCCGCGCGTGCACGTGGTGGCTGCCATGCTCGCCCGGGACGCGCCGTGATTGCACCGGTGTCCTGGCCAGCGCGGACGCACTCCACACCAACGAGCGCATGCCCGCTTCCTGGTCGAGGACAAGGACGCCGACTACCTCCTCGTCGTAGGAAAGCAACCAGCCCGGCCTCGTCGAGCGTTCGTCGCCGATCTCGGCGACAATCCCGTCCCCGCCCTCGCGGTACTCAACCTGACCAGCCGGCCCGCCGAACGCGCCGACCCGCAACAGATCACCACCGCGCTGCGCGAGCACTGGGCCATCGAGAACGGGCACGACGTCCGGGAGTCACCTTCGCCGAGGACGCCTCCCGCGTCCGCACCCGCTCCGGACCGCGGATCAGCGGGATCGCCACCGGCGTGCTGGACCGGCGACGCGGCTGCGGGTGAGCCTGCACGCGCAGGACGCCGCGTGCCCACACCCGCAGCGCACCGTTCGGGCGGCCTACGCCGAGCAGGTCGGGCTCGAGCGCACCGAGGAGCGCCCGTTGGCGCGGACGCGCCCGGCTCGTCCCGCCGAGCATCAGCGGCTCTGTCGCGTGCTCAGGCGAGCCCGAGCGCAGCGGCGGCCGCCGGGTCGCAGTCGGCGAGGAAGGCGCCGGTGCGTTCGGCCTCGTCGGTCTCGCCGATCGCCGCGGCCGCCCGGTGCAGCGCGCCCAGCGCCCGCAGGAACCCACGGTTGGGCTCGTGCGCCCAGGGAACGGGGCCGAACCCCTTCCAGCCGTTGCGCCGCAGCAGGTCGAGCCCGCGGTGGTAGCCGGTGCGCGCGTAGGCGTAGGCCGCCACGGTGGCGCCCGCGGCCAGCGCGTCCTCGGCGAGCACCGCCCAGGCGAGCGAGGACGTCGGCCGTGCCGCGGCCACCTCCGCGGGGTCCTTACCGGCGTCGAGCTCGGCCGCGGCCGGGTCCTCCGGAAGGTACGTCGGGTCGGGGCCGAGCAGGTTCCCGTGCAGGTCCATACGGCCATCCTGCCGCGTCGCGGCCGGTGACCACGATGTGGCAACGTTTGTCCGACAGGATTCCTCGAGCCGGGACGGGTGGTACCGCACGATGAACCGCGAGCAGGCTGACAAGATCCGGTCCGGTCAGGGCTTCATCGCGGCCCTCGACCAGAGCGGAGGCAGCACCCCCAAGGCGCTGAAGCTGTACGGCATCGGCGAGGACCGCTACTCGAACGACACCGAGATGTTCGACCGCATCCACGAGATGCGCACGCGGATCATGACCAGCCCCAGCTTCACCGGGGAGCGGATCCTCGGCGCGATCCTGTTCGAGGACACGATGAACCGGCAGGTCGAGGGCCGCGACACCGGCGACTACCTCTGGTCGGTCAAGAACGTCGTCCCGTTCATCAAGATCGACAAGGGGCTCGCCGACGAGGCCGCCGGCGCCCAGGTGATGAAGCCGATGCCGGGCCTGGACGACCTGCTCGCACGCGCCGTCGAGAAGGGCATGTTCGGCACGAAGATGCGGTCGGTGATCAAGCTCGCGGACAAGGCGGGGGTCACCGCCGTCGTCGACCAGCAGTTCGAGATCGCCCACCGCATCCTCGACTCCGGCCTGGTGCCGATCATCGAGCCCGAGGTCGACATCCACAGCCCACAGAAGGCCGACGCGGAGGCGCTGCTCAAGGACGCGATCGCCGCCCGGCTGGAGAGCGTCCCCGAGGGCCGCGTCGTGATGCTCAAGCTGACGCTGCCCGAGGAGGACGGCTTCTACACCGAGTTCGTCGAGCACCCGCGCGTGCTGCGCGTGGTCGCGCTGTCGGGCGGCTACAGCCGCGACGAGGCCAACGCGCGCCTGGCCCGCAACCGCGGTGTCGTCGCCAGCTTCTCGCGCGCCTTCACCGAGGGCCTGCACGCCGACCAGAGCGACGCCGACTTCGACGCCGCGATGGACGCCGCCGCCCAGGGCATCTTCGAGGCCTCCCGGACGTAGTGCCCTCTAGTCTGACCCGATGAGCGCGGCGGAGTCGGAGAGCGCGGTCGAGCGCACGCTCACCGGGCTGCGCCGGATCGACGCCGCGGCCACGCCGCCCGCGGCCGGGCCACGCACGCTGGCCGACCTCTACCGCGACCACCGGATGCGCCTGGTCCGGCTGGCCCTGCTGCTCGTCGACGAGCCGGCCACCGCCGAGGACGTGGTGCAGGAGGCGTTCGCCGGTCTGCACCGGCACTGGGCGGGCCTGCGCGACGAGGCCGCCGCAGCACCGAGCGGGAGCCGTTGACCACCGCGGTGCGCAGGTAGCCGAGCGCGGCGGCGGCGCACCGCGCGCGAGTACGTCCCGCCGCACCAGGCGCACGCCCGGTCGGCCGAGTCGCTGGCGATGCTCTCGGCCGAGCACCAGGCCGTCGTCGACGCGCTCGGGACGCTCGCCCCCCGCCAGCGCGAGGTGCTCGTCCTGCGCTACTACGGTGGCCTCACCGAGGCCGAGATCGCCGAGGCCACGGGCATCAGCCGCGGGGCGGTCAAGTCCACGGCCAGCCGCGCGCTCGACGCGGTGGCCCGGGTGATGGACCAGCGCTCGCGGCGCGGATGAGGAGGCGGACGGTGCGCGACGATCCCGGGCAGCGGCTCGCCGAGGCCCTCCGAGCGCAGGCCGCCGGCTCGGCGAGCCGCTCGCACCCGCTCCCCGTACCGTCGCGGGCGTCCCGGTGGGGCCGGCAGGCGGGGTGGTCGCTGCTGATCGCGCTGCTGGTCGGCGGGGTGCTGGGCACGGCGCTGGCCCTGCTCTCGCTGCTCGTGCCGGGGCTGCTGCCCGAGCTCGGGTGACCCAGCCGGTACCGTCATCCCGGTGGGCACCCTCGCGCTCGGACCGGAATGGCTGCAGCCCGACACGATCATCTCCTGGCTCGGCCCGTGGGCCCTCGTGGGGCTGCTGGTCATCGTGTTCGCCGAGTGCGGGCTGCTCGTCGGGTTCTTCCTGCCGGGCGACTCGCTGCTGTTCACCGCCGGCCTGTTCGTCGCGACCGGCGCGATCGACAGCCCGCTCTGGCTGGTCTGCGTGCTCCTCGTGCTGGCCGCGGTGGCCGGCAACGTCGTCGGGTACTGGATCGGCCGGGCCGCCGGACCCGCCGTGTTCGACCGGCCGCGGTCGAGGCTGTTCAAACCGGCGCACGTGGTGCGGACCCAGGTCTTCTTCGACCGCTACGGCAACCGCGCGATCGTCCTGGGCCGCTTCGTGCCGATCGTGCGCACCTTCATCACGGTGATGGCCGGCGTCGGGCGGATGGAGCCGCGGCGCTACTTCACCTACTCGGTGATCGGCGGGATCGCCTGGGCCGCGGGCGTCACGGTCCTGGGTTTCTACCTGGGGCAGCTCACCGTCGTGCGGGAGAACATCGAGGCGATGCTGCTGCTCATCGTCTTCCTGTCGGTGCTGCCGATCGTCGTCGAGCTCGTCCGGGCGCGCCGCGGCGGCCACCCCGCGACCCACTGATCACCAGGCCCGGCCCAGGTCCGCGTGGGCCCGCACCCACGCGTGCATGACGATGCCCGCGGCCACACCGGCGTTGATCGACCGGGTCGAGCCGAACTGGGCGATCGACACCGTCAGTGCGGCGGCGGCCCGGGCCTCGTCGGTGAGCCCCGGGCCCTCCTGCCCGAACAGCAGCACGCACTCGCGCGGCAGGGCCGCGGTCTCCAGCCGCCGGGCGCCCGGGCTGTTGTCGACGGCGACGACCGCGAGCCCGTGCGCGCGGGCGAACGCGACGAGCCCCGCGACGTCCTCGTGGTGGTGCACCCGCAGGTAGCGGTCCGTCACCATCGCACCTCGGCGGTTCCACCGCCGCCGCCCGACGACGTGCACCCCGGCGGCCGCGAACGCGTTCGCCGTGCGCACCACCGTGCCGATGTTGTGGTCGTGCCCGAAGTTCTCGATCGCGACGTGGAACGGGTGCGCCCGGGCGGCGAGGTCGGCGGCCACCGCGTCGCGGCGCCAGTACCGGTAGGCGTCGACGACGTTGCGCGCGTCGCCGTGCTCGAGCAGCTCCGGATCCAGGCGGCCGTCCGCGGGCCACACCGCGGGCCCGCCGGGCCACGGCCCCACCCCCACCCCGGC
>DATLGI010000221.1:0-5037 GCA_035540535.1 Pseudonocardia sp.
ACGCACATCCGCCGCCGCCCCCCACGCCCATCCGTCGCACCGAGGAACGGCGCTGGCTGGACCGCCGCGACCTGGAACGGCAGCTGCACGACGGCGCTGCGCTGCGCATCTCCGCGCTCACGCTGCGGCTTGGCCTGCTCCGCCACCGGATCTCGGCCGGCGAGGGCCACGTGCACGAGTCGATCGGCGAGTTGCAGGACGAGCTGCACGCCGTGCTCCAGGAGCTGCGCGACGTAGCGGGCCGGCTGTACCCGCCGTTGCTGGACCAGGCCGGACTCGGGTCCGCGTTGCGGGAGGCCGCGGCGCGCCTGGGCCTGCCGATCCACGTCGTCGCGGGCGAGGACCGCTTCGGGCCGGCGGCCGAGGGGGTGGCCTACTTCGCGGTGCTCGACTGCCTGACGGCACTGCCACCCGACCCGGGTGCGATCGAGGTGGAGATCCGGCGGGGCGACGACGGGTATCTCGTCGTGCTCGTCACCGGCGTCGGCGCCTGCCATGCTTCGTCCATCCACGACGCGGTCCGGGCGATCGGCGGCACCGTCGAGACCAGGCGCGGCGCCGGATCCGGGGACGGGGTCCCGGCGACGACGATCACGGTGAGGATCCCATGCGCGTAGCGGTGGCCGAGGACGGCGCTCTGTTCCGGGAGGGGTTGGTCATGCTCCTCGAGGCGGCCGGGCACGAGGTCGTGGGCTGCGCGGGGGGCGGCGACGAGTTGCTCGCGATCCTGCGCGACCGGCCCACCGACGTCGCGATCCTCGACATCCGCATGCCCCCGGAACCCGACGGGGGGCTCATCACGGCCGAGCGGCTGCGCGCGACGAACCCGGACGTCGGCCTGCTGTTCCTGTCGCACTACGCGGAGTCGCACTACCTGATGCGCATCCTGCAGATAGGCACCGAGTCGATCGGGTACCGGCTCAAGGAGAAGGTCGGCAGCGTCGACGTGCTCAGCGACACCCTCGGCCGCATCGCCGACGGCGAGATCGTCATCGAGCCGGTGCTCGCGAGGCGGTTGGTGGACCGCCCGCGCGGGGAGAAGAAGGACGAGCTGGCGTCGCTGTCGGAGCGCGAGCTCGACGTGCTGCGCCTGATGGCCGAGGGCCGCTCGAACAACGGCATCGCCGCCCAGCTGTTCGTCACCGCGAAGGCGGTGGAGAAGCACATCGCCAACATCTTCGGCAAGCTCGGTCTGCCCGCGGACACCGCGGAGCACCACCGCCGGGTCCTCGCCGTCCTCACGTTCCTGCGCTCGCAGCGGAACGGGGAGTGACGGGCGGGCAGGTGGTGGCCCCCGCCCCGGACCGCGCCGGTCTCGCGGATCCGCCGAGGCGCTGGGGCGTCGTCCCGTGAACGCCGGGTACCGGCTGGTCCTGGCCGGGCCGCTGCGCACGCTGCTCGTCGGGGTGTGGGCAGGCGGGGTCCTGGGCCTGGCCCTGCTCCTGGAGCCGCTGGTGTGGCCCGCGCAGCGGCTGCTGCTCCCGTTCGTCGCGGCAGCCGTTGCCGTGGCCGGGCTGCTCGTCGTCCTCCCCCGCGTCGACGCCCTCGTCGGGCGCCTGACCCCCCGCCGCGCCACCACTGCCTACTCCGCGCTGGCGCAGACGGCCGCGCGGGTCGGGGCCGGCGAGTTGGACACGGCTCTCCCGGGTCTGGCGCAGGTCCTCGCCGAGGGCACGGGTGCCGACCGGGCGGCGGTGTGGCTCGCCGTCGAGGACCGCCTGGTGGAGGCGGCCGCGTTCCCACCCGGGCCGGCGGGCGGCCAGCGGGACGACGGGGTGGCGGCCCCCGCGGGGGACGTCGCGGAGAACCTCGCGGTCCTGCTCGACCGGCCCGACGCCGATCACGTCGTGCCCGTGCTCGACGGTTCCGTGCTGCGCGCCGCGCTGACCATCGGCAAGCCCGGGGCTGCGATCACCCCGTCCGACCACCACCTGATGCGCGACGTCGCGAACGGCGCGGGTCTGCTGCTGCGCAGCGTGGCGCTCAACGCCGAGCTGGGCGAGCGGGTACGGCGCGCCGACGAGCTCGCCGAGGAGCTGATCCGGTCGCGCCGGCGACTCGCCCGCGCCCGCGAGGTCGAGCGCCGGCGGCTGACGACCGAGCTGGCGCACGCCACCACCGAGCGGCTGGCGACCCTGCGGGGCGAGTTGGTGGCGGCGGGCGAGCATCTCGGCGCGTCGACGGACCGGGTCCCCCAGGTGCGCTCGGCGCTGGTGCGGGCGCGCGACGACCTCGACGCCGTTCTCGAGCGGTTCCGGGCGATCGCCCGCGGCGTGTACCCCGCCGTGCTGCGCGACCAGGGTCCGGCCGGGGCGCTCGACGAGCTCGCCACCGACCTCGCGCGCCCCGTGCGCGTGAGCGGCCGGCCCGGGCGCCGGCTGGGCTGGGAGATCGAGTCGGCGATCTACTACATCGCCGCGGCGGCGATGCAGCGACTGGCCGCAGAACCCGGCGGGCACGACCTGAGGGTGCGCCTGCGGCACGCCGAGGGCCGCCTGTCGGTGCGCGTCGACGACCCGGACCTGCCCGCCGAGGCCATTCCGGACGTTCGCACGGCACTGACCGGCGACGTCGAGCGGCTGGTGGCCCTCGGTGGGGCCGTCGAGATCGCCGAGCGCGACGCGGGCGGGGTGAGCCTGTACGCCTGGCTGCCGGACCGGCTGGAGCCGCTGGTGCGGCCGGACGGGTCCGCGGACGTCCCGGCATAGGCGGGCCGCGAGGTGGACGCGCCACGGCCGCCCCGTGCGGCGCTCGCCGGGTACGCGGCGGTGCTGGCGGTCTCGACGGTGGTCTCGGCCGGATGGCTCGGCGTCGGGGCGGTCGTCGCGGCGGTCCGGTACTGGCCGGCCGCGGCCCGGCTGGTGCAGCAGGACCCGGACGGCACGTGGGCACGGGCCGTGCTGGCCGCCGCGCCGGCCAGCGAGCCGGCCGGCCAGGCGCTGCTCGACTACGCGCTGAGCGGGCTGAGCCTGGGCCTCGCCGTCGTCCTGGTCGCGCTGGGTCCCCGAACCTGGTCGATCCGGCTGCTGGTGATCGCGCTCGTCGGCTCGGCCGGCGCGTTCAACCTGCAGGCCCACGCCGCGGCCCGCACCATCGAGGAGGCGACCGGGCTGGCCGTGGGCCAGATCCACCAGGTCGTGCTGCACGGGGTCGCGTGCGCGGCCTACATCCTGGCGTTGCTGGTCTTCCCGACGCCGTCGTGGAACCGCGTCCCGGGCCTCGGGCGGACCCGGCGGGTGCTGGCCGTCGTCGGCGTGGCCACGCTCGCCGTGGTCGGCGTCGGCACCGCGCTTCTGCCGCACACCTCCAGCTGCGTGCTGTTCTTCGGCTTCCTGGTGCCGGTCGTGGGCCTCGCGGTGCTGCCGCACCGGGTCCGACACGGACACACCGCTGCCGTGCGCATCCAGGCCCGCCTGCTGTTCAGCGTCCTCGTCGCGAGCGTCGCGCTCGCCGTCGTGCTCGCGGCGGTAACCGCCCTGCTCGCCGGCATGGGCGAGCAGCCCGCTCTGACCTTGATGGACCCGACCGCGCCCGCGAGCGCGGCCGGTGGTGAGCCGATCGCGCTGTTGTTCTGGTTCTCGCGGCTCGCCGCGGTGGCGATCGCGGCCGCGGTGCTGGTCGCCACCCGGCGCCGCGACCTCTGGGCCGCCGAACGCGTGTTCAGCCGGGGTCTGGCCGTGGCGCTCGTCGCGGGGTTGGTCGGCGGCGGGTTCGTGACGCTGCGGGCGCTGCTCGCCGCTGCGCTCGATCCGCGCCCGGCCGCCGCGCTCGCGGCGGCCGTGGCCGCGTTGGGTTTCCTGCCGCTCTACGTCCGCGCGGAATGGGCCGTCGACCGGTTGCTCTACGGCACCCGACCCACGCCCTACCGGGCTCTCGCGGAGGTGGCCGCCCTGTCCCGGGGGGCTCCCGGGGACCGGCTCGACCTGGCCCGCGTCGCCGAGGCCGTGGGACGCGGGCTGGGCGCGACCACGTGCAGGATGACCGTCGTCCGCCCCGGGCTGCGCGATCGCACCTACACTTGGACCGAGGCCGACGGTGAGGTACCCGAGGGCACCGAGCTGGTGGAGGTGCCGATCCGGCACGGCGAGGACCACATCGGCACCATCGCGGTGGACCGCGGCGCCGTCGCGGGGCTGCAGGACCAGCGCCACCACCTGCTCGAGGACGTCGCGGCCAGCCTCGGCGTGGTGGTCCAGGCCAGCCGGGCGGGCATCGAGCTGGAGCGTCAGCTGCGGGCGGCGCTCGCCCACGCCGAGGAGATCGCGGTCTCCCGGCGGCAGGCGGTGGCCGAGATGGACAACGAGCGCAGGCGGATCGAGCGCGACCTGCACGACGGGGCCCAGCACCACCTGGTGTCCCTGGGCCTGACGCTGGGCCTGATCGAGCACCAGCTCGAACGGGGACAGGTCGCCGAGGCGCGTGCCTGGCTGGCCAAGCTCGTGACGCAGATGGGCACCGCGGAGGCGGTGCTCGCCGAGACGACGGCCGGGGTCTCCTCGGCCGTCCTGACCGGGCAGGGGCTGGCCGCGGCGTTGCGCGCGGATCTCGAGGGCGCACCCGTTCCGGCCACCCTCGAGACCGACGGGATCGGGCCGGACCGCCGGTTCCCGCCCGAGATCGAGGCGGCGGTCTACTTCTGCTGCGCGGAAGCCGTCGGCAACGCGCGCAAGCACGCTCCCGCCGCCACCGTGTCCGTCCGGCTCGCCGAGCGGGACGGAATCCTGACCTTCGACGTCCGCGACGACGGGCCCGGCTTCGCCGTGCCGGACGTCCGTGTCGGCACCGCGGCGTCGGGCACGGGGGGATCGCCCCGGCGCTCGCGCGGGATCGCCAACATCGCCACCCGGATCGCCGCCGTGAACGGGACGGTGACGCTGCGGTCGACCCCCGGGGGCGGCACGGTCGTCGCGGGCTCGGTACCGGTGCCAACCGAGGCCCCGCCCGGGGATACCGGGCGAACGGCACCGATCCCGGTCCCGCCACGGCCCGCAGCACCGCCGCCGGCCGTACCGCCCGCCGCACCGCGGCCCCCGGCAC
>DATLGI010000222.1:0-10332 GCA_035540535.1 Pseudonocardia sp.
ACCCCCATGCCCACCACCGAGCGGGAACGACGAGCCGAACCAGGTCGAGCCCGCAACGCCGATGGGTGAGGTACTGGTACCCGGGAGCTCGCCGAGTTCCGCGTCAAGCGCGTGGAACTGCTCGGAGAGCACTTCGAACTCGTTGCGCCCGGGGATCGCCACCTGAGTTCGGGAGGCGGAGGACCGCCGCTTCCGCTGCTGGTGCGGCGGCTGCGGCCGAACAGGGGAGATCACCCGACCGGCGCCGGCGCCGTCGCCGTCGGGCACGAGCCCGAGCACTGAGCGGGGGTCAGGGGCTCCGCGTAACGGTCACCGACCACGAGTCGAGGGTGCCGGTGTCCGCGGCCAGCCCGTCGATCACCCGCAGCTCCCAGGCCCCGTCGCGTCGCCCGCCGAGCAGGCCGGCCAGCGCAGGCTCGGTGGTCGAGTCGAGGTCCAGGCGGTAGTCCGGCCCGCGGAACGCCGCGCGGTCGGCCAGCACCGCGACCGCCCCGTTCGGCGCGCGCAGCTCCACCCGTAGGTCCACCGTGACCGGGTGGGTGATCGCGACCGACACCCGCACGGCGGACACCGTGCCCGCGTCGGAAAGCACGATCGTGTCGCTCACCCCGGAGGGCGTGTTGTCCGGGACCGCCAGGCCGGGCGCCGACGAGCCGGTCGCGGCCGCCACGGACCCGCCGCCCGAACCGCCGCCCACCAGGACGACGACCAGCACGACGACGGCCAGCGCCACGACGCCGAGCCCGATCAGCAGCGGCGCCCGCGACGACGTCGCCCGTTGTGGCGGGCCCGCCGGGGGGACGGGGTGGCCCGTGGGCGGACGGGTCCAGCCGCCCGCGGCCGCGGTGCCGTAGCCGGCCGAGCCGTACGGGCCGGGGTGCGGGCTCGCGCCGGTGCCGTACGGGCCGGCTCCGTGCTGCCGGCCGCCCCCGTACGGGGCCGTGCCGTACGCCGCCGGGGAAGGGAGACCGGGATCGCTCGTCCGCGCCGGGTCCGGCCACGGCTGCCCGGGTGACTGCGCCGCGGTCCAGGCGCCCTGCGCCGGGGCCACCGTCCACGCACCCGGCGACGGGACCGCCGTCAGCGCGACGCGCGCGGCGGCCGCGAGCTCACCGGCGGTGCGGTACCGGTGGGCCGGGTCCTTCGCCATGCCACGGGCGATCACGTCGTCCAGCGCCGGTGGTACGCCCGGGTGGGCGGACGGACGCGGCGGGTGCAGGCTCAGGTGGGCGTGCATCAGCGCCGCCGCCTCGCCGGCCGGGAACGGCGGGGCGCCGGTCAGGCACTCGTACAGCAGGCAGGCCAGCGCGTAGATGTCGCTGCGCGCGTCGAGCGGCCGGTCGAGGAACCGTTCCGGCGCCATGTAGGCCATGGTCCCGACGGTCGAACCGACCCGGGTGAGCGCGGCCTGGGACTCGTTGCCCACACTGCGGGCGATGCCGAAGTCGCCCAGGTAGGCGAACCGCGCCCCGCCGGTACGCGCCGGCCGGGTCAGCAGCACGTTCGACGGCTTGATGTCGCGGTGCACGAGACCCGCACCGTGCGCCGCGTCGAGCGCGCTCGCCACCTGCTCGACAACGGCGACCGCCGCCTCCGGCGCCAGTGCGCCGTCCGCGCGCAGCACCGCCCCCAGGTCCTCGCCGTCGACCAGGCGCATGTCGAGGAACAGGCGGCCGTCGATCTCGCCGTGCCGGTGGATCGGCACGATGTGCGGGTCGGTCAGCTGGGACGCGATCCGCGCCTCGCGGCGGAACCGGGCGCGGTACTCCTCGTCGCCGGACAGCTCCCCGGGCAGCAGCTTCAGGGCGACCGCGCGGTCCTGCTCGGTGTCGTGGGCGCGGTGCACCTCGCCCATCCCGCCGCGGCCGAGCAAGCCGTCGAGCCGGTAGGGCCCGAACATCGTCGCGGTCACGCTCGCTCCTCGTCACACCGGCGCGCCCGACGACCCCCGACACCGGCGCCCGAGGAGCATACGGCCGTGGCGGGGCCGCGGACCAGGATCGGGGCTAGCATCGGCCCGTGCCCGCCGCGCTCGCCGATCTTCCCGCCGACGGGCTCGTCGCCGTGGTCAAGCAGGACTGCCCGACCTGCCGCCTGGTCGAGCCGGTGCTGGCGCAGCTGCCCGGCGTCGTCGTGTACAGCCAGGACGACCCGGCGTTCCCCGCCTCCGTGCCGGGCGTGCGCGACGACACCTCGCTGGACGTCAGCCTCGCGCTGCGGATCGAGACGGTACCGACGCTCGTGCGGCGCGCCGACGGCACCGAGGCCGCCCGCGCCGAGGGCTGGTTGCGCGAGGAGTGGGAGCGGGTGACCGGGGTGGCGGGCCTGGGTCCCGACCTGCCCGGGCACCGGCCGGGCTGCGGCTCGCGCACCACCGACCCCGAGCTCGCCGACGAGCTGCTCGTCCGCGCCCGCGGCGGGTCGCTGCGGTCCCGGCGGCTGGAGATCACGCTCGAGGACGAGATCGAGGCGATGTACGCCCGAGGCTGGTCCGACGGCCTCCCCGTCGTCGCGCCGACGCCGGCGCGGGTGCTGCGCATGCTCGACGGCACCTCGCGCGCACCCGACGAGGTCGTGGCGGTCGTCCCGCCGAACCTGGCCGAGGCCACCGTGGAGAAGGTGGCCGTGAACGCGGTGCTCGCCGGGTGCCGGCCCGAGTACCTGCCGGTGGTGCTCGCGGTGGTCGAGGCGGCCTGCACCGACGAGTTCAACGCGCACGGGCTGCTCGCCACCACCTGGGGTGCCGGCCCGGCGATCGTCGTCAACGGCCCGGTGGCGCGCGAGATCGGGATGAACGCCCGCGGCAACGCCCTCGGACAGGGCAACCGGGCGAACTCGACGCTCGGGCGGGCACTGCAGCTGGTGATCCGCAACGTCGGCGGTGGCCGGCCCGGCGAGGTCGACCGGGCCGCGCTGGGCCACCCGGGCAAGGTCGGGTTCTGCTTCGCCGAGGACGAGGACGGTTCGCCGTGGGAACCGCTGTCGGTGTCCCGCGGCGTCGCGCCCGGCGTCTCGGCGGTCACCGTGTTCGCCGCCGAGGGCCCGCGCGGGCTGGCCGACCAGATCTCGCGCACCCCGGAGTCACTGGCACGCTCCCTCGCGGCCGGCCTGCGCTCGGTCGCGCACCCGAAGCTGCCGCTGGCCTTCGACGCGACGCTCGTCGTCTGCCCGGAGCACGCGCGGGTGTTCGCCGGGGCGGGCTGGGACCGGGCCCGGCTGGAGGCTGCGCTGGCCGAGGCGCTGCTGCTCGATCCCGCGGAGATCGCGCGTGGGGCGGGTGGGATCGAGGAGGGTCTGCCGCCGGGGAAGGCGACCTCGCCGGTGCCGAAGTTCCGTCCCGGCGGGTTGCTGATCGTGCACGCCGGCGGGGGCGCCGGGATGTTCTCGGCGGTGATCGGCGGCTGGGTCGGCGGGCCCGGCGGCAGCCGGCCGGTGACCAGGGAGGTCGACACGTGGCGCTGACGGTGCTGGACCCCACGGACGAGCGGGCTCCTGCCGAGCGGGCCCTGCTGCCCCGCCCGGCCTCGCTCGACGGCGCGCGTGTCGGGCTGCTCGACATCTCCAAGGCCCGCGGCGACGTGTTCCTCGACCGCCTCGCCGAGCTGCTGGCCGGGCACGCCGTCACGGTGCGCCGCTACACGAAGCCGACGTTCGCCAAGCCGATGCCGCCGGACCTGCGCCGCGAGATCGCCGCGCAGTGCGACGTCGTGATCTCCGCTCTCGCCGATTGAGGCTCGTGCACGTCGTGCAGTGTGCACGACCTCGTCTCCCTGGAGGGCCAGGGCGTGGTGGCGGCCTACGTCGCGTCGAGCGAGTTCGTCGAGGCCGGGGGCGCGCAGGCCCGCGCGCTCGGCTACGCCGCGGTGCCCGCCGTGCACGTCCCGCATCCGATCCAGGACCGGACGGACGCCGAGCTGCGGGCGCTGGCGGAGCAGGCGCTCGCGGAGGTGCTCGCCGCCGTCACGCGCTGACCGTCGGACCCGTCGGACCCGTCGACACAGTGCGACCATGACCGGGCCGACCCGACCGGAAGGGGTGTCGCGATGGCCGTGCCCGCTGCCGCCGAGCTGTTCGAGCACGACGGACCGTGGACCGAGGAGGACTACCCGGCGCTGCCCGAGGGCGATGGGCGCGGCGTCGGTGGCTCGGCGCGCAGGTGGTGAAGCCGCAGGCCGGGCACATGACGACCCACCAGGGCACCGGGTTCGGAATCGACATCGGCGGCTCCGGGATCAAGGGTGCACCGGTCGACCTCGCCGCCGGGCGGTTCACCGCGGACCGCGTGCGGATCCCGACGCCGCAGCCGTCCACTCCGGAGGCGGTGGCCGAGGTCGTGCGCGAGGTGCTCGCCGCGTTCGCCTGGGACGGACCGTTCGGCTGCACCTTCCCGGCCGTCGTGCAGCACGGCGTGGTCCGCACCGCCGCCAACGTCGACGACTCCTGGATCGGCGCGGACGCCGCCGGCCTGTTCACCGCGCAGGCCGGGAAGGCCGCCGTCGTCGTCAACGACGCGGACGCCGCCGGCGTGGCCGAGGTCGAGTTCGGCGCGGCCCGCGGCCGGCGGGGGCTGGTGCTCGTCACCACGCTCGGCACCGGCATCGGCTCGGCGCTGATCCACGACGGCATGCTCGTGCCCAACACGGAGCTGGGCCACCTGGAGCTGGACGGTCACGACGCCGAGACCCGCGCCGCGGACTCCGCCCGGGAGCGCGAGGACCTGACGTGGGACGAGTGGGCCGCCCGGCTCAGCCGCTACTACCGCCACGTCGAGGACCTGCTGTGGCCGGACCTGATCGTCGTCGGCGGTGGGGTGAGCAAGAAGGCCGACCGCTGGCTGCCGCTGGTGCGCACGCGGACCCCGATCGTGCCCGCCGAGCTGCGCAACGACGCCGGCATCATCGGCGCCGCGCTGCTCGCGGACCGCGCCTGAGACCGTGCCGGCTGTCCCGCTCACTCGTCGCCGAGGTCGGCGTAGACCGCGTCGCCGCGGAGCACGACCGGGTAGAGGCGCAGGTCGTAGCGGCGGTGGTTGGCGCAGGCCCCCGTGCGCAGGTCGTAGCGGAACCGGTGCCACGGACACACCAGGGTGGGTCCCTCCTCGATGCGGCCCTCCACCAGAGGCCCCTTGTTGTGCGGGCACGCCGCGTCGGTGACGTGATGCGTGCCGTCGACCAGGAACACGGCGAGGACGCGGCCGTCCGGAGCGGCCACGGTCCAGGCGGCGCGTCCGTCCGCCTCACCCAACGGGAGCAGCACACGGCCATCGTCGCCCGGAGCCGGGGTGCGGGGCCAGCCTCCGAGCCGTCGCGGTTCCGTGGTGCGGCGAGCGCGCGATCGCCGTGGCGGCGATCTCGGTGCTCGGCAGCACGTCCCGGGTGCTCGGAGCGCGCGAGGTCGCGGTGGTGCAGAGTGTCCGTGGGGCGGCCGCCGCCCGGCGAACTGCGGCTGACACCGGCCCACGACCTCGGAGGGAGCAGGCGATGACGCTGCAGGACACCGGGGTGCGAGCCGGTCACGACGTGCCCGTCGACGTCGATCTCCGCGCCCGCTACCGCGCCGGCGCCGGCCCCGTGCTGATCACGGGGGTGCAGGCGGTCGCCCGGCTGCTGGTCGAGCAGCACGCCGCCGACGCCGCCGCCGGCCTGCGCACCGCGTCGTTCGTCTCCGGCTATCAGGGCAGCCCGCTCGGTACCCTCGACCTGACCCTGGCGAAGGCCCCCGAGCTCGTCGAGAGCGCGGGCCTGCGGTTCGTGCCGGGCGTCAACGAGGAGCTGGCCGCCACCGCCGTCTGGGGCAGCCAGGTGGAGGTTCCGGGTCACGCCCGGCGCGTCGACGGTGCGGTCGGGGTCTGGTACGGCAAGGCCCCCGGGGTGGACCGCGCCGGCGACCCGATGCGCCACGGCAACATCTGCGGCGCGCATCCGAAGGGCGGCGTGCTCGTCCTGGCCGGCGACGACCCCAGCTGCAAGTCCTCGACGATCCCGTGCGTCAGCGAGCGCACCCTCGCCGGCTACGGCCTGCCGGTGCTGTACCCGCGCGACGCCGTGGAGGTCGTGCGGCTCGGCCGGTACGGCATCGCGATGTCCCGCGCGTCGGGCATGTGGGTCGGGATGAAGATCACCACGGACGTGGCCGACGGCGTCTACGTGATCGACGGCTCGGCCGGCGAGGTCGGTATCACCGTCCCCGAGCTGGAGTGGGACGGCCGGCCGTGGGCGTACCGCCAGTACCCGATGCTCGTCCCGCCGACCTCGCTGGAGGCCGAGCAGCAGCTCTACGGCCCGCGCTGGGCGATGCTGCGGGCGTTCCTGGCCGCGAACCCGATCAACGCTGTCGAGGTGGACCCGCCGGACGCATGGCTCGGCGTCGTCGCCGGCGGCAAGGCGTTCGGCGACGTGCGCCAGGCGTTGCGCGACCTCGGGCTCGACGACGCCGGCTGCGCGCGCGCCGGCATCCGGCTGCTGCGCCTCGGCATGGTGCACCCGCTCGACCGGGCCGGGCTGCGCGCGTTCGCCGACGGGCTGACCCACGTGCTCGTCGTCGAGGAGAAGAACGCCTTCGTCGAGTCGGCGGTGCGGGACGCGCTGTACGGCCTGCCCGACGCGCCGCTCGTCGTCGGGTCCGCCGACGCCGAGGGTTCGCCACTCGTGCCGGTCGCCGGTGAGATCACCGCGGGGGCCCTGGCCGGCCCGCTGCGCCGGGTGCTCGCCGCGCACCCGGAGATCGCGCTCGCGCCCGACCGCGCCGCCCGGCCGACGCTCGAGCTGCTCCCCGTGGCGCGGACGCCCTACTTCTGCTCGGGCTGTCCGCACAACCGCTCGACGGTGGTCCCCGAGGGCGCGGTCGCGGGCGGCGGCATCGGTTGTCACGCGATGGTCGCGCTGGTGCACCGGCCGGAGAGCGAGGTCGACTCCCTCACCCAGATGGGCGGCGAGGGCGCGCAGTGGATCGGGCAGGCGCCGTTCACCGACGCGCGGCACCTGTACCAGAACATGGGCGACGGCACCTTCGCGCATTCCGGGCAGCTCGCCGTGCAGGCGTGTGTCGCCGCGGGGGTGTCGATCACGTACAAGCTGCTCTGGAACCGGCACGTCGCCATGACCGGCGGGCAGGTCGCCGAGGGCGCGCTCGAGGTGCCGGCGCTGGCCGCGAAGCTGCTCGCCGAGGGCGTGCGGAAGATCGTCGTCTGTGCCGACGAGCCCGAGCGGTACCGGGCGTTGCCGCCGCTGCCGGCCGGGGTCGACCTGTGGCACCGCGACCGGTTCGACGAGGCCCAGCGCGTGCTGGCCGAGGTCGAGGGGGTGAGCGTGCTCGTCTACGACCAGCGCTGCGCCGCCGAGTCCCGCCGGATGCGCAAGCGCGGCACGCTCCCGGTCCGGCCGACCAGGGTGGTGATCAACGAGGCGGTCTGCGAGGGCTGCGGCGACTGCGGCGCCAAGAGCAACTGCCTGTCCGTGCAGCCGGTGGACACCGAGTTCGGGCGCAAGACCCGCATCGACCAGACCTCCTGCAACACCGACTACTCCTGCCTCGACGGTGACTGCCCGTCGTTCGTCACCGTGGAGCTGCCCCCCGGTGCGAGCACGCGGACGGAGGTGGACCGGCGCGAACCCCCGGAGGTGCCCGACGTCGAGCGCGACCCGCTGGCGGGTACCGTCGACGTCTTCCTCGCCGGGATCGGCGGTACCGGCATCGTCACGGTGAACCAGGTCCTCGGCACCGCGGCCGTGCGTGACGGGCTCGCCGTGCACGGGGTCGACCAGACCGGGCTGTCCCAGAAGGCCGGACCGGTCACCTCGCACCTGCGCATTGCGGCCGATGTGGCGGCGCTCGGCCCGGCCAACCGGGTCGGGCCGGCGCAGGCCGACTGCTACCTCGCCTTCGACGCGCTGGTCGGCGCGGATGCGCGCAACCTCGGCTACGCCGCAACCGACCGGACGGTGGCCGTGGTGTCCACCGGCGACGTGCCGACCGGGGCGATGGTCCGCGACGCGTCCGTGTCCGGGCCCGGCACGGGCACGCTGCTGCACCGGATCGGCGGGGCGGTCCGCGAGGTCGTGGCCCTCGACGCGCAGGCCGCGTCGGTTGCGCTGTTCGGTGACGCGATGCCGGCGAACCTCATGCTGGTCGGGGCGGCGCTGCAGGCTGGGGCGCTCCCGCTGTCGGCGGCGGCCGTCGAGTGGGCGATCGGGCTGAACGGTGTCGCTGTCGCGGCGAACACGGCGGCGTTCCGCTGGGGCCGGGTGGCGGTGGCCGATCCGGCCGCCTTCGCCGCCGCCACCGCCGGCGACGGGCCCGGCGCGGCGCCGGCCGCGCCCGAGCTGCCCGCCGGGATCGATCTCGGCGAGCTGGCCGGCGAGCCCCGCAGGCTCGTGGCGGTCCGCGCGGCGCAGCTGGTCGCCTACCAGGGCGAGCGGACGGCGCGGGCCTACGTCGCCGACGTCCGTGCGGTCTGGCGGGCCGAGCGGGCGCTGGGGGAGCGGACCGCCTTCAGCGAGGCGGTGGCCCGCGGCCTGCACCGGTTGACGGCCTACAAGGACGAGTACGAGGTGGCCCGGCTGCTGACGGACCCGGCGTTCGAGGCCCGGCTGGCGGCCGAGGTGCCCGGCGGGGTGAAGCGGCGGTACCGGCTGCACCCGCCGGTGCTCAAGGCGCTCGGACGGCGGAAGAAGGTGGCGTTCGGTCCCTGGATGCGCCCGATGCTGCGCGGGCTGGCACGCGGAAAGGTGCTGCGCGGCACGCCACTGGACCCCTTCGGTCGCACCGAGGTGCGCCGGCTGGAGCGGGCCCTGCGCGACGAGTACCGCGACACGGTGCTACGGCTCGCGGCCGGGCTGTCGGCCGGCTCCTACGACACCGCGGTGGCCGTCGCGGAGGCCGCCGAACTGGTGCGCGGCTACGAGGACGTCAAGCTGGCCGGGGTGGCCCGGTACCGCGCCCGGCGCGCCGAGCTCGGCCTGCCGATGCCCGGCTGACGCGGGCGCAGGGCGGGCGCGAGTCGCGTCGCGCCAGCGGCACAGCACGTCCACGAACGGGGAGAACGACCGGCCGGTGCGGTGAGCGGCACGGCGTGTCGGGGGTGACACGCCGATTCCGCCGCTCGTCGCATCACCTGGTCCGGTGACCTCAGTGGCCGCCGGGGAGGGTTCCGTCGCGGACGGCAGCGGTTAGCGTCGTCGCCGGATCGATAACGGTCCGGTCACGAGAGCCGGACACGGAGCACACCCCAGGTGCTCCGCCCGACCCCGAGCGGGGAGTCCGGACGGCCCTGATCCGGAAGGAAGAGGTCGTGTCACGGCATCGCTCCCCCCGGGGCCGGCGCGCACCCCAATGGCCCTCGCTGCCGGCCGTCCCGGCGGCGGCGGGGGCCGGTGGTTCGCACCGCGCCCATCTCGTTGTCCCGTTCCCCGCAGGCCGCGCGGTGGCCACGGTGGTGGCCGGCGGCGCGCTCGCGGCCGCCGCCCACTCCGCGCTGGCCGAGGCGTCCCTGCCGTCGTGGAGCGCCGCGGACGTCCTGCCGCTCTCGGCGGACGGGCTGCTCGCCCCGGCCACCGAACCCGTCGTCGAGCTCGTGCCGTCGGTCGGCCTCGTCGCGGGGGAACCGGTCGTCACGGACGCGGGTGACCTGGTCAAGGCCGCGGACCTCGCCCGGGCGGCCGCGGAGGCCGCCGCCGCCGAGCAGGCCAGGGCGGAGGCCGCCCGGGCCGAGGCCGCCCGGGCCGAGGAGGCCCGGCTCGAGCAGGAGCGTCGACGGGCGGCGGACCTGGCGCCCGCGGGCGGCGTCGAGATGCTCACCGGACGGGTCACCTCCGGTTTCGGGGCGCGGTGGGGTTCGCTGCACCAGGGCCTCGACATCGCTGCGCCGATCGGCACGCCGATCCGGGTACCGCTGAGCGGAACCGTGATCGACTCCGGCCCGGCGAGCGGCTTCGGGCTCTGGGTCCGGGTCCGCCACGACGACGGGACGGTGACGGTGTACGGCCACATCAACCGCGCACTGGTGAACGTGGGCGACGCGGTCGCCGCGGGCGAGGTCATCGCCGAGGTCGGCAACCGGGGGCAGTCCACCGGTCCGCACCTGCACTTCGAGGTCGTCACCCCCGCCGGGCAGAAGATCAACCCACGGCCGTGGCTCGACGAGCGCGGCATCGGTTACTGACCGGCGGCGCGCCCGGATAGCACCGGGAGCCGACGGTTCCGGCTCTTCGCGGCGAAACCATCCACAGGTCCGCGGAGCCGGGCCCTGGAGCGGGTGCCGCCGCGCGGTTGTCCACAGGCTGCACGCCGCGTCGTCGTGCATCCTCCGGGAGCGGAGCAGGGTGATCCGCATGT
>DATLGI010000223.1:0-14063 GCA_035540535.1 Pseudonocardia sp.
AGCAGCGCCTCGGCGCGCGCCGAACCCGCCGTCGGCACGTCGCTGCCGTCGACGCGAACGCGAAACCGTCCGAGCAGGCGGACCGTCGCGACGGGCGCCATACCGTCCAGTCTCGCCCGTCGCGACGGTCCGCCTGCTCGGACGGTTTCGCGTTCGCGTCGACGGCAGCGACGTGCCGACGGCGGGTTCGGCGCGCGCCGAGGCGCTGCTGGCCTACCTGGTGCTCCATCGAGACGTCGCGCAGT
Source organism: Pseudonocardia sp. (assembly GCA_035540535.1). Classification (GTDB taxonomy): domain Bacteria; phylum Actinomycetota; class Actinomycetes; order Mycobacteriales; family Pseudonocardiaceae; genus Pseudonocardia. The sequence goes on from DATLGI010000223.1 coordinate 246, forward strand.
CCCGGCGCCGCCTCGCGGCACTGCTGTGGCCTGACTCGGCCGAGCCGCAGGCCCGCACGAACCTGCGGCACCTGCTGCACACGCTGCGCGGGCTCCTGCCCGGACCCGACCGGTTCCTGGAGATCACGCCGCAGACCGTGCGCTGGCGCCCGGACGCCGACGTCGTGGTCGACCTCGACACCGTCGACCGCCTGCTGGCGACCGGCCGGGACGACCCGCAGGCGCGCCGCGCGGCGCTGACCGAGACCGCCCGGCTCGCCGACGGCGATCTGCTCGACGGGTGCGACGACGACTGGCTCACCGGCGAGCGGGACCGGCTGCGACGGCGTCACCTCGACGCCGTCGCCGAGCTTGCGGAGCTCTGCGCCGCCCAGGGCGACCACGGCGAGGGGATCGGTTGGGCCGAGCGGCTGTTGCGCGCGGACCCGCTGCGCGAGGACGGCCACCTCCTCCTGATGCGGCTGCACGCCGCGCGGGGCGACCGGGCGGCGGCCGTCCGTGCGTTCCACCGGTGCACCGCCATCCTCGAGCGCGAGCTCGCCGTCGAGCCGTCGGCTGCGACCCGGCGGGTGTACCAGGAGCTCGTCGCCGCGGGCGGCCGCCAGGGCGCGCCGAGGGCCGCGGGCCCACCGCTGGTCGGACGTACGGCCGAGCGCGCGCGCCTCGTCGCCGCCTGGCGGGCCACGGACGTCGACGGGGCCCGGTGCGTGCTGGTCACCGGCGAGGCCGGGATCGGCAAGAGCCGTCTCGTCGAGGAGTTCGGCGCGTGGTGCGCCCGCGACGGAGCGGTGCACGCGGCCGCGCGTTGCTACCCGGCCGAGGGGCCGCTCGCCTACGGACCGGTGGTCGACTGGTTGCGACACCCGGCGCTGCGGGCCGCCCTGCGCGGACTCGACCGGGCCCGGCTCACCGAGCTCGCCCGGCTGCTGCCCGAACTGCTCGACGACGTGGCGGACCTGCCGTCCCCCCTGCCGCTGCCCGAGGGCGAGCAGCGGCAGCGGCTCTTCGAGGCGGTCACGGCGGCCGTGCTCCCGCCCGGCCGCCCGGTGCTGCTCGTCGTCGACGACGTCCCGCACGCGGACTCCGACACCTGCCGGCTCCTGCACTACCTGCTGCGGGCCCGGCCGGCCGCCCGGTTGCTCGTGGTGGCCACGGCGCGGCCCGAGGACCTCGACCAGGCCCATGCCGCGCAGGACCTGCTGACCGGGTTACGGGGGCGCGACCGGCTGACCGAGATCGCGCTGGACCAGCTCCGCCTCGCCGAGGCCGCGACGTTGGTCGAGCACGTCACCGGGTCGCTGCCGGCCGACGCCGTCGCGCGGCGGCTGCACCGGGAGACCGGGGGCAACCCGCTGTTCCTCGTCGAGGCGCTGCGGGCGGGCGGCGCGGTGCGCGCGCAGGTGCAGTCGGTCATCGAGGCCCGGCTCGCGCGGCTCGGCGGCCCGGCCCGGGAGGTGCTGGGGGTGGCGGCGACGCTCGGGCGCGAGTTCGGGGTCGACGTGCTGGCCGCGGCGGCAGGCCTCGACGAGGACACCCTGGCGGACGGGCTGGACGAGCTGTGGCGCCGCCGGATCGTGCGCGAGCACGGTCTCGGCGACCGCCACGCGACCTACGACTTCGCCCACGACCGCATCCGCGAGGTCGCCTACCGCGGCCTCGGCCCGGCGCGCCGCAGGCGACTGCACGGACGGGTCGCCGCCGCGCTGGAGCACGTGCACCGGGATGCGCCGGCGCCGGTGAGCGCGCAGATCGCCGCCCATCACGAGCAGGCGGGCGACGTCGGGCGGGCCGTCGACTGGTACGGGCGGGCCGCCGCGGCCGCCCAGCTGCTGCACGCGCACGCGCGCGCCGTGCAGTTGCTCGGGCGTGCCCTCGACCTGCTCGGCACGCTGCCGCCGTCCCCCGCCCGCGACCGGACGGAGCTCGACCTGCGGGTCACGATGCTCGCACCGCTCGTGCCGTTGCACGGTTACACCTCGCCCGAGATGATCGACGTTCAACGCCGCGCGGGCGAGCTGGTGAGCGGTCTGGGGGTCGAGCCGTCGCCGCCGCTGCTGCGCTCGCTGGCCCTGGACGCCCTCACCCGCGCGGACTTCGCGGCCGCCACCGAGCAGGGGCGACTGCTGCTCGCCGCGGGCGAGCGCCGCGGCGAGGACGTCCTCGTCGTCGAGGGTGCCTACGTGCTCGGGATCGCGGCGTTCTGGCAGGCCGACCTGGCCGCGGCGCGCCGCCACTTCGAGCTGGCCGTGCGGCGCTACCGGCCGGACGACCGGGTGGCGCACCTGACGCACTACGGGCAGGACCCGAAGGCCGTCTGCCTCGGCCGGCTCGCCTGCACCCTGTGGTTCCTCGGCCTGCCCGACGACGCCCGCCGCGCGCACGCCGAGGCGCTGGCCTGGTCGGCGGAGATCGGCGATCCCTTCACTCGCATGGTCGCGCTGACCTTCGGCGCCCTGCTCGCGGTGGAGCTCGGCGACGACCGGGAGGTCCGGCGGCTCGCCGCGGAGCTGGTCGCGCTCGGTACCGACGGGATGAACTCCTTCGTGGTGGCGGGCTTCGCCGGTTACGTCACCGTCCTCGACGGCGACGTCCGGGCCGGCCTGGACGCGATCCGGTCGTCGGTGCGGGATGCCGCCGAGCAGCCCGTGGCCCCCGGACAGCACGCGATGATGCAGCGGCTGCTCCTGGCGGCCCACCTCGCCGTCGGGGACGCGCCGGCCGCCCGCGCAGTCGCCGACCGGCTGCTCGCGATGGACGGGCCCGCGCGGCTGTGGGCGCCGCTGGCCCGGCGCGTACGGACCGACCTCGCCCACGCCTGACGGCCTCGGACGGGCGTGGAACGGGCGTGGAACGCCGCCGCGGCACGCTGCCCGGCACATCCCCGAGGGCAGGAGGACCTGATGATCGAAAAGCTGCGCGCGGAGTTCGCCGGTGCGCTCACCGAGCCGGGCGACACCGGCTACGACGAGGCACGCGCGGTCTGGAACGGCGACGTCGACCACCGGCCCGCGCTCGTCGCCCGCTGCACCTCACCGGCCGACGTCGCCGCGGCGCTCGCGCACGCCCAGCGGACCGGGCTCGAGGTCGGCGTGCGCTGCGGCGGGCACAACTACGGCGGCGCGGCCGTGCCCGAGGGCGGCCTCACCGTCGACCTGAGGGCGCTGAACCGGGTAACCGTGGACCCGGTCGCGCGCCGGGCTCGCTGCGGCGGCGGGACGCTGCAGGGCGAGTTCGACGCCGCGGCGCAACGGCACGGCCTCGCGGTGACCGGCGGGACCATCAGCCACACCGGCGTCGGCGGGCTCACCCTCGGCGGCGGCATCGGCTGGCTGACCCACGCCTGCGGGCTGGCGGTGGACAACCTCGTCTCCGCGCAGGTCGTGCTCGCCGACGGGCGGTGCGTGCGGGCGTCGGCGGACGAGCACCCGGACCTGCTGTGGGCCCTGACCGGCGGCGGCGGGAACTTCGGCGTCGTCACCGAGTTCGAGTTCCGGCTGCATCCGGTCGGCCCGCTCGTGCACTTCGGCATGCTGTTCTGGGAGCTCGAGCGCGGTGCGGCCGCCCTCCGTGCGGCGCGCGACGTCCTCGACGCGCTGCCGCGCGAGGCCGGCGGGCTGATGATCGTGCTGGACGCGCCGCCCGCCCCGTTCGTCCCGGTCGAGCACCACTTCCGGCCCGGCGTCGCGCTCACCCTCGTCGGCCTGTCGTCCGGGGAGGCGCACGCCGCACTGCTCGCGGGCGCCGGCGACGCGCTCGCGCCGCTGTTCGCGTTCGCCACCGAGATGCCCTACACCGCCCTGCAGGCGATGCTCGACGAGCACGCGGCGCCCGGCGTGCTCGCCTACAACAAGTCCCTCTACCTCGACGACTTCGGTGACGGCGCCGTCGACGCGCTCGTGGCGCTGCTGCCCGCGCGGACCTCGCCGCTGAGCCTGCTGCCGATCTTCCCGCTGGGCGGGGCGTTCACCGACGTCGGCGACGACGCCACGGCCTTCGGCGGCAGCCGGGCCACCCGGTACGCGGTGAACATGGACGCGGTCGCCACCGATCCCGCGACGCTCGCCGCGGACCGGGAGTGGGTGCGGTCGATCTGGTCGGCGCTGCGGCCGTTCGCCGCGCACGGCGGCAGCTACGTCAACTTCATGACCGACTACGAGCAGGACCGGGTCCGCACCAGCTACGGCCCGGCGAAGTACGCACGGCTTTCCCGGATCAAGGCCGAGTACGACCCCGGGAACCTGTTCCACCACAACGCCAACATCCGGCCGGCGACCGTCTGAGATCGTTCCCGCATGCAGGGACCCCGGGTGGGCGTCGGGAACGGCGTGTACCGGCGACAACGACGTTGTTGCTGTTCTCGACCGCGCGAAACAGCAACAACGTCGTTGTCGACGGTTGAGGTCAGGGGGTGAGGACGAGCTTGCCGGTGGTGCGGCCCTGCTCGCCGCGGCGGTGCGCGTCGGCGGCCCGTTCGAGCGGGAACGTCTCCGCGACGAGCACCCGCAGCCTGCCCTCGTCGACCAGCGCCGCCAGGTCGGCCAGCCCGTCGCCGTCGGGCTCGACGAGCATCCCGGTGGCGTGCAGGCCGCGCTCGGCGGCGGCGGCCATCGCGTCGGCGGCCGCCGCGGACGGCAGGCAGATCATCACGCCGTCGGACCGCAGCACGTCGAGCGAGCGCAGCGCGACCTCGCCGCCGATGAGGTCGTACACCACGTCGACGGGCTCGACGACCTCCTCGAACGCCTGCGTCCGGTAGTCCACGGCCTCGTCGACGCCGAGCGAGGCGAGCAGCTCGTGCTTGCCCGCCGAGGCTGTGCCGACGACGTGCGCGCCGCGGGCCTTCGCGATCTGCACGGCGAGGTGCCCGACCCCGCCCGCGGCGGCGTGCACGAGCACCCGCTGCCCCGGCCGGACGTCGGCGATGTCGACCAGGCACTGCCAGGCCGTCAGCCCGGCCAGCGGCAGGGCCCCCGCCTCGACCGCCGAGAGCCCGGACGGCCGCAGCGCGAAGTGCCGCGAGGGCGCCGTGACGTACTCGGCGTAGGCACCCGCCTGCCGCGGGAACCACGGCATCCCGAACACCTCGTCGCCGACGTCGAACCGGGTGACGCCCGGCCCCACCGCGTCCACGACACCAGCGACGTCCCAGCCCACGGTGAACGGCGGCGGGCCCAGGACCCGCGCCATCCCCGCACCCGACCGGGTCTTCCAGTCGACGGGGTTCACCCCGGCCGCCGCGACCCGGACCCGGATCTCGGTCGGTAGCGGCTCCGGCACCGGCGCCTCGCCGACCTCGAGCACCTCGGGCCCGCCGGTGGACAGCTGGGTGATCACGCGCATACGACAGGTCTACCACCCGCCCGCCGGTCGCGACGGCGGACCGTCGCGGCGAGCCCGGCGGCGCAGGTGGCGTCGGAGCGATGGCCGAGGATCGGCGCGGCCGGGCCTGGCCGATCCGGGAGTTCGCAGGTGTAAACCGCCGCTACCCCGGCGGCGCGACGTCGACGATCTCCGGCCGGTCGCGCTCCCACTGCAGGAACCGGTCGGTCTCCACCAGGAACGCCCCGCCCAGCCACAGCGCGACGAAGGCGTCGTCGGCGAGGCCGAGCAGTGCCAGGACCATCTCCGGCACCAGGTCGACCGGGGAGACCAGGTACGCGACCGCGAGGACGAGCAGGGCGAGCCGCCCGCGACCGAGGTGCGGGTACCGGCCGGAGAGCGCCGCGGTGAGCATCCGCGGAACCGCTCGGAGCTGCTCGCCGAGCCCGGGGGCGTCCGGCCGCCGCCCGCGCGACATGGCCTGCCAGAGCGCGCGAAGCGCCGCCACGCGCCGGGGTCGGAGGACGGTCATGCCGGCATCAACGCCGCCGTGCCCGGATCGGTTCCCGTGTGCGGCACCGTCTCCGGCCCGCATTAGGGTGCGGGCTTCCACCGGCGGAGGGAGACCGATGCGCCAGCCGTCGCGGGTAGCGGGCCTCGTGGCCGGGCTCGTGCTGCTCTCCGGGTGCGGCGGGTCCCTCGCCGACACCGACCCGCGCTCCACCCGGGCCGAACCGCCGGCGCCGGCGAGCCCGTTCTGCGCCGCCACCCAGGACGCCGCCGCGGCCGTGCGTCCGCTCAACGCCCTGCTGTCGCGCGGCGCCGACACGGGCGAGCTGCAGGAGCTCATCCCCCCGGTGCGCCGGGCCAACCAGGAGGTGGTCCGCGCCGCGCCCGGAGAGATCCGGATCGACGTCGAGCGGTCCATCGAGGCCGCCACGATCCAACTCGACGCGCTGGAGGCGGGCGGGCCGGCCGCGCTGGACGAGGAGCTCGCGGACCGCCTGGGCGCCCCCGAGTACACCGAGGCGGCCGAGCGGGTGCGCTCCTACGTCGCCACGAACTGCTGACGCCGCGCCCTCCGCCGTGGTGGCGCAGGGTAGGGGTCGGTGTACGCACCGTACACGGCGCATCCTAGGGTGGCGGCGCTCGGCCGGCCGCGGGTCGCCCGGGCCGTGCCGGCGACGCCGCCGGCGCGAACCCCCGAACCGAGGAGACCGCCCGTGGGCCGGACGTCCCGCATCGCCCTCATCGCCCTGGTCGCCGCCACCGTCCTGACCGGCTGCGGCGGGGACGCCCCCGACGTCCCCGAGATCGAGGGGGTACCGCAGGAGCAGGTGGAGGAGGTCACCGAGCAGGTCGAGGCCGCCGCGAACTTCTGCGAGGCGGCGGAGAGCCACATCCAGGCGGGTGCCGCGTTCAACGAGTTCGCCAGGGCCGGCGAGGCGCCGCGGCCCGCGGAGGAGATCCAGGCCGTGCTGGAGCCGCTGCGCGCGTCCACCACGCAGATGGTGGAGTCCGCGCCCGAGGAGCAGCGCGCCGACCTCGAGCTGATCGCCGCCGCCCAGGAGGCCTCCCTCTCGGTGTACGAGGCCACCGGCGGCGACGCCACTGCCGCGCTGAGCGACCCGACCTCCGTGCAGAAGGCGCAGGAGGCCGCGGAGGCCGACGCCCGGATCCGCCAGTACCTGCTCGCCCGCTGCCGGCTCGCGGCGTGAACCCGGTCAGCGCGGGTACCGCCTTCGGCCCGACATGGAAGCGTGTCGGGGTCTATACCGCCGGGTCGACCCCGACATGACTCCATGTCGGGGCGGGGGTGTCCGAGCCCTCGACGCGGACCGGCAGCGCCATCACCGTCCCCTCGTCACCCCGACCCGGGCGCGTTGTGGCAACCACTCGGCGGCATGGGCAACGGCCGGTCGGGGACCGTCCGCTCCGTAGGCTGCCGGCGTGATCGTGGCCGAGCTCGTCCTGGAGTACCTGCAGCGCGACGGCGCGCCCGTCTTCGGGCTGCCCGGCGTGCACAACCTCGCGTTCTGGCGGACGGCCCGGCCGGCGCCGCTGGTCGTCCGGCACGAGCAGGCCGCCGTCTACGCCGCGGACGGCCTGGCGCGCAGCACGGGCGGGCTCGCGGGCGCGGTCGTCACCACCGGGCCGGGGGCCGCGAATGCCGTCGCGGCGTTCGGCGAGGCGGCCGCCGCGGGCTCGCCGGTGCTGCTGGTCGCGTCGGAGATCCCGCAGGCGCTGCGCCGGCCGGGCCGGGTCCGCGGTGTGCTGCACGAGTCCCGCGACCAGGCCGGGCTCTTCCGGCCGCTGGCCAAGGCCGTGTTCACGCCACGCACCGCGGACGAGGTCGGCGCCGCGCTCGATGCCGCCGTGGCCGCCGCGACCACGCCGCCGCGGGGCCCGGTGTACCTCGACGTCCCGGCCGACGTGCTGGGCGAGGCCGCCGTGCGGGCGCCCGCGCGGGCCGAGGAGCCCGACCCGCTGCCCACCGGCGCCGCCCTGGACGCCGCCGCGGCGGTGCTCGCGGGGCAGCGCGTCGTGATGTGGGTGGGTGCCGCTGCTGTCGGGGACGCCGACGCCGTCGCGGCACTGGCCACGCACCTCGGCGCGCCGGCGGTCAGCAGCTACGGAGGCCGCGGCTGCCCCCCGACGGATCACCCGCTCGCCGTCGGCGTGCCGCCGCACGAGCCCGAGGTCGCGGCCCTGATCGGCGGCGCCGACGTGCTGCTGGCCGTCGGCGGCGACCTCGACGGCATGAACACCCGGAACTGGACGATGCCGCGCCCGGCCCTGCTGGTGACCGCGGATCCCGCCGCACCGCCGCCGCGCGAGTGGCCGGCGGACGCCGCCGTCGTCGGGTCGCTCGGCACGGCGCTCGCCGGGCTGCGGGAACGGCTGCCGGCGCACGAGCCGTGGGCCCCGACCGGGCTGCGGGCCGCGGTGCTCGACCGGCTGCGCGCCGACCCGGCCACCGCCGAGGCGGTGGCGCTCGTCGAGGCGGTGCAGGCGGCAAGGACGCCGGACACGGTGCTGGTCTGCGACATGGCCGTGGCCGGCTACTGGGTCGGCGGGTACGCGAGCGCCCCCGCTGCGCGCCGGCTCGCCTACCCCGTCGGGTGGGGCACGCTCGGCTTCGGGCTCCCGGCCGCGATCGGCCCGGCCGCGGCCGGGCTGCCGGTGATCGCCGTCTGTGGCGACGGCGGGCTCGCGATGGCCCTCGGGGAGCTCGCGACGCTGGTGCAGGAGCGGCTGCCCGTCACCGTGCTCGTCGTCGACGACGCGGGCTACGGGATGCTGCGCTTCGACCAGGACCGTGCCGGCTCGCCGCGGGCCGGAACCAACCTGGTGACACCCGACTTCCTCGCCCTCGCCGCGGCGTTCGGGCTCGCCGCCACGGGCGTCGAGCGGATCGCCGACCTGCCCGGCGCGCTGTCGGCCGCCGTACGCTCCGGGGTGCCGCACCTGGTACGGGTTCCGGCGGCGCTGACCCCGCCGCGCACGACGTCCCCGCGCTGGCACGACGACTGAACCCGGCCCGCGGTGCCGGGTGCCCGTGGTCCGCGGCGACGACCGTGAGCACCCGGCACCCGCGCTCAGCAGTCGCGCAGCTCCGGGCTCTGGTTGAGCACCTGCTCGCGCGGCGAGATGAACTCGCGGTAGACCGGCGAGTCGACCGCGGCCGGGGCGAACGCGGCGACGCGGTGGCAGTTCTGGAAGGCCAGCACCACTCCGAAGTGCCGCTCCAGCGCGCCGCGGATGGCGTTGCTGGCCAGCGCCCGCAGGAGCTGCCCGCGCTCGGCCTCCGACGGCGGCGGCACTTCGTGCTCGCCGAACGGCGCGTCCGGCCGGGCGACCCGGTCGTCGGCGGCGGCGGACACGACCTGCCAGGCGTAGGGCAGGGAGTCGCGGACGACGGCCACGAACTGCGCGTCGTCCAGCTCGCCGCGGGCGGCGGCGTCGAGGACGGGGGCGGGGACGTCGAGGGACATGGAACCTCCGGATCGGTGAGGGGGTGTGCTCACGGGGCGCGCAGCGCCACCGGGCCCGGGACGAACTCCGGGTCGATCTGTGCCGCGAGGTCGGCGCCGACGGCGCGGTTGCCCCAGGCCGCGGCGTTGCGCAGGTGGAACTCGACGGTGTCGCGGTGGTAGGTCGCCCAGTCCCGCTCACGCCCGTCGAGGGCGGTGAGCAGCGCGTCCAGCACCGCGAGGTTCTCCGGCTCCAGCCGGTTGAGCGGGGCGGGCTCACCGCGCTCGGCCGCACGTACCCAGGCCGAGTGCCCGATGCAGCCCAGCAGCGCGTCGCCGATCTGCTCGCGCAGGTAGGCGGCGTCGTCGGCGTCGGTGACCTTGTTGCCCAGCACGCGCAGCGCCATGCCGTGCCGCGCGCCGTGCTCGGCGAACTGCCGGAAGACGCCGACGCCGCGGCGGGTGGGCTCGCAGACCAGGACGGTCAGGTCGAAGCGGGTGAACAGCCCGGAGGCGAACGCGTCGGCGCCCGCGGTCATGTCGACGACGACGTACTCCCCCGGCCCGTCGAGCAGGTGGTTGAGCCACAGCTCCACCGCGCCGGTCTTCGAGTGGTAGCAGGCCACGCCGATGTCGGCCTCGTCGAACTCGCCGGTGACGAGGTAACGGACCCCGCCCGGGGCGGTGGCGGTGTACCGCGCCAGCAGCTCGCCGTCCGGGCGCAGGTCCAGCAGCCGGGAGCCACGACCGGGCGGCGTCGTCTTGATCATCGCGTCGGCCGAGGGGATGCGCGGGTTGGTGCCGCGGAGGTACTCCTTGAGCCAGGGCAGGTCCGCGCCCAGCGCGCGCGGCGGCGGCCCGTCGTGGCCGAGCGCCTGGCCCAGGTGCTGGTTGATGTCGGCGTCCACCGCGAGGACCGGGCGACCCAGCTCGGCCAGGTAGCGGCTGACCATCGCCGCCGTCGTCGTCTTGCCGCTGCCGCCCTTGCCGACGAACGCGATCCGCACGCGCACCCCTCCGATGTGTCCCGCCAGTCCGGTCGGAGGAACGGTAGTCGTTTCCACTACGGGGTGACGGTGTACCCCCGTGCGGCGACGGTCCGTCACCGGAGAAGGATCACCGGCGGGCGCGCCGCCGCTCGGCCAGCACCTCGCGCAGCGGCCGCACCGTCACCCCGCCCGCGGCCAGCTTCCGCCGCGCGCGCCGCCGCGCCAGCAGCACCCCGCCCAGCGCGACGGCCCACACGGCGTACTGGACGGTCCAGGCGACGCGGAACGACTCCGGGGTGAAGGCGCCGGCACCGACGCGGCCGAGCACCACCCCGACGGCCAGGGCCACCAGCAGCGACGCGAGGAACCCGCCGACGTTGACCATGCCGACCGCGGTGCCCTGCCGGTCGGCTGGGTTGAACGTCCGCGCGTAGTCGAACCCGACCACCGACCCTGGCGCGCCCGTCGCGAGCACCACCACCAGCAGCACCAGCAGCCACAGTGGCGCAGGCGGGGGCACCAGCAGCACGGCCGTCCACGCCGCCACGGTGGCCACGATCACGGCGATCACCAGCCAGGATCGCCGCATCGGGTGCCGGGCGGTGAACTCGCCGAACAGCGGACCCGCGGCCACCCCGGCCACGACGAACAGCGTCAGCAGCGCGCTCGCCGTCCCGGGCGTGCGGCCCTGCCCGGCGACGAGGTACGGCACGCCCCACAGCAGCGCGAACACCGTCCCGGAGAACTGCGTGCCCATGTGCGACCAGAACCCCAACCGGGTGCCGGGCTCGGCCCACGACGAGCGCAACCCGGCGAGCACCTCCCGCGGCGTGGCCGTGCGGCTGGGAGTTGGGCTGCCGGGCGGGCGATCGCGCAGTACCGCGACGACGGCGATCGCGACCACCAGGCCCAGCGCCGCCGCCGCGACGAACGCGGGCGTCCAGCCCGGGCCGTAGAGCAGCGCGGCCAGCGGGATCGCCGAGAGCACCTGCCCGAGCTGCCCCAGCAGGCCCGTGAGCTGGGTCATCAGCGGCACCCGACGGGGCGGGAACCACGCGACGACCACGGACAGGACGCTGAGGAACGTCAGCGCGTCACCGATCCCGACGAGGACGCGGGCCGTGATCGCCAGCGGCAGCTCGGTGGCGACCGCCAGCAGCGCCTGCCCGGCCGCCATCGTCAGCGCGCCGGCGGCGACCAGCCCGCGGGCGCCGAACCGGTCCAGCAGCAGGCCCGCGGGCACCTGCAGCGCCGCGTACACCAGCAGCTGCAGCACGACGAAGCCGGACAGCACGGCGGGCGCGGCGTCGAACCGGTCCGCCGCGACGAGTCCGGCCACCCCGAACGACGTGCGGTGCATCACCCCGACGAGGTAGGCGGCCAGCCCCACCGCCCACACGACCCAGATCCGCGCTCCCATGGCAGCACCCATCGTGCGCGCTCGATCGCGACGACGGGATGCTGTGGGGGCGGAGTCACGTTGTACCCCGTGGACCGGGCACGCCGGTCGAGTGCGTCGGAGGTGGGAGCATGCTGGACCCCGCGGACCTGTACACCCTGGAGGCGGACATCCCGGAGCTGGACGGGCCGGTGCTCGTCATGGCGCTGGAGGGCTTCGTCGACGCGGGGCACGCCGCCCGGCTGGCGGTGGCGGCCCTGCGGGACGGGCGCGAGGCCCGCACGGTGGCGCGGTTCGACGTCGACCAGCTCGTGGACTACCGCTCGCGGCGCCCGCCGCTGCGCTTCGAGACGGACCGGTGGGCCGCCTACACGCCCCCTGCCCTCGACGTCGTGCAGCTCACCGACACCGCCGGCACGCGCTACCTGCTCCTCGCCGGGCCGGAGCCCGATGTGCAGTGGGAGCGGTTCGCCGCCGCCGTGGCCGCGCTGGTCGACACGCTCGGCGTCCGCCTCGTGGTCAGCATGACCGGGATCCCGATGGCGGTGCCGCACACGCGGCCGCTCGGGGTCACCGTGCACGGCACCCGGTCGGAGCTGACCGAGGGCAACCCGGCCTGGTTCGGCACCGTCGAAGTGCCGGGAAGCGCCGCGGCGCTCGTCGAGTTCCGGCTCGGCGAGAAGGGGCACGACGCCATGGGGGTGGCCGCGCACGTGCCGCACTACCTCGCCCGGGCGGAGTACCCGCAGGTGGCGCGGGTCTTGCTCGACCACGTCGGCCTCGCGACCGGCCTGTACCTGCCCACCGAGTCGCTCGCCGCGGCGGCGGAACGGGCCGCGGCGGCGATCACCGCGCAGGTGGCGTCGTCCGAGGAGGTGGCGCAGGTCGTGGCCGCGCTGGAGCGGCAGTACGACTCCGTGGCCGCCGGGCGCGGCAGCCCGCCCGCCGCCGGGCTGGGCGGCGAGCTGCCCAGCGCCGACGAGCTGGCGGCGGAGGTGGAGAAGTTCCTCGCCGAGCAGGACGAGGGACCGGGCGGGGCCGGCTGACCGCGCGCCGGCCGCCTACTCCACCAGGTCCAGCCCGGCCGCGACCACCGCGTCGGCATCGATGCCGTGGTGACGGTGCACCTCGGCGAGGTCGCCGGACTGCCCGAACCGGGAGACGCCGAGGTGCGCGGCGCGCACCCGGTTGATCCCGGCGAGGAAGGCGAGCGTGTGCGGGTGCCCGTCGAGCAGCGTCACCATCGGGGCGGCCCGGTGCGCCGGGAACGCGGCGTCGAGCACCCAGCTCTCCCCCCCGGCGCGGCCGCCACGGGCCTGCACGGCGTCGAACAGCAGGCCCGCGCTGGTCACGCACACGACGTCGCAGGCGTGCCCGGCCGCGCCGAGCCGGTCGGCGGCGGCGAGCGCCTCGGGCACCAGCGCGCCCATGGCGACGACCGTCAGCGCCGGCCGGTCCGCCCGGCGCAGGGCGTAGGCGCCGGCGACGACCTGGCGGCGGCGGCGCTCCCGCGCGGCCGGGTCGGCGGGCACCGCGGCGAGGGTCTGGTCCACCGGCCGGGTGGACAGCCGCAGGTACGCCGACGTCCCGTCCGGGCGGCCCAGCCGGGCGAGGCAGGCCAGCAGCGTCCACTCGACGTCGATCGCGAAGGCCGGCTCGTAGCTGACGCAGCCGGGCTGCTCCAGCCCCACCGACGGCGTGGTGATCGACTGGTGCGCGCCGCCCTCCGGCGCCAGCGACACCCCCGACGGGGTGCCCACCAGGATCGACTGGCCACCCGCGTAGATCCCGAACGACCACGGCTCCAGCGCGCGTTCGACGAACGGGTCGTACATGACCCCGATCGGCAGCAGCGGCTGCCCCCACCGGCTCCACGTCGCCCCGAACTCGCCGAGCAGGCCGACGAGGTTGGTCTCGGCGATCCCCAGTTCCAGGTGCTGGCCGGTCGGCCGCTCGCGCCAGTGCAGGATCGTCTCGGGGTCGTCGGCGAACCAGTCCACCCGCTCGCGCGCCGACCAGACGCCGACCTTGTTGACCCAGCCGCCGAGGTTCGTCGACGAGCTGACGTCCGGGCAGAGCGTCACCACCCGCCGGGCCGCCTCGGGAGCGGAGCGGGTGAGGTCGAGCAGGGTGCGGC
>DATLGI010000224.1:0-17454 GCA_035540535.1 Pseudonocardia sp.
AGATTGAAGATCGGGTTACGTCACGACCCCCATTGCTGCTACCGCCGACGGCGCCAGTCCGATAATCTCGCCTCGTAAGCCCCCCTCGGGTGCCGAGTGAAAGGGTCGATGTTGGACGCCGCATTTATGATAGCGGGTGCGGCAGGCGCCTTCTTCCTGGCGGGCGCATTCGTGCAGGGCGACGGGGCTATGGCCCTACTCGGCGCGATTCCTACTGCTATCGCCGCGGTGATCGGAGTATTTTCCAATGCGGCAATCTCAGTGAATTCGTGGTTCATAATCGTTGTTGCGGGCGCCATCGGGTGGTGGTTATTCGACGGATGAGATTCTTATGAGGTGTCAGTCGACGGCGAAGATTGCGCCACCCTCTAAGGGCTCCTTCCATGGTCTCGTAATGCCAATGTTGATGATGTATTCCGCCAGGAGGGTCACAACTTGTACTTCGACTGGCCCCGCCACGGTCAAGTCCTCAAGTTCAAGGGTCCATGGATCCCAGGATGGACGGTACCCTCCTCTACACTCGGTGTAGCCAGTAACGAGTCTTCTGCGAAACTGTTCGTCAAAGACGAGAATCGGGCGCAGGTAATGGCCCCTATGGCCAATGATCAGCCCCGGGGCGATAGGCCAACCGAAATACGACGTCCCATCCAGGACGATCTTCGTCTTTCCTGTCGGTCGGTGCCATCGCCGTCCAATCCTTTCTCGCATAAGTCGGCGAGGGCGTATTCCTAGGTCGAATGCGAGCTCAACAAAGTTTGCCGCATCCCGATCGTAATAGTGCCCGTTGGCTGTGGGTATGTACTCGCCGCGTGTAAGTCGCGCGATCTCGTCCGAAACAGGGCCATTGATCGACATATGACAGATCCTGCCATCTTGCGGGAGTCTTGCCCACATCGGCTCGCTCGCGGCCACCCGTGTACGACAGCAAAGAACTCGAAGCGTAGAAGTGCGTATGCTCCCTCGGCCGAATCATCATCCACGCCGAGCCGGCCGCATCAAGGGCGGCTTCGCCGTCGCTCCGCGATGTCCTCCGGACACCCTTGACCCGACCGCCGCGACGAGCAGAGCGGCCAGTACGAGGGGAGCCGGGTGGGATGTAGGGACCGCGTGCGGACTATATGCGGACGCAGCGGGGGTGTCTGTGGATCCGCCGCAGGTGGGACAAGGTTCGCCAGTCCACTGTAAAGCCGCTCCCTCGACCGAGACACGGGCCCCGCTGCGCCCGGTGACGAACGCGGGGCCCTCACGGACCAGCCCGTCACCGGCGTGAGGCCAGCCGTCGTGGCCGAGGCAAGCCAACCGGCCCGACCAGCTACGATCGCCCCGCACGCCCTCGTAGCTCAGGGGATAGAGCATCGGTTTCCTAAACCGTGTGTCGCAGGTTCGAATCCTGCCGGGGGCACCAGGTCAGGTCGGCCCGCCGGACTGGGTCGCGACGGCGGACGCCGATCTCGAACGGGGCGCCGCGGGTGGTGAGCGCGAGGCGAGTAGCGGCATGGGGTCACCGATCGTCGAGCCCCAACCGGAGCCGCTCCGCGGGCAGGACCCGCTGCGCCACCGGGATAGTCTCGCCGTCGAGCGCTGCGGGCCGGTGCTCGGAGGAGTCGACGGCCCGGCGGTCGGCCTACTTGGCGTCGCTGCGGCGGGCGAAGTGGTCGAACAGCAGCCGCTTGCCGTACTGGATCTCACGGATCCGCTCGTCGATGCTGTCCCTTGCCAGCAGCCGGTGCACCTGCACCGTCCGAACCTGCCCCATCCGGTGCGCGCGGGCGATCGCCTGCTCCTCGGTGCTCGGCTTCCACTGCGGCTCGACGATGATCACCACCGACGCCGCCTCATGTTGATCCCCTCGCCGCCCGCTTCGATCTGCGAGAGCGGGTTTTCCTCGTCGTCGGCACGGACGGCAGATCCACTTCATTCCACGGGCCCTCGACCGGGCGGTGCACTGGCACTTCCTCGGCAAGAACAAGGCGACGTTCCCCGCGTCGCCGGCCCTCGAACGGCCCGATCCGGATCCACCGCCGACCGAGGGGTCGTCACACTCCTCAACGAGGCGTGGTCCGGCCCGGCGTGGGGGCTGTTCCTCTGGCTGACCATGGTCACCGGTTGCCTCCGCGGCAATATGTGCGCGCTGCGGTGGACCGACCTCGATCCTGACCGGCGTCAGATGAGCGTCGAGCGCAGCCACGCCCGGACCGTTGGTGTTCTCCCGGCGTGCCCGACGGCTCGAACGCCCCTGATGCGCCTCGGTCACGGCTCCGGCGGAGCGACGACGCTGCGCTTCTACGCAGCGTGGGTCGCCGAGGTCGACCACCGCGCGGCGAGGCGATCGCGGATCTCATGCCGCGGCCCGACCCCGCCCGGGCGGCGGCCAGAACGCCGTCCGAGAAGCTCGCCGCCGCACTGCGTCTCCGTCGCACCGTCACGCGCGCCGTCGGCCTGCTACGGGAGGCGGGACTGATCGTCGCCGGCCGCGGCCGGGCCGCGCCGGCGCCGGCTTGACGGTCACGCGGTCACCGCGAGCTCCTCGACCGTCGGCGTCGAGCCGGCGAGGCACGCGTCCGCCAGCACCTCGCCGAGCAGCGGCGCGAGCTTGAACAGGTTCTCGCCGGAGATCGTGACCACCGATCCGCTCCGGTGGACGGTGAAGCCGTCTCCGAGGCCGGACACAGTCGTGCAGTGAAGGCTCTCGAGAACCGTCGGCTCGACGACGAGGTGCTCGCGCACGTACGCGGTGACGGCCTCGCGGGACGCCTCCGTGGCCGCGTGGCGCCCGACCTCCCAGGCGACCTTCGACGGGTCGAGGGAGCCGCCAACCGCCCAGGTCCCGGGCTCGCTCTGGTGCTGGTAGGTACCCAGCCCGTCGGCAGGCTTGTCGATCCAGCACTGCCAGGCGCGGGTGTCCGCGATCGGGAACGTGAAGCGGACGTGGTGGGCCAGCGTGCTCGGCACGGAGATCCCGACCTGCTCGGCCAGTGGCGGCGTCCCGGCACCCGCGGCGATGAGGACGGCGTCGAACACCGCTCGGCCGCTCGGGCTCCACGTCGAACCGGCGTCGTCGACGGCGTGGACGGGCTCGTGCACGACCGTGTGCCCGGCCTGCGCGACGAGGTGGACGCGCACGGCGTCGACGTCGATCACCCCGCCGGACGGGTCCACGAGCGCGGCCGCCGGCGGCTTGACGGCCGGCACGCGCAGCCGCTCCGATGGCCCGTCGATCACCTCGAACGGCGCGCCGGCGTTCTCCATCGCGGACGCCCACACCGCCAGATCGGTGAGGCTCAACGCGCACTTCTGGGTGCCGACCATGCGCCCGCCGGCGGCCGCCTCCCACTGGCCGAACCCGGCTCGGGAACGCTGGGCCAGCCGCACCAGCGCGGGGGTCGGATGCGCGAGGCGGAAGATCCGCGACGAGCCGGCGGACCGCTCGCCCATCACCGAGCCGGAGCGCTCGTAGCAGGTGACGTCCGCGCCGCGCGCGAGAAGCCGGGCGGTGACGGACAGCCCGACGACGCCGGCCCCGACCACTGCGATCCGCACACCCGCGAGCGTAACCACGACCCCGACCACGCTCGGGTCTCGCGTCGCCAGGCGCGCGGTCAGCGAGCCAGGAAACGGTCGGCCTGAGCTCGTACCACGTGGCGATGGCCGCGTCCCCGGCATCGGCGACGGTCGGCTCGACGCCGGCGGCGAGCTCGGTCGTCCCGGTGCGGAACGCCGCTCCGCCGTAGGCGGTCGACCGACGATCTCGGCCCGCGTGGCCTTGAGCGCGTCGACTACCCGGAAGGGTCCTGCTTCCACTGGTCGGCCGGACGAGCACAACTCCCCGTGGTCCTCAGCCCGTCGCTGCGCCGGCCCGGTGGGAACGCTGCGAACGTCCGGCGCTAACGGCCGAGACGGGTCCGATCGCTGAACGCGGCCAACACGGCGCGCTCGACCGCGGCGACGTGTTCGTCGTGGCGGGCCACCGCGCCGGCCGAGTCCGGGCGGCCGGGTGCCCGGGTGCCGGGCCAGCACCACCCCCGCGCGCGTGACCAGGTCCAGAGTCGCGTGCCCGGTCCGGTGGGTGACGGTCACCGTCACGCCGGTGGCCGGGGCCGACCGAGTAGCGGTTGCCGCGGAACGGGCCAGGCGCTCCCGGAGCTCAAGCGGTGCGGTAGGACGGCAAGTCCGGTGCGGGCACCGTTACTCGGGCGAGACAGCCGTGTGGCTCCTCCACCGTCCATAGCGACAACGCGCCGCCCTCCCCCTCAACGAGCTGGCGACTGAGTGCAGCCCCAGCCCGGTGCCGCCCGCGTCGGCGTTCCCGACGCCGCGGCCCATCAGCATGTCGACAACACCGGGCGGTAGCCCCGGGCCCTCGTCCGCAATCCGGCGACCGCCGCAGACCCTCGGTCAGGACGGTGACGGCGATCGCCGTCCACGCGACGGGGACGCCGAGCGAGGCGAACGACCCCGCCCGAATTTGCGGTCGAGGTCTCGGTCCAGGTCCCCTCGTACGCGACCCGCTCTGTGGTACTGCGACAGCACATGGTCAGTGGGTGGAGTCACCTGCCCGTGGCAGGAGATCGTCACGGCGGCCGAGGTTCCGGTCGTGACGAACCTCCCGATCGACCGCTGCCTGGTCGCCGGCGCGATCCTGCAGGACCTTCACGGAAGCCGGACGCGCCCGGAGTCGCAAGCCGCTCCGCCCCCGGCCCGTCCAGCTGTGCGAGCACGGCCTCGGTCCGGCCCGTGACCAGAAGTAGCAGCGCCTGGATCGGTCCGCGGACCTCGGCGCCGGCACCGGCCGACCAGTCGACGTCGGTGGCGGACAGCCGCAGTCCGCGCAGTCGGTGCCGAGCCCAGAATGGCCATCCCATCCGCCAGACTCGTTCAGCGCCCTCCCGGGCGGCGTCGAGAGGCATGACGGCGGTGAGCCCCAGCGGCACGGCCACGTCCTGTATGTGCACGAGCGTGTCGAACAGCAGGTTGTCGAGCGTGGTGATGGCCGGCTTGCGCCGGCTGTCGGCCAGCGCCCGCAGCTGGGCGACGAGCTCGGCGGGCGGCCGGTCGGCGTGCGCGACCGCCATGTCCCGGTTGAGCGCGTCGAAGTCGCCGCGGGCGCGAAGCGCGCCGGCCAGGATGCGGACGATCCCCGGCGACTGCGGCGTGAGCACGATGTGTGCCGCGACGTCCTTCACCCGCCACTGCGCACACAACGACGGCCGTTCCAACTGCTCCTCGTCGAGCCCGGCGAGGAGGTCGGCCAGGGCGCGACGCTGCCCGGCGATCACCCTCCACTTCTCGTCGCGGTCCACAGCGCACCTCGTTTCGTCAGAACGACTGACTAGAAAGTCAGAGTGTCTTACGATTTGCTAGGATCGTCAAGCATGATCGAGGCGCTGAACGTCGGGGTGCTGCTGCTCCTGCCCTACCGCGCGATGGAGACCCGGGTATTCGAGGGGCTCGCAGCGGCAGGCTTCGACGACTTCACCCCGGCGCAGGCGCGGGTCTTCCAGCGCATCGCGCCCGCCGGCAGCCGGCTGACGGACCTTGCTGCGCAGGCCGGGATCACCAAGCAGAGCGCCGGCTTCCTTGTCGACCAGCTCGAGCGTGCGGGCTACGTGGAGCGCGTGCCCGACCCCGCGGACGGCCGGGCCCGGCTCGTGCGCATCGCGGAGCGGGGCGCACGCAGCGTGGAGGTCTCACGCGGGATCGTCGCGCAGGTCGAGGCCGAGTGGACCGCGCACCTCGGCGTGCGCCGAATGACGCAGCTCCGGTGCATCCTCACCGACCTGCGGGAGATCACCGACCCATGGCGGTAGCACCCCGCAGTGGCTGCCTTCCACCCGAGGACACGTGACGACCGGGCACCGGTCTCGGGGCGGCCGCCACGCGTGCCGGCGCGGCGGCTCCGACCTCGTCGGTGAGTAGGCGGGAACCACCACAGGTCAGCGGAGAAGGAGGCGACGCCAGGCGTCGGCGAGGAAGGCGCCGTAGCGCTGCGGCGTCCAGCCTCGGTCGTCCACGAGCAGGTTGTAGTACTCGGCGGCGTTCATGCTCCAGACGATGTCGGCGACCTCGTCGTCGGTCAGGTCCGCGCGCAGCTCGCCGGTCGCGCGCAGGTCGACCGCGAACAGCAGCATGTTCGCGGCCCGTCGCCGGGTGATCTCGGTGTGCAGCGCCGCGCAGTCGGGGTCGCGCGTGGCCGCATCGCGCAGCGCCCGGAAGACCGGCCCGGTCCGCGGGGCGATCCGGGCGAGTGCACCCGCATAGAGGTCGATCTTCTCGCCGGCCGTCGCCGCGGCGCGGATGGCCCGCACGTAGTCGCGCTCCTCGGCGGGCACGGCCCGGTCCTGGCCGGAGATCGCGGTCTCCACGACCTCCCGCAGGAGCGCCGGCTTGCGGCCGACCGCGGCGTAGAGGGTGTCCACGTTGACCCCGGCCCGCTCGGCGATCTGGGCGACGGTGGTCCCGGCGTATCCGCGGCGGGTGAACAGCTCGTAGGCGGCATCGAGCACCGCGCGCCGGGTGGCGGCGGCCCGCTCGGCCCGCTGCGGGGCGTGGTAACGCCGGCGGGGCTTGACGTCCTCGGCCACGAGGTCCAACCTTAACGCATTCGCCCGTACGGTATTCGGGCCGATTTGAGGGGGCCGAGATGGTCTACGCGTACATCCAGGACGTACCGATCGGACCGGAGCTCTACGAGAAGATCCTTCAGGAGATCGGGCCGGAGCCACTGGCGGGCTCGCTGCTGCATCTGTGCGTCCGGCGCTCCGACGGCGGCCTGCGCTACATCGACGTGTGGGAGTCCGAGCAGGCCTGCAGGCGAGCCTTCGACGAGCGCATCCACCCCGCCGTCGACCGCGCGTTCGGCGGAGCGCGACCGGAGACCGAGCCCGTCGTGCAGCGCCTCGACGTTCTCGACGCCCGCGGGGCGCTGCTGTCGAGCCGGGCGCAGCGGTGAACGTGCCCACGGTCCCCACCCGTGGTGCGGCCGTCCGGTTCCCGCTCCCGCCGCTGCTGTTCGCCGTCCCGCTGGTCGCAGGCCTGCTCGTGCACCGGGTCCTGCCGCTGCCGCTCGGCGGGCACTCGGCGATGACCGCCGCGGGCGTGGCGCTCGTCGCGGGCGGCGTCGGCTTCAGCCTGTCCGGCACCGCGACCGTGCTGCGCCATCGCACGACCGTCGTGCCGCATCGCCCGGTCACCCGGCTCGTCACCACCGGGCCATACCGGATCAGCCGCAACCCCATGTACACCGGGCACGTCGTCGCCTGCCTCGGTGCCGCCCTCTGGGCCCACTCGTGGTGGCCCTTGATCGCCGTGCCGCTGTCCGTCCTCGCCACCCTCCGATGGGTGATCGAGCCGGAGGAGGTCTACCTCGCGCAGAGGTTCGGCGCGGATTACCTCGACTACCGGTCGCGCGTCCGACGGTGGCTCTGAGCCGGCCCCGTCGCGACGCAACAGACCGCGGCGGCGGGCCTCGCCCCGCCATGACGTGGCAGACGCACCCGGTGACACCGGACCGCTTCGACGACTTCGCCGACGTCGTCAACCGCACCCGCCGCGCCAATCACTGCTGGTGCCTGTCGCACCGGCTGCGGGTCGGTGAGATCGAGAGGCTCGGCGGCGGGAGCCGTGAGCAGGCCATGCGCCGCCTGTGCGAGCGGGACCATCCTCCGGGGGTGGTGACCTACCGCGACGGCGAGCCGGTGGGATGGTGCAACATCGGCCCCCGCACCGAGATCACGCGGCTGGCCGCCTCGCGACTCATCCGTCCGATCGACGACCTGCCGGTATGGAGCATCGTGTGCGTCGTGGTCCGCTCCGGCCACCGTCGGCAGGGCGTGACCGCACCCCTGATCGACGGAGCGGTCGCCTACGCCGCCTCGCACGGCGCGCCCGCCGTGGAGGCGTATCCGGTGGACCCTCCGGGACGGATGGACCTCACCATGGCGTTCGTGGGGACCAGGTCCATGTTCGAACGAGCGGGATTCCGGGTCGTCGGTACCACCGACGCCGTCGCCGGCGGGATGCCGCGCCTGGTCATGCGGCGAGACCTTCCCTGAGCGAGCAGGCCGTCGAGCGCCACCTCGAGATCTAGAAGAGCGGTGACGGGACCGCCTCGGCACCGAGCAGCCGCGCACCCGTGAGTTCGAGGATGGTGGGCGCGGCCTGGATGTGCGCCCCGGCGGCGCGCAGGTCCTGGAAGCGTCGCTGCAGCGGGTGGTCCTCGGCCACCGCAGCCGCCCCCGCGGCCCGGTGCAGGGCATCGGTCGCGGCGACGGCGGTGGTGATGGCGTGGGTGATCGCCAGCCGCATGCGGACCCGTTGCGCCGGGCCGGGCGGATCGCCGACCAGGATCGTGTCCCACGTGTCGGTGACCGTCTCCCGCAGCCACGCCCGAGCCGAGCCCACCCGAGCCTCGACATCGGCGACGCGCGCCTGCACCGCGGGGTGATCCCGCAGCACCGCCCCGCTCATCCACCGCACGGTCGTCGCCGCGAGCTCGGTGAAGGCGTCGGACGCGCCGCGCGCCACGCCCAGGGCGTGCGCGGCCTGCAGGGCGAAGACGAGGTTCTGGTACCCGTCGCGGTACAGGGGGCCGTCGTGCGGCGCCGTGCCCGGTGCCGGCAGCGGCGCGGTCCACTCCTCGGGGACGATCACGTCCTGCAGCGTGAAGTCGTGGCTGCCCGTGGCACGCAGCCCGACGGAGCGCCAGGTGTCGAGGATCGTCGCCGCAGCAGCGGGCACGAAGGCCAACCGGAACTCGGGGTGCGGCCGGGCCCCGTTCGGCCGCCCCTCGACGAGGAACGTCCCGTAGAGGTGGTCGGCGTAGGTGCAGCCGCTGGCGAGGCGCCATCGCCCGCTCAGCCGGTAGGTCCCGTCGACGCCGTCCGCACGCCCGCCCGGCCGAAGTACCCCGGCCAGGGTCGCGGCGGGGGCGAGGACGCGCTCGGCGACCGGCGGCGGCAGGAACGCGGCGTGCCACGCCGACTGGGCACCGATCATGACGGCCCAGCCCACCGAGCCGTCGATCCGGGACGCCGCCTCCACCACGTCGGCGGCGGTGAGCGGGTCGAGCTCGAGGCCGCCGAGCCCCCGCGGGACGAGCAGCGCGAACAGCCTGGCCTGGGCGAGAGCCCGGGCGAGGTCATCGGGCAGCCGGCGCTGCGCCGCGCTCGCCGCGCGGGTCTCCTCGATGCGCGCGGCGAGGGCGGCGAGGGCGGCGAGCACGGGCTGCGGCCCGCCGGTCGCCGGGGCGGGGGCTTCGGCGGTCACCTCAGGCCTTCTGCGCCGTGACGAGCAGGTACTCGGCCTCCCAGCCCGTACCGTCGGGTGCGGCCCAGGTGGTGAGGAACTGCAGGAAGTCGCGGTCCAGGTCGGCGACCCGCTCCGGCCGGTCCGCGTTGAACCGGTAGACGGCGATGGTGGGCCCGTAGTTGCGCTTCCAGTACTCGCGGAACTCGGCCGGTTCGGTGCAGTGGTCCATCCGGACGCTCCGGCGGTGCATCTCCAGCGCGGTGACCCGGTCCCCGAGCAGCGCGCGGACGTGCTCCTCGTCGCCCCACAGCGGCGGCGGGCTCGCCCCGGGCGGCGGCGGCGGCGCGTACGGCGCCATCGTGCGGAAGAGGTTGCCGATGAAGCCCTGCGGGGTCCAGTTGATCATTCCGATGGTGCCGCCGCTGCGGGTCACCCGCAGCAGCTCGTCGGCGACCGTCTGGTGGCGGGGCGCGAACATGGCGCCGACGCAGGACAGGACGACGTCGAACGAGCCGTCGGGGAAGGGCAGCGCCTCCGCGTCCGCCTCCACCCAGGCCACGTCGACGCCGCGCTCGGCGGCCATCCGGCGACCCGCGTCGAACAGCTCCGGGGTCAGGTCGGACGCGGTGACGTCGGCGCCGAGGGCGGCGGCCGGGACGGCGGCGTTGCCGGAACCGGCGGCGACGTCGAGCACGCGCTGCCCGGGCCGCACGCCGCTCGCGCGCACCAGCTCGGGCCCGAGCTGGGAGATCAGTTCCGCGGCCACCGCGGGGTAGTCGCCCGAGGCCCACAGCGCCCGGTGGCGTGCCTTCAGTTCGCGATCGGCGGTGCGGTCGATCGAGGTGGTCATGTCGTCCTCCGAGGTCGGGTTCGGTGTCGCCGACCCTGCCCCCGGCCGCATGTGGATTCCTTCGGAGCACGTGAAGTGCGCTGGTCAGGCGGCCGTCGTCACGAACGGCGAGCGAGCGCGGCCCGGGCGTGGGCGACCACCCCGGCTCCCGAGAGTCGGGATCCGGTGCGCGCCGCGGCGGCGTGGCGCGCCTCGCCAAGGCGGCGGGCGAGATCGGCGACGCGGGCGGCGTCAAGTGGGGACGGTCTCCCCGCGGCACGGATCGCGATGTGCAGGGCGACGGCGTCGTCGAGCGCGTCGACGCGCACCAGCAGGCGCACCGCGTAGCGCAGGGCGACCCACTGCTGGCTCCAGTCGCCGACCCGCTCCCAGTGGTCGAGCACCTCGACGAGCGCGCCGCAGGCGTGGCCGGCGTCGGCGTGGACGGCACGGGTGGCGGCGGCCTCCATGAGCGCGATGCCGTGCCACCAGAAGTTCCGCACCGCGGCGGCCAGCTCACCCGCCTCGTCGAACAGCGCGAGCGCCCGGTCCGGATCGGCCTTCTTCAGCACCAGACCGAGCGCGTAGCGCGCCATCGACCGCGCGGACGGATTGGCGGTGGACTCGGCCACCCGGACCGCCTCCCGCGCGGCGGGTAGCCCGTGCTCCGGGGCGCGGAGCACGGCGTGGCAGACCGCGACGTAGTAGAGGGTCCACACCAGCCGGACGGTGTCGTCGTCGCGGCGCGCGCGGAGCACCTCGGCGCGGTAGTGCCGCAGGGCCGCACCGGCGTCGCCGTCGTAGAGCGCCACGTCGGCGAGCACATCGGCGGGGTAGGCGATGCGCCCGGTGCCGCGACCGGGCACCCGACCGCCGGCGAGCGCGGCCAGCGACCGGGCCCGGGCGTGCTCGGCGCGGTTCCAGGCCCCTCGCGCCGCGGCGCCCACCGCCGCGGGGAACAGCGGGTGGCTGGATTCGGCGAGGTCGAGCGCCCGCTCGGCCCACCGCGCGGACTCGTAGCCGACCCGCAGGTGCGCGAGCTCGGGCAGCGACGTGACCAGCCGCAGCGCGAGGTCGCCGTCCCGGTCCGCGACGGCCCGCTCGAACGCCACGCGCAGGTTGTCGTACTCGGGCAGCATCCGCTCCACCCAGGCCTGCTCGTCGGCACCCTGCACGGCGCGGGCGCCCTGCTCGGCGAGCGCGGTGAAGTAGCCGGCGTGCTGCCGCTCGACCCGGCCGACGAGGCCGGCCTCGCCGAGCCGCTCGCGCCCGTAGGCGCGCAGCGTCTCCAGGACGAGGTAGCGGGACCCTCGCGGCGCGGTCTCGACGACGACCATCGACTTGTCGACGAGACCGGTCAGGAGATCGAGGGCGTCGGCCTCGGTCGATCCCGGGCGTGCACAGACGGCGTGCGCCGCGGCGAGGTCGAACCCGCCCGCGAAGGTCGACAGCCGCGCGAACAGCGCCCGCTCCGGTTCCGACAGGAGCCGGTAGGACCATTCGATCGCGGCGACGAGGCTCTGTTGCCGCGGCAACGCACCGCGCGCGCCACCGCTGACGAGGCGGCCGTCGTCGAGGCGGTCCGCCAGCTCCGCGGCGGTCATCATGCGCATCCGGGCGGCCGCCAGCTCGATGGCCAGCGGCAGGCCGTCGAGCCGCCGGCAGATCTCGGACACCGCGGCCTCCGCGTCCGGATCGAGCCGGAGCTCCGGCCGGTGCGCCCGGGCCCGCTCGACGAACAGCGCGGTGGCGTCCCCGGCGGGTAGCGGGCGCACCGGGAAGATCTGCTCGCCCTCCACGCCGAGCGCCTCCCGGCTCGTCGCGAGCACCGACACCGCAGCGCACTGCCGCACGACCAGGTCGAGCACCCGGGCCGTCGCGTCCAGGACGTGTTCGCAGTTGTCCACGACGAGCAGCAGCGCCCGGCCGTCGAGGTACTCGGTGATCGTCTGCTCGATGTCGAGCCCCTGCCGCTGCTGCACCCCGAGGGCGGCGGCGATCGCGTGTCCCACGGCCGCGAGGTCGGCGAGCGGGGCGAGCTCGCACATCCACACCCCGTCCGGGAACTCGCCCCGGGCGCGTGCGGCCGCCTCGACGGCCAGCCGCGTCTTGCCGACCCCGCCGGGCCCGGTGAGGGTCACCAGCGGGGTGGTGCGCACCGCGGCCGCGATCCGGGACACGTCCTCGTCCCGGCCGATGAACCGGGTCCGGCGCCGGAACAGGTTGCCCGGCGGTGGGGCGGTGTCGCGCGCCGGCGGCCGGCTCGTCCGACCGGCCGGGCGGGCGGCCCGTTCCGGCCTCGCCGGTACCTCGGGAGCTGCGTCCTCGCCGTCCAGGATCTGCTGGTGCACCTGCCGGAGCAGCGGCCCGGGGTCGGTGCCCAGCTCGTCGACCAGCTGCCGGCGGAGCCGCTGGTAGGTGGCGAGGGCGTCGGCCTGGCGGCCGCTGCGGAACAGGGCCTGCATCAGCTGCCCGCCCAGCCGCTCGTCCAGCGGGTGCTCCCGGACCGCGGCCGACAGCTCGGCCAGGAGTTCGGCGTGCCGACCCGCGCGCAGCGCGGCGTCGTTGCGGTCCAGCACGACGGCGGTCCGCTCGGCCACCAACGCCGTGCGGACGTCGTCGAACCACGGACCGTCGACGCCGGCGAACGGCTCGCCCCGCCACAGCTCGAGTGCCTGCTCGAACAGCGCGGTGGCGGCCGCCGCGTCCTCGACGGCCCGGGCCTGCCGGGCCAGGTGTCGGCACCGGTGCAGGTCCACCGACAGCGGGTCGGCGGTCAGCACGTAGCCGCCGGGTCCGCGCGCGATGCGGACGTCGGGGAGATCGGCCAGCAGGCTGCGCAAGCGGGACACGTAGGCCGAGAGCGCGTTGCGAGCCCGGTAGGGCGGACGGTCGGCCCACACCCGCTCGATCAGGTGGGCGACCGGGACGGGGCGGTTCACGTCGACGAGCAGCGCGCCGAGCACACCCCGCTGCCGGGCATGGCCGGGGTCCAGGCAGCGCCCGTCGAGCCGGGCCTCGATCTCCCCGAGCAGCCGGAACTCCACCGTCATCCGCCACCTCGGAGCGGTCCAGCGACCCCGTGCGGGTCTGACCAGCAGGTTTCACGTTCGGTGCAGCACCGCCGAACCCTCACCGCCCACAGTCTGCGACACCACGACCCCCACCCACCAGGGAGGGCGAGAGGACATGACCCACCACTCCAGGAGAGACATCATGACCGACACCGACCCCACCACCGCCCGTCGCCCGATGTCGCGCGCCACGCGCGGCCGGATCGCCCTCGTCGCCGCGCTCATGGCCGCCGGCCTCCTGGCGCTCGGCGCCCTGACCGGCTTCGTCGGGAACGCCGGCGCCGGGCAGGGGGAGCACGGTCACGGGGAGATCACCACCACGCCGATCGGTCCGCGGTCGGCGTTCACCGACGACGTCGACGCCCGGATCCGGTTCCGGTTCGACGGGAAGGGAAGGCAGGTCGTGAACGTGGACGACGCGTCGAGGATCA
Source organism: Pseudonocardia sp. (assembly GCA_035540535.1). GTDB lineage: Bacteria > Actinomycetota > Actinomycetes > Mycobacteriales > Pseudonocardiaceae > Pseudonocardia. The sequence continues at coordinate 13,581 of DATLGI010000224.1, forward strand.
CCACCCTCGCGATCACGATCCCGCCCGGTGGGGTGTTCCCCTGGCACACCCACCCCGGCCCGGTGCTGATCAACGTGGCGGAGGGCGAGTTCGTGTACCGGCTTGCCGCGGACTGCGTCGACCGCGAGTACGGCCCCGGCGAGGCGCTCATCGACGCCGGCGGTGACAACGTGCACACCGCGTACAACCCCGGCACCGGCCCCACCAGGGTGATCGCCACCATCCTCGGCGCTCCGGCCGACGGCCCGCTGACGGTCCCGGCCCCGGGTCCGGACCCCGCCGTGTGCCCCCTGCCCACTCCGTGACGGCGCGCTTGACTGCCACTCAAGCAAACTGCTTGAGTGGCAGTCAAGTGGAGGCGGAGGACCTGCCGGGATGAACGGACGTGCGGACGGGGTGGCCGGCACGCGGGAGCGCATCGCCCGCGGAGCTCTGGCGCTGATCCTCGAGCACTGGTTCGAGGACGTGACCCTGGCCGACATCGCCCGGGCCGGCGAGGTGTCGCACCAGACGGTGCTGAACCATTTCGGCTCGAAGGAGGGTGCCGTTCGCGCCGCGATCGAGGTGCTCGGGCAGGAGACCATGCAGCGGCGGGCAGCAGCCGTGCCCGGCGATGTGCACGGCGCGGTACACGTCCTCGTCGGGGAGTACGAGCGGTTCGGCGACTCGAACACGCGCTGGGCGGTCTCGTCCGAGCGCCTGGGAAGCCTCGCGCCGCTGCTGGACGAGGCGATGGCGGCGCATCAGGCGTGGCTCGAGCAGGTGTTCGGCCCGCGACTGCCGACACAGCAGGCCGCCCGCCGGCTCGCGGTCACTGCGCTTCATGTCGCGACCGACGTTTACACCTGGAAGTTGCTCCGCCGTCATCTGCGGCTCGGTCGCGGCGAGACCGAACGAACCATGGTCGAGCTCGTCGCGGGGGTGCTCGCCCGCATCGCCGAGGAGGACCGATGAGCAACACGCCCACCTACCGGTTCCTCGCCGCTCTCGTCGACGGCGGTGGCACGGTGCCGCCCGAGCTCGGCGCCGTTCGGCGCCTCGTCGAGCGGGGCCACGACGTCGCCGTGCTGGCCGAGGACTCGACGGCCTCCGAGGTGCACGCTTCCGGCGCACGGCTGCTGCGCTGGAGCAAGGCCCCCAACCGGCCGGACAGGCGCCCGGAGAACGACCCCTACCGCGACTGGGAGGTCGACAACCCGCTGCAGCTGTTCGAGCGTCTGATCGAGACCCAGTTCGTGGGGCCGGCTCGCGGGTACGTCACCGACCTGACGGAGGCGATCGCCGAGCGGCGCCCCGACCTGGTGCTGTGCTCCCAGTTCGCGTTCGGTGCGATGATCGCGGCCGAGGCGGCCGGGATCCCGTTCGTGGTGCTGATGCCGAACGCGTACCTGTTGCCCGCCGAGGGCGCGCCACCGTTCGGCCTCGGCCTGCAACCCGCCCGTGGCCCGCTCGGCCGGCTCCGGGACCGAGCGATCAACGGGCTCACCCAGCGGCAGTGGGACGGCAAGGCACTCCCCCGGCTCAACGCCCTGCGCGCCGAGCTCGGTCTCGCTTCGCTGGAGCACTTCTGGGACCAGGTCCACCACGCGCACGCCGAGCTCGTGCTGACCTCGGCCGCCTTCGACTTCCCCGCCAGGCTGCCCGCCACGGCGCGCTACGTGGGCCCCGTGCTCGACGACCCGAGCTGGACCGAGCCGTGGGCGCCCCCGCCGGGCGCGGATCCACTCGTCCTGGTCGGCCTGTCCTCGACGTACCAGGACCAGGTCGACTGCCTGCAGCGCATCGCGGACGCGCTCGGCACGCTGCCGGTGCGAGCGGTCGTCACGACGGGCCCCGCGCTGGATCCGTCGGTCGTGCAGGCTCCGCCCACCGTGTCCGTGGTCGCGTCGGCGCCCCATGCCCGGGTACTGGAGCACGCGGCGGCCACGATCACGCACGGCGGCCACGGAACCGTGATCAAGTCACTCGCCGCCGGAGTGCCGATGCTGATCCTGCCGCACGGCCGGGACCAGGCCGACAACGCCGCGCGCGTCACGGCCCGCGGCGCCGGGATCACCATCCGGCGGACGGCGGACTCCGGCAGGATCGCGGCGGCGTTGCGAACCCTGCTCGACGACGCGACCTACCGCCGTCGGGCCCGGCAGCTCGGCGCCGCCGTGCGCCGCGACGCCGAGAGCGCCCGGCTGGTGCGCGAACTCGAGCGAGCGGCGGCCGCCGAGCGGTCGAGGATTCCCTGATGTGAGACCAGGGCTCGGGCGTCGGGGCATCGAGGAAGTGGAGCACCACGTCCAGGACCAGCGCGGTCCCGTCCGGGTGGAACGAGGCGGACGACACGATCAGCTTGCGGCGAGGTAGGCGGGTGGCCGGAGCGCCGGAGCGCCGGAGCGCCGGAGCGCCGGGGTGCCGGGGCGCCGGAGCGCCGGGGGTGCCGGAGCGCCACGGCCGGCCGGAGCGCCGGGGCAGGCAGCCGCAGCCGCGCAGGTAGGCGGACCCGCAGGCCGCCGGAGCCGGGTGCGGGGCGGTGGGCCGAGCTGACCGGCCGTCGAGGTGCGCGGGCATCGCCGCGGGCAGTGCGGCGAGGGGCAGCCCGGCGAGGGGGCAGCCCGGCGAGGGGGTTCACGGGATGCCCGGACAGGATCGCGGCGCGCGTCGGACTCGATCCCCGGAGCGTTCCGCTGAACGCTCCGGCAGGATCGGGACCGGTCGGCCACCGCAGCGCGGGGCCGCAGACCCCCTCCGCCGGCGCGCCCCCTCCACTGCGGCACATGTCGGCAGCGCCGTGACCGCTCGTCCCTCGCGACCGGCAGACCGGGTGCTCACACACCACGGCCCGGGGCGACGGCATCCCGGCAACGGGCGGACCGGCGCGGCGGCCGCCGGCGGAGGAGCCCTCAGTGAATAGGCGTGGGCACGAAGAAGCCGTGGGCACGACGCCGGCGAGCCCGCCGCGGACGAGACGGACGTCGAGCCGCTGGGCGACCGCTTCCCGCGAGAGCCGGGCAGCGCGGCGGACATCGGCGCTGCGGGCAGTGCGCTCGGCACCGTTGTTCACTCGCCGGCGGCTGCCCGACCGCGTCGGCACGATCATCGCGAGGGGGCACGCGTCGGAGCCGAACCAACGGTGAGGAGCCGCGATGACGAGCCCGCGTACCCGAGCGGGTGATGCGCGGAACCCGACGCCGCGACCGACAGCCGGCCGCCGGATCTCCACGCCGTCATCGACCGTTCCGCGGAACGCAGACCTCCCGATCTGTCAGTGCGCGGAAGTACGCTGTCGAACATACGTTCGATCACACTGGGAGGAAGCCGTGTCCACCGCCGACGCCGTCATCGCGCGCGAACGTCCGCTCGCCGAGCTGGAGGCCGACCTGCTCGGGCTGGCCGGGCACATCGCCGCCGCCCAGTGCAGGTTCCTGCAGCTGCTCGCCGAGTACGACCGCCGCAACGGCTGGGCCGGCCCCGGACTCCGCTCCTGCGCGCACTGGCTGTCCTGGCGGGCCGGCATGAGCCTGCGTACCGCCACCGAACACGTCCGCGTCGCCCACGCGCTCGATGCACTCCCCGCGGTCACCGCCGCGTTCGCGGCCGGGCGCATCTCGTACTCCAAGGTCCGCGCGCTCACCCGCATCACCGGCCCGGACCCCGACCCGGAACGCGAGCGGACCCTGCTCGACCTCGCACTCGCCGGCACGGCCAGCCACGTCGAGCGCATCGTCCGCGCCACCCGCCGCCTCAGCGCCGATCCCTGCCTTGCGACCGCCCGCCGGGCCCTGACCTGGCGTTGGGCCGACGACGGCAGCCTCGTCCTGCGCGGACGCCTCCCCCCGACCGAGGGCGCCGCCCTGATCGCGGCCCTCACTGCTCGCACCGGCCC
>DATLGI010000225.1:0-67491 GCA_035540535.1 Pseudonocardia sp.
CTCCTGGGTCTGTGCGGTGTTCGTCCCCAGCCTGCACGCGTTTCCTGTGGACCGGCTGAAGGGGCAGCATGACCGCGTGACCGACCCCGCCCACCCGGATCTGGACGCGATCGCCGACGAGCTGTACCGGGTGCATCCCGACGAGTTCGTGCCCGCCCGCGACGAGGCGGTCCGCGGGGCCCGGGAGCGCGGTGACCGGGAGCTGGCCCGCGCCGTCGGCCGGCTCCGCAAACCGACGCGGGCCGCGTGGCTGGCCAACCTGCTCACGCACGAGCGGGCCGGGGAGCTCGACGCCCTGCTCGCCTTGGCCCCCGACCTCGCCGACGCCCAGCGCGCGCTCGACGGCGCGGCGCTGCGGGCGATGTCCGCCCGGCGGCAGAAGCTCGTGCGAGCGATGGCCCAGGAGGCCGGCCGGTTGGGCCGGGCGGCCGGTGATCCCGTCGGCGAGGGGTTGCTGCGCGAGGTGCAGGGCGTGCTGGACGCCGCGCTGGTCGACCCGGGTGTGGCCGAGCAGCTGCGGGCGGGCCGGCTGACCCGCGCGGTGAGCTATGCGGGGTTCGGGCCGGGGGCGACGATCGCCGGCGGCGGGTCGGACCCCGGCTCGGGGACCGGCTCCGGTGCCGCCGCGACCCGCGGGACCGGCACCCGCCCCGGACGGGCCGATCCGGACCGGCCCGAGCGCGAGGGCGCCGAGCACGAGCCGGCCGAGCACGAGCGGGCTCGGGTCGAGCGCGAGCGGGCCGAGCGCGAGCGGGCCCGGGCCGAGTCGCGGCGGGCGCTGGCCGAGGCCGAGGAGGCGGCGGCGGCAGCCCGCACGGAACAGGACGCGGCGGATGCGGCCCGCGACGCGGCCCACCGTCGCGACGACGAGTCCCGCGAGCGGGTCGCCGCGCTGAGCGCCGAGCTGGAGGAGGCGCGCCGGGCGCGCTCGGCGGCCGCCGAGAACCTTCGCGCGGCGACCGAGGCCGCCCGCACCGCGGCCCGCACGGCCTCCGGTGCGGCGGCCCGCGCGCAGGCCGCCCGAGCCGCCCTGGACGGGCTGACCTGACCGGCGACGCCCGACCGTTGTGGCACCGGTGACCGCCGGTCAGTGGGCGGCGCGTGCGGCGAGGTCGGCCGCCACCGCGGCGACCGCCTGCTCCGGGGTGGGTCCGGTGAGCAGCACCTGACCGTCGCAGACCAGCGCGCAGGCCGCGGTCGCCGCGTTGACCTGCCGCAGGGCGGCACCCACCGAAAGGCCACGACGACGGGCGTCGCGCCACACCGCAGGCAGCAGCCACGCCGAGTTGCGCGGATCGGCCACGACGACCTCGACCTGGTCCTCGTCGAAGCGCTCGCGCAGGGCGAGGTACACCGCACCCATCCGGGTCATGTCCGCGCGGGCGTGCGCGTAGGGGTCGTCATCGAACATGCCGACCGTGCCGAGGGCGTCACCGCCCAGGCGCCCGCAACAGCCGGAGCCGCCGACCTGCCGATCCCACTCCCGCACGAGGACGACCCGGTGACGACCCATCACTCGAAGCTACCCGCGTCGGTGTCGGTTGCGGTGTCGGCACCCCGTGCAGCGGCTCACCGGCCGGGGCCGACCTGATCCGCGGGCGGAACCGGCGGACCGCCTGGACCCGCCTGCCCGGTCGGCGGCAGCGGCCCGTCGTCGGTGGGCGTCGGGTCGGCGTACCCGCCCCCGTCGCGGGCGGACACGATGGTCGACGCCCCGTCCGGGACGTCCTCGTCGAGCCAGCGCAACACGGCCTCGGTGTGCTCGCCGAGGGCCGGCACCGGGTCCATCCGCGGTGGACGGCCCGGGAACGTGATCGGTGGCAGCAGCGCGCGCAGCGGGCCCGCCGGCGAGTCGACCGTCCTCCACCGGTCCCGCGTCGCGAGCTGCGGGTGCTCCAGCACCTCGGTCACCTCCCGGCGGCGCGCGTGCGCGATCCCGGCGGCGGCGAGCCGCTCGACGACCTGCGCGCCGGTGAGCCGCCCGAACACGGCGTCGATCTCCGCGTGCAGCACCGCCCGGTGGCGGACCCGGGCGGGCCCCGTGCCGAACCGCGGGTCCGTCGAGAGCTCGGGGCGGGCCAGCACCTCGGCGCAGAACGCGTCCCACTCGCGCCCGTTCTGGATCGCGAGCACGACGTCGGTGCCGTCGCCCGCCGTGAACGTCCCGTACGGCGCTATCGCCGCGTGGCTGGTGCCGGCGCGGCCGGGCGCGGCACCGCCGTAGCCCGTGTAGTAGAGCGGATAGCCCATCCACTCGACGAGCGCGTCGAACAGGCTGATCTCGACGTGGGTGCCGGTGCCCGTGCGCTCCCGGTCGTAGAGCGCGGCGAGGATGCCGGAGAAGGCGTACATGCCGGCACCGATGTCGGCGGCAGGGATGCCCGCCTTCGCCGGCTCGTCGGCGGTGCCGGTCACCGACACCAGACCGGCCTCGGACTGGATCAGCAGGTCGTAGGCCTTTGCGTCGCGGTAGGGCCCGGACGGGCCGTACCCGGAGATCGAGCACGTCACCAGGCGGGGGAACCGGGACCGCAGGGCGTCGGAACCGAGGCCGAGTCGCTCGGCGGCGCCCGGCGCGAAGTTCTGCACGAACACGTCGGCGCGCTCCAGCAGCCGCAGCACCGTGCCCGCGTCCCGCTTGAGATCCAGCGCGACGCTCTCCTTAGAGCGGTTGAGCCAGACGAAGTGGCTCGACAGCCCGCGCACGGTGGCGTCGTAGTCGCGCGCGAAGTCACCCGAGCCCGGACGCTCGATCTTGACCACCCGGGCGCCGAGGTCGGCGAGCTGGCGGGTCGCGAAGGGGGCGGCGACGGCCTGCTCGCACGACACGACGAGGATCCCGTGCAGCGGCAGCATCGGGTGCATGATGTCACGGTGACGGCGGTCCGCCCGGTCGACGATCCCCCGCTGGTCCTGGCGACCACGCGGGGACGCTCCTCAGCTGCCGAGCCCGATCCGGCGCCGGGCCGGCGGGGCCTGTCCGCCCGGTTCCAGATCATGGGCTGGCTGGTGCTGCTGCTGACCGTCGCCCTGCTGACGGTCGTGGTCGTGACGAACAACCTGCTGCTGGCCGACGTCGAGGAGGACGTCAACGCCGCGCTGGTCCAGGAACGCGACGAGTTCCTCGAGTTCGCCGCGGTGGGCCGCAACCCGGAGACCGGGACGCCGTTCGCGAACGCGGGCGAGCTCCTCACGACGCACCTGGCGCGGCAGCGCACCGCGGAGGACGAGGTCCTGGTCGGCGTGTTCGCCGACGGTACGGAGCCGCAGGTGCAGGGCTTCAGCAGCCGCCGGGCCGCGATCACCGAGGAGGTGCTGCGCAGCATCGTCGGAGCTCAGGCCGGCCAGGGTGAGCTCGCCACGCCCGAGGGCCCGATGCGGTGGATCCGGACCACCGTGGACGTGGACCCGGATCGCGTGGACGGCTACTTCGTGGTGGGCGAGCTGCTGGCGCCCCGGCGGGGCGCCGTCGCCGAGACCGTGCAGACCATGGCCGTGGTGAGCGCCGCCGGGCTGCTGCTCGCCGCGATCGCGTCGTGGATCGTGTCGGGGCAGATCCTGGCACCGGTCCGGCTGGTCCGGCGCACCGCCGAGGAGATCACCGAGGACGACCTCACCCGGCGGATCCCGGTCAGCGGCAACGACGACATCGCCGCGCTCGCCGACCGGTTCAACGCGATGCTCGACCGCCTGGCACGGGCGTTCGGCACGCAGCGCGAGTTCGTCGACGACGCCGGTCACGAGCTGCGCACCCCAATCACGATCATCCGCGGCCACCTCGAGCTGCTCGACGACGACCCCGCCGAGCGCGCCCGGACGGTGCGGCTGTGCCTCGACGAGCTCGACCGGATGGCGCGGATCGTGGAGGACCTGCTGGTACTGGCCAAGTCGGAACGCCCGGACTTCGTGCGGCCGGCGCCGGTGGAGCTGGCCGACCTCACGGTCGACGTCGAGGCGAAGGTCCGCGCACTCGGGGACCGGCAGTGGGTGCTCGACACGGTCGCGTGCGGGGTGGTGGTGGTGGACGCCCAGCGGATCACGCAGGCCGTGGTGCAGCTCGCCCAGAACGCGGTGCAGCACACCGGGGTGCGCGACACGATCCATCTCGGGTCGGCACTGCACGACGGCATCCTGTCGTTCCACGTCGCCGACAACGGCCCCGGCGTGCGCCCGGAGGACGCCGACTCGCTGTTCGAGCGGTTCTCCCGGGGGTCGACGGGTGGGGCGCCCACGAACCGCGCGGGCGCCGGGCTCGGGCTGGCGATCGTGCGGGCGATCGCCGAGGCGCACGGGGGCTGGGTCCGGCTCAGGTCGGTGCCCGGCCGCGGCGCGACCTTCGTGCTCGAGGTGCCGGCGCCCGCCGGTCCCCGTTAGCGGGGGATTCCGGCAGGAGGCCCGGGCGGGTCAGTCGTCGTCGCCATCGTCCGGGGAGTCACCGCCGTCGTCCGGGGAACCGGCGGCCTCGCGCGCGTCGTCCCCACCGGCACCGTCGTCGTCCCCACCGGCGGGACCCCCGCCGCCGTCGTCGGCGTCGTCGTCGCCGACCGGGCCACCGACGCCACCACCGCCGTCGTCCCCGTCGTCATCACCGACGGCCGGCGCGGCCGGCGCGGGGGCGGGCGCGGCGCCGCCGCCCGAGCCACCGCCGGTGGCACCGGGGACCGCGTCTGCGCCGGCCGCGCCGCCGGTCGCCGCCGCGGGGGGCTCGCCGGCGGGTGCTCCCCCGCCGGCGACGCCCGGGGGCACCGCCGCGCCGGTCCGCCCCGCGGTGCCGGGCAGCGGGTCGGCGAGGCCGACCGGCCCCGGCGGTCGCACCCGGATCGGGTCGTCGACCTGGAAGGGCGGCGGCGCCGTCGGAACGCTCCCCCCGCCGTCGTCGAGCTGCACCTCGCTCGGGCCCAGCCAGCCCTGTGAGATGCCGATCGTGCCGAGTCCGGCGACGACCGGGAACGCGAGGACCACGATCGCGAGTCCCCGGCGACCGGCCGGTCCGGCGCTGTCCCCAGTTCCCGCCACGCTGGTGACACTGCACGACGGAGATGACGACCTGCTGAGCCCAGGATGAGAAAACCCTCACCTTGCGCGCCGGGTGACAATCTCCCGGTGGACCTGACGTACGGGCAGTACCTGCACCTCGACGAGCTCCTCGGCGCGCAACACCCGGTGAGCCGGCCGGTACACCACGACGAGCTGCTGTTCATCATCCAGCACCAGACCTCGGAGCTGTGGCTCAAGCTCGTGCTGCACGAGCTGCGGGCCGCCGCGGACCATGTGGCCGCGGACGACCTGCGGCGCGCGCTCAAGGCGGTGGCCCGGGTCAAACACATCCAGCGCACGCTCACCGAGCAGTGGTCGGTGCTCGCGACGCTGACGCCGTCGGAGTACGTGGGGTTCCGCCGCTTCCTCGGCCGCTCCTCCGGGTTCCAGTCAGACCAGTACCGCGCCGTGGAGTTCCTGCTCGGCAACAAGGACGCCGCGCTGCTCGACATGTTCGACCACGACCCCCGCGCCCGCGCGCAGCTGGTCGAGCTGCTGCACCGGCCGAGCCTGTACGACGAGTTCGTGCGCCTGCTGCACCGGCACGGGCACCGGGTGCCGGCCGCGCTGCTGGACCGCGACGTGACGCGGGCGCACACGTTCACCCCCGAGCTCGTGCCCGTGCTGCGCGGGATCTACGAGGACCCGCACACTCACTGGGAGGCCTACGAGGCCTGCGAGGAACTCGTCGACCTCGAGGAGAGCGTGCAGCTGTGGCGGTTCCGGCACCTGAAGACGGTCGAGCGGACGATCGGCGGGAAGCGCGGCACCGGTGGGTCGTCCGGCGTGGCGTTCCTGCAACGGGCGCTGCAGATCAGCTTCTTCCCCGAGCTGTACGCGGTGCGCACGGAGATCGAGTCCGTCGAGGAGCCGTCGTGACCGACCCCCTCGCCCGCCGCGCCGCCGAACTCGACGCCGCCGACCCGCTGGCCCCGCTGCGCGAGCGCTTCCTGCCCGCGCCGGACGTCGTCGCCTACCTCGACGGCAACTCCCTCGGCCGCCCGGTGGCGGTCACGGCCGAGCGGATGGACCGGTTCGTCCGCGACGAGTGGGCGGGCCGGCTCATCCGGGGCTGGGACGGCGGCTGGCTGGACCTCCCGCTGGCCGTCGGGGACCGGATCGGCGCCGCTGCGCTGGGCGCGGCCCCTGGCCAGGTCGTCGTCGCCGACTCCACCACGGTGCTGCTCTACAAGCTCGCCCGCGCGGGCGTGGCCGCCCGGCCGGGCCGGTCCGAGATCGTCGCGCACGCCGACGACTTCCCCACCGACCGGTACGTGCTCGAGGGCATCGCCGCCGAGCGGGGGCTGCGGCTGCGCTGGATCCACACCGCCGACGACGCCGGCGTCACCGCGGAGCAGGTGGCCGCCGCGGCGGGGCCGGACACCGCGCTGGTGTGCCTGAGCCACGTCGCGTACCGCTCGGGCTGGCTGGCCGACGGCGCCGCGATCACCCGGGCGGCCCACGACGCCGGCGCGCTCGTGCTGTGGGACCTCAGCCACTCCGCGGGGTCGGTCGAGGTGGCGCTGGACGGCTGGCGGGCCGACCTCGCCGTCGGGTGCACCTACAAGTACCTCTGCGGCGGGCCCGGCTCGCCGGCGTTCGCCTACGTCCGCCGGGACCTGCAGGCCGGGTTGCGCCAGCCGGTGCAGGGCTGGATGGGCCGGCGCGACCCGTTCCTGATGGGCCCCGGCTACGAGCCGGCCGAGGGGATCCGCGGGATGCTCTCGGGCACCCCGCCGGTGCTGGCGATGCTGCCGCTGCTCGGCGGGCTGGATCTGCTGGAGGAGGCGGGCATCGCCGCGGTCCGGGCGAAGTCGGTGGCGCTGACCCGCTTCACCCTGGAGCTCGCGGACGCCTGGCTCGCCCCGCGCGGCACCACGATGGTCTCCCCGCGCGCGGACGCCCGCCGCGGCGGGCACGTGACCCTGCGGCGGCCCGGCTTCCGGGCGGTGCTCGACCGGCTGTGGGAGCGTGGGGTGCTGCCCGACTACCGCGAGCCCGAGTCGATCCGGATCGGCCTCGCCCCGCTCTCGACGTCGTTCGCCGAGGTGCACCGCGGCCTCGCCGCCCTGCGCGACGCGGTCGACGAGCTCGCGCACTAGGAGTCGAGCACCCGGAAGCCACGGCGGAACCAGATCGCCGGCAGGTCCTCGCCGAGGCGGACGTCCTGCACCTCGCCGACGAGGATCACGTGGTCGCCCGCCGGGTGGCGGTCGTAGGCGGTGCAGTCCAGCACGACGCACGAGTTCCGCAGCACCGGCAACCCGTGCGCGTCGGCGATGAACCCCGCGTCGGCGAACTTGTCCGCCCCGCGGGTGGCGAAGCGCAGTGCGAGGTCCGCGTGCTCGGGATGGACCACGTGCACGACCCAGCGCGGGGCCCCGGCGAACACCGGATGGCACTCCGCGGACCGGGCCAGGCACACCAGCACCAGCGGCGGGTCGAGCGAGACCGAGCAGAACGAGGTGGCGGTGAAGCCCCACCAGCGGCCGTCGGCGTCGGCGGTGGTGACGATGGTGACGCCGCTCGGGAAGCTCGCCATCGCCTCGCGGAACAACCTGCTCCGGTCCGTCACGGCCCCCACGGTAAGGGACCGCGCGGGCGGCGGTCAGGATGTGGGTCATGAGCAGCTCGCCCACCGTCGCCGTCGTCACCGGAGCCGCGCGCGGCTTCGGGCTGGAGATCGCCGGCCGGCTCGCCGGGCGCGGACACCACGTCCTGCTCACCGACGTCGACGACGCGGTGCGCGCCGTCGCGGGCACGCTCGGCGGAACCGGCGTCGTGGCCGACGCGCGCGACGTCGAGGAGCACCGCCGGGTCGCTCGGGAGGCCGCCGCGCTCGGGCGGGTCGCGGTCTGGGTGAACAACGCCGGGGTGGCCAGGGCGGGCAAGGCCTGGGAGCACCCCGACGCCGACGTGGAGCTGACGGTGGTGGTGAACCTGCTCGGCGTGGTGCACGGATCCCGGGTCGCGGTCGAGGCGATGCGGGCCCGCGGTGGGCACGTGCTCAACATCGCGTCGATGTCCGCGCACGGCCCGGTGCCGGGGCTGGCGGTGTACGCGGCCACCAAGGCGGCGGTGCTCAACTTCACCACGAGCCTGCAGGGCGATCTCGACCTCGCGGGCTTCCCGATCCGGGCGCACGCGCTGTGCCCGGACGCCGCCGACACGGCGCTGGTACGCGCCGCACGGGCGCAGCCCGACTCGGCGATCCTGTTCTCCCAGCGCGGGGGGCTGCTCGACGCCGGTGCGGTCGCCGACGCCGCGGTGGCGCTGCTCGACGGGCGCCGGGTCGTGCGCTCGGTGCCCGCGCACCGCGCCGTCATGGCCCGGACCGGGGCCCTGATCCCCCGCATCGCCCTGCCCGTTCTCGCCCGCATGCGCGCCGCCGGCGAGAAGCGCCGCACCGGCGGGTGACCCGCGCACGACCGCGACGCCGGCGGCGAGCCGCTACTGCGTGACGCGGACGACGACCTCGGTGTCGGTGACGCTCTCCGCGGTGATCGTGAACCCCTGCACCTGCACCGCCTCGCCGACCGGCAGGGACACGGTCTGCCCGGCCACCTCGATGCGGGCGACGCCGTTCTCCACCCCGAGCAGCTCGGCGTTCACGCCGAGGACCGAGACCGCGCCGGTGCCGTCGCGGGGAAAGGTGACCGTGCAGCCGTCGAGGCCGCACTGGGTGGCGCTGCCCTCACCGCCGCAGCCGGCGAGCGCGGCCGTGAGCAGGACCGTGACCAGAATGCGTCGGTGCGCGGGGAGCCTCACGGCACGAACCTACCCCGGCCCGCTCTATGGTCCGTCCGTGACCGGCCGCATCGACCCCACCCCCCGCGTCCTCGATCACCTCGCCCGGTTCGGGGCGTTCCTGGACGACGAGGTCGCCCCGCTGGAGGCCGAGCTCGCCGCCGCCGATGCCGGCACCCCGTGGAACCCACGGCTGGACGAGGCCGGGCGGATGCACGCCGCCGTGTGGGAGGCGCGCCGCGAGGTGCAGCGGCGCGCCGCCGCCGCCGGGCTCTACGCCCCGCACATGCCCGTCGAGCTGGGTGGCGGCGGGTTCTCCCGGGTGGAGATGCAGCACGTCGAGGAGGGCGTCTACCGCCGGGCCGGGCTCGGCCTCGGACTCGCGGGGCTCGCGTGGACCGAGGGGCCCAGCCCCGCGCTCGCGCACGTCCTGCCCGCCGCTCGGGAGCGCTGGCTCGACCCGCTGACGGCCGGGACGATCACCGGCGCGTTCTGCAACACCGAGCCGCACGTCGGGACCGACGTCCTCGCGATGCGCACGCACGCGCGCCGCGACGGCGGTGACTGGGTCCTCAACGGGCACAAGGCCTGGATCACCAACGCGCACTTCGCCGACGTCCTGCAGGTCGTCGCCGTCACCGAGCCCGGGACGGGCACCCGCTCGCTGTCGATGTTCCTGGTGGACGCGGCCGCGGCCGGCGTCGTGCGCGGCCGCGACGTCCCGACGATGTTGGGCGACGGCCTCACCGGCGAGCTCGAGTTCCACGACGTGCGCGTCCCGGCGGAGGACGTCGTCGGCGGGATCGGCGACGGGTTCGCGCTCGCGATGACGTGGATCAACTGGCGGCGGATGTGCCGCGGCGGGATGTGCGCCGGCTGGGGTGCCTGGCTGCTGGAACGGGCCGTGGCCCGGGCGCGGAGGCGGATGTCGGGCGGGCGGCCGATCGCCGAGCTTCAGGCCGTGCAGCACCTGCTCGCCGGCATGGACGCCGACGTCTACACCGCGCGCGCCGCGTCGCTGGTCGCGCAGGCCGAGCTCGACGAGCTCGGGCCGTATGCGGTGCCGCCGGACCCCCGGGTGCCCCGGCTGGTCAGCCTGGTCAAACTGGTGAACGACGAGGCGTTCTTCCGGGTCGCCGACAGCGCGGTGCAGGTGCACGGCGGGGTCGGCCTGCTCCTGGGCTCGCCGGAGGAGAAGCTGTTCCGGGTGGCCCGCAACCTCAGGATCCCGGCCGGGACGGTGGAGATCCAGCGCAACGCGATCGCGCGCGGCCTGCTCCGATGAGCCCGCTGGGCTGCGTCACCGGGCGCTTCCAGCCGGTGCACGACCAGCACCTCGAGCTGTTCGGTCTCGTGCTGGCGCGGTGCGCGCACCTGGTCGTGGCCGTCACGAATCCCGACACCGGCGCCCGGCACCCGGAGGCGGCCGCGCCGCACCGGCACACCGCGCAGGCCAACCCGTTCACCTACTACGAGCGGGCGCGGCTGCTCGACGCCGCCCTGGCCGGGGCCGGGCTGCGCGACCGCGCCACCGTCGTCCCGTTCGACCTCACCCGCCCGCACCTGTGGCACCAGTACGTGCCGGTCCACGCCCGCCAGTTCGTCCGCGTCCACGGCCCGTGGGAGCGGACGAAGGCGGCCTGGCTCGCCGGTGCCGGGTACGCCGTCACCGTGTTCGACGGCGACCCCGCCACCCGCGTCGCGGCCACCGACCTGCGGGCACTGCTGGCCGGCGACGGCTGGCGCCACGCGGTACCCGCCGCCACCGTGCCCGTGCTCGACGACCTGCTGGCCGCGCGCCCGATGCGCGAGCGCGGATGAGGGCGCCCGGCTACGGGGAGACCCAGCCCCGGCTCGTCGACGACCGGCTGCCCGTCGTCCTCGTCGTTCTCGACGGCCTGGGCGACCGGCCGGTGCCCGAGCTCGGCGGGCGCACACCGGCGGAGGCCGCCGCCACGCCGGTGCTCGACGCGCTGGCCGCCCGCGGGGCGTCGGGCTGGCACCTGCCGTTCGGCTGGGGGCTGGCGCCGGCGTCGGAGCTGGCGCACTGGTCGATGTTCGGGTTCGGCGACGTGCCCTTCCCCGGGCGGGCGGTGCTGGAGGCCGTCGGGGCCGGGGTGGCGGTGCCCGAGGGTGTCGCCGTGACGCACGCGGCGCTGCGGACGTCGGCGGCCGAGGGCGGGCGGCTGCAGATCACCGGGCGGGCGGCGGTCGACGACGGGCCCGACGTCGCGGCCCTGCTCGGCGCGCTCGCCCCGGTGCTCGCCGGCCACGGTGCCACGCTGACGCCGCTCGGTTCCCGCGGCGATGCGCTGCTGGCGCTGCCCGACCACGCCTGCGGCGCCGTCACCGACTCCGACCCGTTCTTCCCCGAGCACCACCCCTGGCTGCGGATCCGGCCCACCGACCCGGCGGCGGCCGGCACCGCGGAGGCCCTCACCGCCCTGCTGCGGGAGGCCCGGTCGGTGCTGGTCGCGCATCCGGTGAACGACACGCGGGCGGCCCGCGGCCGGCCGACGCTCGACGTGCTCACCACCAAGTGGTCCGGCAGCCGGGCCCCGATCCCGGACTTCGCGACGCGGGTGGGCGTGCCCGGCGCGGCCGTGACGAGCAGCCGCCTCTACCGCGGTCTGGCCGGCGTGCTCGGGATGGCGAGGCGCCACCTCCCGCCGGTCGCGGACGTCGCGGCGGACCTCGCCGCCCGGCTGGAGGTCGCCGAGGAGCTGATCGCCGAGGGCGCCCGGTTCGTGCACGTGCACACGAAGGCCACCGACGAGGCCGGCCACAGCAAGCTCCCGCGGGCGAAGCTGGAGGTGCTGGAGGCCGCGGACGCGGGCCTGGCCGGGCTCGCCGGGCTGGCGCGGCGCGCGGTCGTCGCGGTGACCGGGGACCACGCCACGCCGTCCACGGGCGGCGTGCTGCACACCGCGGACCCCACGCCGCTCGTCGTCGCCGGCCCGACGGTGCGGCCGGACCACGTCACGGCCTTCGGCGAGGCGGCCGCGCACGCCGGATGGTACGGCGCGGTGCGGGCCGCGGAGCTGCTGCCGCTGCTGTTCGGGCACGCCAACCGGCCCGTGTTCCTCGGCCACCGGGCCACCCCGACGCCGACACTGGCGCTGCCCGACGACCCCGAGCCGATGCCGATCTAGGGGTAGGGCCAGGGGTTCGGGGCGCAGCCGTCCAGGCCGAGGGTCTGCTGCTGCATCACCGGGGCCGGCCGCCCGGGGCCCGGGCACCGCACGTGCCCGTGCCCCAGCGCGTGCCCGACCTCGTGGTTGACGACGTACCGCCGGTACGCGGTGAGGTCGGGGGCGTACTCGGCGGTCCCCTCGACCCAGCGGTGGTGGGTGATCACCACCCGGTCACCGACCCGGCAGGACAGGCGCCCGCCGGTGTCCAGCGGGCGGCACAGTCGTTCCGCCGTCGTCGGCCCGGCGAGGATCACCCGCAGCGGCGCGGGCCCGTCGGTCCGGCCGAAGGACAACTCCGTCCCGGCTCCAACCCCGCGGCCCGTTCAGCGTGGCGAGCACGAAGCTCGCGAACGACGCGGGATCCACGGGCAGCCCGCGCTCGACCTCGACCCCGCAGGACGAGCGGGCGGCCGGGCCCCGGGGCCGGAGAGGCGCCGGGCACCGGCACCAGCTCGCCGGTGCCCGACGGCGGCACCTCGCGCGCGAGCAGCCCGGCCAGCCGGTCCAGCACCCCCACCGGATCCGGGACGCCCGGCTCCGCCGGCGGCCCGGCCCGCGCGGACGGCGGGAACGGCGGGGACGGCGGGAACGGCGGGGACGGCGGGCGGACCGGGTCGGTCGGGCGCTGCGGGTCCGGCGGGCGGACCGGGCCGGTCGGGCGCTGCGGGTCCCGCGTGCCCGGCGCCGCGAGCGGCGCGGGCGCGGCGAACAGCTCGGGCGCGGCGGAGGCAGCACGAACGGGCGCCACCGGCGCGGGCTCCGCAGGGGCGCCAGCCGGAGGGGCCGCGACGGCCAGCGGAGCGAACAGGACGGCCGCGCCGAGCAGGAGCGCGACCGGCAGCAGCCGGCCTGATCCTCGGACGCCCACGGCTCAGCGTCGCATCCGGGCGGGCCGCGCGCAGGCCGAGGGGCGGCCCGCCGCGGATCCCGACCCCAGGCGGCCCGCAGCTGTGCCAGGATCCCGGCATGCAGGGGTTCCGCCTCAACGGTTCACGCGTCCTGGAGGTCCAGCTCCAGGGCGACGCGGTGCGCGCCGGCACCGGCTCCATGATCGCCTACACCGGCGACGTCACCTTCAAGAGCGCCGGCATGGGCGGCGGCGACGGCCTGCGGGCCGCGCTGAAGCGCCGCGCCACCGGCGAGTCCGTGTCGCTGATGACCTGCACGGGCCACGGCACGGTCTGGTTCGCCAAGGACGCCATGGAGATCCTGGTCGTGGAGCTCGCCGGCGACACCCTCAAGGTGGAGTCCGAGCAGCTGCTGGCGCTGTCGGACAAGCTGCGCACCGACGTGGTGTTCGCCGGCCTGCAGGGCGCCTCGTCCGGGCAGGGCCTGTTCACCACCACCGTCACCGGCCACGGCTCGGTGGCGCTGCTCTCGGCCGGTGGCCCGCCGGTCGCGCTGGCCGTCTCCCCGCAGTTCCCCCTGGTCGTCGACCCGGACGCCTTCATCGCCAGCCAGGGGCAGCTCAACCAGACCTTCGTCACCGACGTGTCCTGGCGCAACCTGATCGGCGAGAGCTCCGGGGAGGCGTTCTCCCTGCGCTTCGACGGCAGCGGGGTCGTCTACATCCAGCCGGAGGAGCGCTGAGATGGGCTTCGAGCAGGTCAACGGCAAGGTCGTCTCGGTGGCCGTGGCGCCGGGCCGGGAGATCCTCGCGCGCCGCGGCGCGATGCTCGGCTACACCGGCCGGGTCGGCTTCTCCCCGGTGCACACCGGGCCCGGCGGCGCGGGTGGGTTCGTCGGCCGGCTGGTGGCGGGCGAGCAGGTCGCGATGATGGCGGCCCAGGGCAGCGGCACCGTGTACTACGGCTACCGCGGCCTGTACGTCACCGTCGTCGACCTCGACGGCAGCGGCCCGCTCTCGGTGGAGGCCGACCGGCTCGTGGCACACGACGCCGCGCTGCAGTCCACCGTCGTGTTCCTCGGGCAGCAGGGTGGGATCCGCGGTGCCGTGCGCGGGGCCGTCAGCGGCCAGGGCCTGTTCACCACCCAGCTGCACGGGCACGGTTCGGTCGCGGTGCTCTCCCACGGCGGCACCATCGCGCTGCCGGTGCAGCAGGGCCAGGTGACGACCGTCGACCCGCAGGCCTACGTCGCGCACGTCGGGCACGTCAACGCCGACATCGCGCTCAACGCGAGCTGGCGGGACGCCGTCGGGCGCGGGTCCGGCGAGGCCGTGCAGCTCAAGCTGACCGGCACCGGGACCGTCTACGTCCAGGCCTCCGAGCAGAAGATCTGAGGAGCGACATGAGCCTGCCGCCGGCCCCCCTCGATCCCCACACGCTGCCGGACAACGACAACATCCCGGGCAACAGCTACGCCTACTGCGTCCGGCTCGACGGGCAGCTGTTCATGCAGACCGGCCGGATGATCGCCTACTACCCCGCGTCCCACGGCCCGGGGATCCGGTTCGAGCCACTGTCGTCCGCGAGCCTCGGCGGGTTCGTCGCCGCGCGGTTCTCGGCCCCGCTCTACAGCCGCGACTGGGTGGTCGCCACCGGCGCCGGGCACCTGATCCTCGGCGACCGCGGCTACGACATCAACAGCTACGACCTCGACGACGGAAACCTGACGCTGCGGGCGGCGAACCTGCTGGCCTTCGACTCGTCGCTGGAGCTCAAGCAGTCGATCGTCCCGGGGTTCCTGACGCTGCTCGGCACCGGCAAGTTCCTCGCGTCGAGCTCCGGGCCGGTGATCTTCGCCGAGCCGCCGATCCGGGTGGACCCGCAGGCCCTCGTCGGCTGGGCGGACTGCCCGTCGCCGTCGCACCACTACGACGCCGGCTGGATGACCGGTTTCCTGTCCACCGCGATGGGGATGCTGGGCGTCAACTCCGGCGAGGAGCGGCAGTTCGACTTCACCGGCGCCGGGACGGTGCTCATGCAGTCCAGCGAGAACGCCGTCAGCGACCCGCACCTGCTGCGCCAGCTGGAGGCGCAGGTCGGGACGCTCGGCGTGCCGGACCTGTCCCACCTGTCGCGGGTGATCCAGGCCCGGCTGAGCCAGCAGCAGCAACACTGACGAGGAAGGGGCCGGGCGGTGCCGCCCGGCCCCTCCTGCCGTCAGAACGGGGTGTGGTCCAGCCACCACTGCCAGGCCGTCGCCGGGTCGGGATCGACCAGCGTGCCCAGCAGGAGCTTGTCCTGGTCACGCCAGCTGATGACGTACGCGTTGCTGCCGTCCGCCTCGGTGACGTACCCGCAGACGAGCTCCCAGCGCAGGAAGACACCCCGGTAGGTGCCGCCGCTGCTGCAGTCCGCGGCGGCTTCGCCGGTCAGCAGACCCTGCACCCGGCCGACCTCGGCGTCGAGGTCGCCGCGGGTCGGGTAGCTCTCGAAGGACACCCCGCGGTCGAGCACCGGGTCAACGGTGGCGCAGTCGAGCTGCGAGGTGGCCTGCGGCACCACGGGGTCGGAGAACCGGCAGGACTCCCACGTCACCCCGGAACCGCCGATGGATTCCCAGAGGGCGCGGTCGGCCGCCGGGTCGCCGCCGGCCGCCGAGGGCGGCTGCGGCACCGTCGCCGGTGCCGGCGAGGCCGGCGCGGAGGAGCTCGGCGGGCCGCCGGTCGGGGGGGCCGCCGCGGGCGTGCTCACCGGGGGCGGCAGGGGATCGTCGCCGAGCAGCGGGACGGCCACCGCGATCCCGCCGCCGACCACCGCCAGCGCGGCCACGATGCCGACGACCAGCGGCCAGCGCTTGCGCGGCGGCTGCGGGGGCCCGCCGGTGCCGGCCGGCATGCCGGGGTCCGTCCAGCCCGGGTACGGCGGCGGCTGCCCGTAGGGCGGATGGCCGGGGGTCTGCGGGTACGCCGCGGGGTCGTAGCCCTGCCCGTAGGGGGACTGCCCGTACTCGGGCTGCCCGTACGGGCCGGCGGCGTACGCCGAGGGCGGCCCGATCTGCGTCGGCCCGACGCCCTGCGGGGAACCGTACGGATCGCTCGCGCCGGGTGGAGTGGGCTGGGACACGGCTGCCTCCTGCTGTTCGGGACCGGGCAGCGCCGATGGTGCGTGCCGTCGCGTCCAGTACACCGCCGCGCGGCCCGGGGGTCGAGCAGGTGTCCACCACGGTCCCGGGTGGTGCCAGCACCACCCCCGAGCGGCGCACCGGCGAACGAGTGCGGGCGATCAGCGGCCGCCGGCCGCCCGGGCCGCCGCGGCCACGGCGTCGACGATACCCGCGTAGCCGGTGCAGCGGCAGATGCCGCCGGCCATCTCCGCCCGGATCCGCTCCCGCGACGGCGCCGGCTCCCGCTCGAGCAGGTGCACCGCGGTGAGCAGCATGCCCGGAGTGCAGAAGCCGCACTGCAGGCCGTGGTGGGCGACGAACGCCTCCTGCACGGGGTGCAGCGCGCCGTCCGGCCCCGCCAGCCCCTCGACGGTCGTCACCGCGCACCCGTCGGCCTGCACGCCGAACATCAGGCAGGCGCGGACCGGCTCCCCGTCGACGAGGACGGTGCACGCGCCGCAGACCCCGTGCTCGCAGCCCAGGTGCGTGCCGGTGAGCCCGAGATCCTCGCGCAGCAGGTCGGCGAGGGTGCGCCGCGGCTCGATATCGGCGTCCACCGGCTCGCCGTTCACGGTCAAGCTGACGATCATCCGGCTCCTTCCCGCCCGCGACGCGCGCGGTTTCGCATCCTCGCAGCCCGCCACGGCGCTGTGCGGACCACATTCCGCGCGCGGAGGGTGGTGATCATCATCCGGTCGCCTGCACGACGGCTCTGCGCACGAGCTCCGCGGCGAGCCCGCGCCGGTAGCCGGGCGAGCCGTGCAGGTCGCCGGTCGGGGTGAGCTGCGCTGCCGCGGCGGCGCCGACGTCGTGTGCAGCGGCACCCGACGCGAGGGCCGCCTCGGCGGCGGTTGCCCGCACGGGTACCGGGCCGACCCCGCCGAGCGCGATCCGCCACGTTCCCCGGACCTGCGCGACGACCGCGGTGACGAGCGCGAAGTCGCCGTGCCGGCGGGCGAACTCGGCGAACCCCCAGCGGTCGGGCACGGGCACGTCGGCGGCGGTGATCAGTTCGTCGTCGGCGAGGGTGGTGACGAGGGCGCCGTCGAACAGGTCCTCGGCGTCGAGGCTGCGTGAGCCCTGCCGGCCGCTGAGGTGCACGGTCGCGCCGGTCGCGACGGCGACCACCGGCAGCTCGGCGGAAGGGTCGGCGTGCGCGAGGCTGCCGCCGAACGTGCCACGGGTACGGATGGCCGCGTGCCCGATCCAGCGGGCCGCCTCGGCGAGCAGCGGGTGGTGCGGCTGCATCGCCAGCGCCGCGTGCCGGACCAGCGCGCCGACCCGCACGGCCTCGCCGTCCGGCGTGAGACCGTCGAGCCCGGGCACCCGGTTCACGTCCACCAGTACCGACGGGCGCGCCAGCCGCAGCGCGAGCACCGGCACGAGGCTCTGCCCGCCGGCGAGGACCTTCCCCTCGTCACCGGCCTGCCCGAGTGTCGCGACCGCCTCCTCGACGCTGCCCGCCCGCACGTACTCGAACGGCGCGCACTTCACGGCCGCTCCCCCTGCAGCGCCGTCCACACGAGCTCCGGGGTGATCGGCAGCCTGTCGACCGGCACGCCCAGCGCGTCGGCGACGGCCCCGGCGAGCACCGCGTACGGCCCGAGCGTGCCGCCCTCCCCCACCCCGCGCACGCCCAGCGGGTTCGCGGCCGGGTGCTCGACGTGGTCGATGCGCAGGTCGGGGATCTCCGCGCTGGTGGGCATCAGGTAGTCGAGCAAGGTGCCGGTGAGCAGGTTGCCGTCGGCGTCGTAGACGAGGTGCTCGTAGAGGGCGCCGCCGATGCCCTGGGCGATCGAGCCCACCACCTGCCCCCGCACGATCTGCGGGTGCAGGACGGTGCCGGTGTCCTCCACGCAGGCGTAGCGCAGGATCGTCAGCGCGCCGGTGGTCGGGTCGACCTCGACGGCCGCGGTCTGGGCGCCGGCGGCGAACGTCCCGCGGACCGGGTCGTAGAAGCAGGTTGACTCCAGCCCCGGCTCGAACCCCTCCGGGAGCCGGTTCGACTCGAGGTACGCCACCCGCGCGACCTCGGCCAGCGTGATCCCCGACGACGGGTCCCCGAGCACCCCGATCCGCCCGCCCGAGATCTCCAGGTCCGCCTCGGCCGCCTCCAGCAGCGCGGCGGCCAGGCGCAGCACCTTCGCCCGGACGTCGACGGCGGTGCGGTGCGCCGCCCCGCCGGCGATCACGGCCTGCCGCGAGGAGAACGCGCCGAACCCCCACAGCGCGGTGTCGGTGTCGCCGTAGCGGACCGTCACGTCGTCGTAGCCGACGCCGAGCGCGTCCGCCACGACCTGCGCGAGCGTCGTCTCCTGGCCCTGGCCCTGCGAGGTGACCCCCGAGAGCACCGTGACCCGCCCGTCCGGGTCGATCCGCACGGTGCAGCCGTCGTGCCCGGTGCGGAACGGCATCCGCGGCCCCGCGCTGGCCGCCCGGCCGAGGCCGGTGAGCTCGTTGTAGACGGCGTAGCCGATGCCGATCGGCAGGCCGCCGTCACGGCGGCGCCGGTCGCGCTCGGCGACGAGCTCGTCGTGGCCCAGCGCGTCGAGCGCGGCGTCCAGGCACTCGAGGTAGTGCCCCGAGTCGTCCACCAGCCGCGACGGCATCCGGTACGGGATGTCCGCCGGCCGGATCAGGTTGCGGCGGCGGATCTCCGGGCCGGGCAGGCCGAGCTCCCGGGCGCCCGCGTCGAGCACCGCCTCCATCGCGAACACCGTCGCCGGGCGCGCGACCCCGCGGTACGGGCCGGCGGGGGCGGTGTTCGTCGCGACCCCGCGCACGGCGCAGCGGTAGTGCTCCAGCCGGTACGGCCCGGTGAGCAGCCCGCCCGCCATGAGCGGCTCGATCCCGGCCGTCCAGGGGTAGACCGAGTAGGCGCCGACGTTGCAGGTGACGTCGGCGTCCAGCGCGACGAGCGTGCCGTCCGCGGCGAACCCGGCGCGCAGCAGGTAGCGGTGGTCGCGGGAGTGCGCGGCGGCGAGCAGGTGCTCGGCGCGGTCCTCCACCCACTTCAGTGGCACGCCGGGCAGCGCGCGGGCCATCAGGCACAGGGCCACGTCCTCGGGGTAGAGCACGGCCTTGACGCCGAACCCGCCGCCGACGTCCGGGGCGATCACCCGCACGGCGCTCTCGGGCAGCGCCAGCAGCTCGGCCACCATGTTGCGCACGAGGTGCGGCACCTGGGTGCCGTTCCAGAACGTCAGCCGCTCGCCGTCCCACAGCGCGACGCCGGCCCGGCCCTCGATCGGGTTGCCGCCGTGCCGGTTGGTCACCAGCTCGCGCTCGACGACGACGTGCGCGCCGGCCAGCGCCGCGTCGACGTCGCCGTTGACGAAGGTGCGCGCCAGCAGCACGTTGTCCGGAGCGCCCTCGTGCAGGGCCGCGGCCGGCTCGGCCCAGGCCTGGACGGTGACCGGCAGCGGCGCGTACTCGACGTCGACCAGCTCGGCGCCGTCCTCGGCCCGGTAGCGGTCGCGCGCGACGACCGCCGCGACGGCCTCCCCGGCGAAGCGCACGGTCCCGTCGGCGAGCACGGGCTGCGCCGTCTCGACGTAGGACGCCAGCGCCGACCGGGCCCGCAGGGCGAGCCCGCCGAGGTCGGCGCCGGTGAACACGCGGTGGCCCCGGGCGAGCGCCTCGGACCCGTCGATCGAGGTGACCCGGGCATGCGCGACCGGGCTGCGTACGAACGCCACGTGCCGCATCCGGGGCAGCTGCAGGTCCGAGACGAACCGGCCGCGCCCGGAGACCAGGCGCCGGTCCTCCTTGCGCCGCGGACTCGTTCCGATGGAGGTCATGGCCCTACCGATCTCATGGCATCGCGTACCCGCCGTTGACCGAGACCACCTGCCCGGTGGTCCAGGACGACAGCGGGGAGGCCAGCAGCAGCACCATCGGGACGATGTCGTCGGGTACCCCGAGGCGGCGCAGCGGATACATCGACAGGATCCTGCGCATCCGCTCGTCGTCCGCGCCGCCGGTGTGCGCGTCCACGTTGTCCGTGCGGACCAGGGCGATGGAAACGGCGTTGGCGCGGATGCCGAACCGGGCGAGCTCCTTGGCCAGCGAGCGGGTGAGCCCGACCGTGGTCGAGCGGGCGGTGGCCGTGACCAGCAGGCCCGACTCCCCCACCCGGCCCGAGTCGCCCATCAGGTTCACGATCGCGCCGGCTCCGCGATCGGCCATGCGGCGCGCGACGGCGTGGGTCACCTGCAGCGTCCCGGTGACGGTGACGTCGATCTGCGGGGCCCAGTCCTCCGGTGTCGAGTCGAGGAACCGCTGCACCTTCGTCGCCGCCGCGTTGTTGACCAGCACCCCGATCGGGCCGAGCTCACCCTCCACCCGCTCGACCATCCCGGCCACGGCGTCGCCGTCGCGCAGGTCGGCCCCGACCGCGAGCGCGCGCACCCCGAGCGCCTGCGCCTCGGCGGCGCCCGCCCGCGCGCCGTCGCCGGACGAGTGGTGGTGGAACGCGACGGCGGCGCCCTCGCGGGCGAACCCGAGGCCGATCGCCCGGCCCAGCCCCTGCCCCGCACCGGTGACGAGCACGGTGGTGCCGGCGAGCTGCAGGTCCACGACCGGCACCGTACGCCACCGTCGACAACGACGTTGTTGCGGTTCCGGAGCCCGGAAAACAGCAACAACGTCGTTCTCGACGCGCGTCAGCCGGCGAGCAGGTGGCGGCGCTCGGTACGTCGCCGGGCCACCCGGCGCACCGTGTCGTTCGGCGTGAGCGTCACGTCGTCCCGGGTGAAGCGCAGCGTGTCCCAGCCGAGATCGGCGATCGCCAGGTCGCGCCGGCGGTCCCGACGGTTGCGTTCCTCGCCGAAATGCTCCTCGCCGTCGTACTCGATCGCCAGGCGTACGTCCGGGTAGGCGAGGTCCAGCCGCGCGAGCACCGCGCCCCGGTCGTCGACCACCTGGTACTGCAGCTCGGGCGCCGGCAGCCCGCCGAGCACGAGGACGAGGCGCAGCCGGGTCTCCATCGGCGACTCGGCGCGGGGATCCGCGAGCTCGACGACGCGGGGCAGGCGGCGGCAACCGCGCGCACCCGGTCGGCCGCGCAGCAGCGCCGCCGGGTCGAACCGCCCGACCCGTGCCAGCGCGTCCACCGCCACTACGGCCTCCACGAGGCGCAGCCGCCGGCCGAGGTCCCAGGCGGTGCGCAGCGGCGTCGTCACCCGGCAGCCGGCGACGGTGCACACCTCGTCCTCGTCGAGCACGTCCTGGCGGACGATCAAGCCCCGCCGGGGGCGCAGCTCGCCGCGCGGCGCGGTGATCTCGGCCGGCGCGTTCTCGGGGCTGCAGCCGGCTCCGTGCAGTTCCGCGGCGGAGTGGCCCACGAGGACCCCGTGCGGGGGCGCGAGCAGGTAGGCCCCGCGCGACCGCAGTGCCAGGTCCTGCGCCAGGTCGGCCGGCACGTGGACGTCCCGGAAGAGCGAGGTGTACGTCGGGCCGCGCAGCTGGGCCGCGGTGAGCAGGCCCTGCGCCACGGCCCGCGAACCGAGGAAGGGTCCGTCGAGCATGCGGGACAGGGTGCCGAACCCGGCCGGATCCCGTGGCCGTTCCGTCGAGAACGACGTTGTTGCTGTTTTCCGGGCCCGAGAACAGCAACAACGTCGTTGTCGACGGTTACGGCAGGAGCTTCTCGAGCTCGCGCTCCAGCCCGCCGTCGCCGACCGGCACCACCTCCAGCGGCAGGCCGAGGACCGCGGCGGCGTCCTGGGCGGCGGCGCGCAACTCCGCCGTCGGCTCCTGCGCCAGCCACACGACGCGGCGGTAGTGGCGGAAGTAGTCCTCGCGCAGCTCCGGGTGGCGGTCCAGCCCCAGCTCGACCAGCACGCTGCGACGGAACGAGCGGACCAGGTAGTCGGTGAGGACGTAGGTGCCGGGCTCGTCGTCGAACAGCCGCCGCATCCGCTCCGCGCCGGCGAACACGTCGTAGCAGTGCCCGCCGGCGAGCATCCGCAGCCCGAGCCGGCGGCAGGCGGCGGCGAGCGCGCCGTAGGAGCCGCAGTCGGCGAACCCGACCGCGACGGTGCCGTACCGGCCGCGCAGCTCCCCGACCCGCTCCTCGACGGCCCGCGCGATCCGCTCCGGATGGTTGTGCAGCAGCGGCGGCAGCGGGTGCACGTCCACCGGCCAGCCCCGGCGGGCGGCGATGTCGGCGACGTGGCGCGCCAGCGCCCCGCACGCCACGACGGCGACGCGGTGACGATCGAGCCGGGCGCGGTCAGCCGGGGAAGGAGAGCTGGTCGACGAACCGGTCGTTGAAGTCGGGTCGGTCGGAGAGCTCGACGTAGCGCACCTCCTCCAGCAGCGCCCGCGCGCCCGCGCGCTCGCGCACCGACAGCAGCGCCAGCTTCGCCCCCTCCCCCGCGACGTTCCCGGCGCTGACGATGCGCAGCACCGGGATGTCGGGCACGAGCCCGATCCGCACCGCGCTCGCCGGGGAGAGGTAGCTGCCGAAGGACCCGGCCAGCAGCACCTGCTGCACGTCGCCCGGTTCGAGGCCGAGCTCGACCAGCAGCAGCCGCCAGCCGGTGGCGATCGCGGCCTTCGCGAACTGCAGCTCCCGCACGTCGCGCTGGGACAGGTACACCGACCCCGCGACGTCGCCGCGGGGGTGCAGGACGAACACCCGCTCCTCGCCGACCTTCCCGAGCCGCCCGGCCAGACCCGGGCACACCGCCGCGGCGGCGTCGGGAGCGAGCAGGCGCCCGGAGGCGTCGAGCAGGCCGACGCGCACCAGCGCGGCGACGGCGTCCACCAGCCCCGAGCCGCACAGCCCGACCGGCTCGACGTCGCCGATCACCTGCAGTGCCAGGTCGTCGCCGTCGATCGTCACGCCCTCGATCGCCCCCGGTGCGGCGCGCATGCCGCACCGGATCGCCGCGCCCTCGAACGCGGGCCCGGCGGGCGCTGCCGTCGCGACCAGGCGGTCGCCGTCGGCGAGGACGATCTCGCAGTTCGTGCCGACGTCGACGAACAGCCGGATCCGCCGGTCGCGGTCCATCCCGGACGCGAGAGCACCGGCGACGATGTCGCCACCCACGTAGGCGCCGAGGGCAGGGAACACGTACGCCCGGGCGGCGGGGTGCACCGGCACCCCGAGGTCGCTCGCCAGCAGGCCGTCGAACGACCGGGCCGCCATGACGAACGGCGCGACGCCGAGCGGCTCGGGATCGATGCCGAGCGCGAGGTGGGTCATCGTGGCGTTGCCCGCGAGCGCGATCTCGTAGACCTCCCGCGGGTCCACCGCGCCGTCCGCGCACACCTCGCGGGTCAGCTGGGCCAGCGACGCGTGGGCGAGCGCGGTGAGCCGGGGCAGCGCGTCGGGGTCCAGCATCGTCGCGCTGATCCGGGTGATCACGTCGGCGCCGAAGGGTTGCTGGGCGTTGAGCATCGAGCCGACGGCCACCGGGGTCCCGGTCGCCAGGTCGAGCAGGGTGGCGACGACCGTGGTGGTGCCGAGGTCGAACGCGATGCCGAACCGACGGGCGGTGGTGTCGCCGGGCTCGACGTCGACCAGAACGTCGTCGACCACCACCGCGGTGACCCGCAGGTCCGCCGGGCCGGGTGGGGAGGGACGCAGCGCGCGCGGCAGCGCGCGCAGCGCGGCCAGGTCGACCCGCAGGTCGAGGTCGTCGAGCGCGTCGAGCAGGCGCTCCAGATCCGTGCGCTGGTCGGCGAGCGACGGTTCGGCGAGCTCGACGTGGCGCTTCTGCACGGCGGGGCGCAGGATCACCTGCCGGCCGACGCCGACCGTGGCGGCCTTGGGCCGGGTGACCAGCGGCGGCACCTCGACCCGGACGTCGCGCTGGGCCGGGGCGACGCACGCGAGCCGCCAGCCGGCGCGCAGCTCGTCGGGGGTGAAGGCCCGCGGGTCGAGACGGGAGACCGGGGACGGCCCGTCGACGCGCACCCGGCAGCGGCGGCAGGTGCCGTGCCCGCCGCAGGTGGAGTCGACGGCGATGCCGTTCCAGCTGGCCGCGTCGAACAGGGTGACCCCGGCCGGCACCCGCACCTCCCGCGGGCCGGCGCCCGCGACGTCGAAGGAGATCCGCACCCGCTCCGGCGGGGGCGGGTCGGCGGGCTGGGCCAGTGCCGTCACGCCGATGCCTGCGCGGCCCGGTACGCGGCGATCCAGCTCGCGCCCCACTCGTCGTTGCCGAGCATCAGGTCGGCCGCCTTGACGGCCTCCACGAGCTGCGGCGTCCGGACGTCCATCACCGCGCTGGTGAGCCCGCACGTCATCGCCATGGGCAGGAACGCCGCCCCGAGCGCCGGGCGCCCGGGCATGCCGAACGACACGTTGGACGCGCCGAGGGTCATGTTCAGCCCGAACTCGTCGCGGATCAGCGCGATCGTCTCCAGCGTCTTGCGCACCAGCGTCGAGTCGGCGCCGACGGGCATGGCGAGCGGGTCGATCACGACGTCGGCGAGCGGGATGCCGTACTCGCCGACCGCGACGTCGAGGATCTTGCGGGTGATCTCCAGCCGCTTGCGCGGTTCGTCGGGGATCTCGTCCTCCTCGTTGGGCAGCGCGATGACGGCGGCGCCGTACCGCTTGACCAGCGGCAGGATCGCGTCGAGCCGCTCGCGCTCGCCGGTGACGGAGTTGACCAGCGCCTTGCCCCGGTACACGGCGAGCCCGGCCTCGAGCGCCTCGACGACCGAGGAGTCCAGGCACAGCGGCAGGTCGGTGAGGCCCTGGACCATCGTGACGGCCCGGGCGAGCAGCTCGGCCTCGTCGGCAAGGGGGACGCCCATGTTGACGTCGAGCATCGTGGCGCCACCGGCCACCTGCTGCTCGACGTCGACCGCGATGCGCGAGAGATCCCCGCGGCGCAGCTGCTCGGCGAAGACCTTCCGGCCCG
The DNA here is from genome assembly GCA_035540535.1 of Pseudonocardia sp. Lineage (GTDB taxonomy): Bacteria > Actinomycetota > Actinomycetes > Mycobacteriales > Pseudonocardiaceae > Pseudonocardia. The sequence goes on from DATLGI010000225.1 coordinate 24,872, forward strand.
TCGGGTTGAGCCGCTCGCCGATCAGGCAGAAGGGCCGGTCGGGACCGATGACCACCTCGCGGGTGGCCGAGCTGACGACGGTGTGCACCTCATACCCCCACGGCCGCGCGGCGGACGGCGAGCAGCTCCTTGGCCCGGCGCACCGCGGTGGACGCGTCGGCCGCGTAACCGTCGGCACCGACGGCGTCGGCGTACTCCTGGGTGACCGGGGCCCCGCCCACCATGACGATCACCTCGTCGCGCAGGCCCGCCTTCGTCAGGGCGTTGATGTTGGCCTTGAACATCGGCATCGTCGTGGTGAGGAAAGCCGAGAACCCGACGATGTCCGGCCGGTGCTCGCGGACCGCGGCGACGACCTTCTCCGCCGACACCTGCACCCCGAGGTCGATCACGTGGAAGCCGGCGCCCTCCAGCATGATGTTCACCAGGTTCTTGCCGATGTCGTGCACGTCGCCCTTCACCGTGCTCATCAGGAACGTGCCGACGGTCTGCGCGCCGGTCTCGGCGAGCAGCGGCCGAAGCACGTCCAGCGCCCCCGCCATGGCCCGGCCGGCGACGAGCATCTCGGGCACGAAGAAGTCGCCGCGCTCGAACCGCGCCCCGACCTCCTCCAGCGACGGGATCAGCGCGTCGAACAGCATCGACTCCGGCGTCAGCCCGTCGGCGAGGCCCTGGCGGGTCAGCTCCAGCACCCGCGGGCCGTTGCCGACGAGGGTCTCGTCGTGGAGGGCCCGGAGGATCTCCTCGTGCGTCATGCGACTCCCTCCGGGGTCGTGTGGTGGCCGAGCAGCGCGGCCAGCCCGCGGATCTCGGCGACCAGGAGGTCGCCGAGGGTGGTGATGCCGTGGTCGTTGACGCGGGCGGTCGGCCCGGACACCGAGATCGCCGCGACGACCGCGCCGTCGACCGCCCGCACCGGTGCGGCCACCGCGCCGAGCCCGACCTCCAGCTCGTCGAGCGAGACGGCCCAGCCCCGCCGGCGCACCTCCACCAGCGCGTGGTCGAGCTGGGCCCGGTCCACCGGCGAGTGCGCGGTGCGGCGCTCCAGGTTCCCGCGGGGCAACGGCAGCGCGCCGAACGCGTAGAGCACCTTGCCCAGCGCCGTGCAGTGCGCGGGGGTCTCGACGCCGACCCAGTTCGTGGAGCCGAGCAGGTACCGGCTGTCGATCTGGGCGATCTGCACGACGTCGTTGCCGCGGGCGACGCTGAGGTTCACCGTCTCCTCGGTCAGCGCGCCGATCCGCTCCAGCGTCGGGCGGGCCAGCTCGGCGAGGTCGTGCAGGGCGTTGGGCCGCGCGGCGTGCAGCGAGAACAGGGCGCCCGGGCGGAACGCTCCGCGCTGGTCGCGCTGCACGAGCCTGCTGCGCTCCAGGGCCTGCAGCAGCCGGGACGTCGTCGACTTGGCGAGACCGAGCTCCTCGACGAGCGAGGTGAAGGTGCGTGGCCGCCCCGACTCGACGACGAGGGCGAGCAGCGCGCTCGCCCGGTCGACGGCCTGGCTGCCCACCGATGCCGGCATGTGTGTGAATCCGTCCTGGAAAGAGTTCCATCTTATGGAACCTGTGTTCCGAACAATGCCGTTAGAGTGCAGCCGGGCGCCACCGCCCGTCAAGCGCCCGCTCCCGGGGAGGTCGCATGTTCCGCAACGCCATGCCGCGGTACGAGATCCTCTCCGAGGACGCGCTGCAGACACTCGACGGCGGATGGCGGCGAATCGTGTCCGAGATCGGCGTCGAGTTCCTGTCCGACCGCGCGCTGGAACTGTTCCGCCAGGCCGGCCAGAAGGTCGAGGACTCGATCGTCCGGTTCGACCCGGATTTCGTTCTCGAGCAGGTCGCCCGGGCCCCGGGCTCGTTCGACGTGCAGGCGCGCCACCCCGCCAACTCCGTGCACATCGGCGACGACGCGATGGTCTTCGGCAGCGTCTACGGCCCGCCGTTCGTCCGCACCGGCGAGGTCCGGCGGGACGCGACGATGGCCGACTTCCGCAACTTCGCCAGCCTCGCCCAGACCTTCCCGAGCATCGACTCCGCAGGTGGGATCATCTGCGAGCCGGAGGACACCCCGCTCGACTCGCGCCACCTCGACATGACCTACGCGCTCCAGACGCTCACCGACAAGATCTACATGGGCAACGTCGTGTCCGGGGTGAACGCCCGCGACACGATCGCCATGACCGAGATCCTCTTCGGCGGGCGGGCGGCCATCGAGTGCACGCCGGCCACCCTGTCGCTGATCAATTGCAACTCGCCGCTGCGCTGGGACGACCGGATGCTCGAGGCGCAGTTCGAGTACACGTCGGCCAATCAGCCCGTGGTGCTCACGCCGTTCCTGCTCATGGGCGCGATGTCACCGGTCTCCATTCCCGCGGCACTGGCCCAGCAACTGGCGGAGGCGCTCACCGGGATCGCGCTGTCGCAATTGATCAGGCCGGGGGCACCGGTCATTCTCGGGTCGTTCCTGTCGAATATCGACATGCAGTCCGGTTCGCCCTGTTTCGGCACCCCGGAATCGGCGGTCGGTTTGCTCTGCACGGGCCAGATCGCTCGGCGGTTCGGGCTACCGGTGCGGTCGGGCGGGGCCCTCACGTCCAGCCAGACCCCCGACGCGCAGGCCGGCTACGAGAGCCTGATGACGATGCTGCCGACGTTCCTCGCGGGCATCAACTGGGTGATGCACGCCGCGGGCTGGCTGGAGGGCGGGCTCGTGGCGTCCTACGAGAAGTACGTGCTCGACGTGCAGGTCCTGGAGATGCTCCAGCACGAGTTCACCCCGCTGGAGATCGACGAGGCGTCGCTGGCGTTCGGCGCGCACGACGAGGTGCGCCACGGCGGCCACTTCCTCGGCGCGGCGCACACGATGGAGCGGTTCCGCACCTGCTTCTACCGGCCCTTCGTGGGGTCGAGCGAGAACTACGACCGCTGGATGCGGGGCGGGGCCAAGGATGCCGCCGCCCGCGCCGCGGACGTCGCGCGGCGCAAGCTCGACGAGTTCGAGCCGCCCCCGCTGGACGAGGCGATCCGCGAGGAGCTGGCCGACTACGTGGCCCGACGCCGGCGCGAGCTGGGTGACTGAGCCGTGACCGGACCGCGAGTGGTGATCATCGGCGCCGGGGTGGTGGGCGCGGCGCTCGCCGACGAGCTCTCCGCGCGCGGCTGGACCGAGATCACGGTCGTCGACCAGGGGCCACTGCCCGCGCCCGGCGGTTCGAGCTCGCATGCGCCGGGGCTGGTGTTCCAGGCCAACCCGGCGAAGACGATGACGGAGTTCGCGCGGTACACCGTCGAGAAGCTCGGCGCGCTCGACGTCGACGGCGAGCCCTGCTACCTGCCGGTCGGCGGGCTGGAGGTCGCGGTCTCGCCGGCGCGGCTGGCCGAGCTGCACCGCCGCTGCGGCTGGCTGACGTCGTGGGGTGTCGAGGCGCGGGTGGTCGGCCCCGACGAGTGCGCCGCGCTGCACCCGCTGCTCGACCGCGACGTCGTCCTCGGCGGCCTGCACACCCCGACCGACGGGATCGCGAAGTCCGTCCGCGCGGTCGAGGCCCAGCTCCGGGCGGCGCGCGCCCGCGGGGTGCGGGTGCTGGACCGGCACGAGGTCACGGCGATCACGACCACGGGCACCCGCGTCACCGGTGTCGTCACCGACCGCGGGGAGATCCCGGCCGACGTGGTCGTGTGCTGCGCCGGGATCTGGGGCCCGGAGGTCGCGGCGATGCTCGGGATCGACCTGCCGCTCACCCCGCTCGCCCACCAGCTCGCCTGGACCGGGCCGATCCCGGAGCTCGCCGGCCACACCGCTGAGGCGACCCGGCCGATCCTGCGTCACCAGGACGCCGACCTCTACCTGCGCGAGCGCCACGACACCCTCGGCATCGGCTACTACGGGCATCGGCCGATGCCCGTCGACGCCCGCGACATCCTCGGCGTCGACGAGGCCGAGGTGATGCCCTCGGTGCTCGCGTTCACCGAGGACGACTTCGCGCCCGGCTGGGCCGACGCGCAGGCGCTGGTCCCCGCGCTGCGGGAGGCCAAGGTCTCCGACGCGATGAACGGGCTGTTCTCGTTCACCACCGACGGCCTGCCCCTGATCGGCGAGTCCCGCGACGTGCGCGGGTTCTGGGTCGCCGAGGCGGTGTGGGTGACGCACTCGTGCGGCGTCGCGCGGGCCCTCGCGGAGTGGCTCGTCGACGGTCACAGCACCTCGTTCGACCTGCACGGGTGCGCGCTGCACCGCTTCTGGCCCCACCAGCTCGCCCCCGACTTCGTGCTGGCGAAGAACCGGCAGAACTACGTCGAGGTCTACGACGTGCTGCACCCGCTGGAACCGATGCTCGACCCGCGCCCGCTGCGCCTGCCGCCGTTCCACGAGCGGCAGCGCGAGCTGGGGGCGGTGTTGCTGGAGGCGTCGGGCTGGGAGCGCCCGCAGTGGTACGAGGCCAACGCGGGCCTCGTCGCCGGCCGCGACATCCCGCTCCCCGACGCCTGGGCGGCCCGCTGGTGGTCGCCGGTCGTCGCCGCCGAGGCCCAGGTCACCCGCGAGCGGGTGGCGCTCTACGACATGACCGCGCTGACGCGGATCGAGGTCGCCGGGCAGGGCGCCGCGGCGTTCCTGCAGCACGTCACGACCGGCGACGTCGACCGCGCCGTCGGCACCGTGACGTACTGCCTGCTGCTCGGCGACGACGGCGGCATCCGCAGCGACGTCACCGTCGCGCGGCTGGGCCGCGACCTCTTCCAGGTGGGCGCGAACGGCCCGCTGGACCTCGACCTGCTCACCCGCGCCGCCCCGCGCGACGTGCACGTCCGCGACGTCACCGCCGGCACCTGCTGCATCGGCGTCTGGGGCCCGCGCTCGCGTGACCTGGTCCTGCCCCTGACCCGGGGCGAGCTCGACGTCGGCTACTTCCGCGGCGCGCGCACGCACGTCGGACCGGTCCCGGTCACCGCCCTGCGCCTGTCCTACGTCGGCGAGCTCGGCTGGGAGCTGTACACGACGGCGGACCTGGGCCGCCGGCTCTGGGACACGCTCTGGGACGCCGGCCAGGACCACGGGGTGATCGCCGCCGGGCGGGGCGCGTTCACCTCGCTGCGGCTGGAGAAGGGCTACCGCTCCTTCGGCACCGACATGACCTTCGAGCACGACCCGTGGGAGGCCGGGCTCGGGTTCGCGGTGAAGCTCGGCAAGGACGGGTTCGTCGGCCGCGACGCGGTGCTGCGCCGCCGGGAGACCGTCCGCCGCCGGCTCACCTGCCTGACGCTGGACGAGGTGGTGCTCGGCAACGAGCCGGTGTACCGCGACGGCGCTCCGGTCGGGTACGTCACCAGCGCCGCGTACGGCCACACCGTCGGCACCGCGATCGCCTACGCCTGGCTGCCCGCGGAGCTGAGCACCCCGGGGCGCGCGCTGGAGATCGGCTGGTTCGACCGGCGCCTGCCGGCCGTCGTCGCCGAGGAACCGCTGTTCGACCCCGCCGGATCGAGGATGCGCGGATGAGCCCGGAGGTCCTGTGGCGCAACCCCGAGCCGCGCCGCGCCTACGACGTCGTGGTCGTCGGCGGCGGCGGGCACGGCCTGGCGACGGCCTACTACCTCGCGCGCAACCACGGGATCACCGACGTCGCGGTGCTGGAGCGGGGCTGGCTGGGCGGGGGCAACATGGCCCGCAACACGACGATCATCCGCAGCAACTACCTGTGGGAGGCCAGCGCCGGGATCTACGAGCACGCGCTGAGGCTGTGGGAGGGGCTGGAGGACGACCTCGGCTACGACGTCGACTTCAGCCAGCGGGGTGTCCTCAACCTCGCGCACAGCCTCTCCGACGTGCGCGAGGGCGTCCGGCGCGTGCACGCGAACCGGCTCGCCGGGATCGACGCCGAGTGGCTCGACCCCGCGCAGGCCCACGAGGTGTGCCCGATCCTCAACGTCTCCCCCGACCTGCGCCACCCCGTGCTCGGCGCCACGTACCAGCCGCGCGCCGGCATCGCCAAGCACGACTACGTCGCCTGGGGCTACGCGCACGGCGCCGACGCGCTCGGCGTCGACCTCGTCCAGGACTGCCCGGTCACCGCCGTCACGGTGCGCGCCGGCGCCGTGACCGGCGTCGACACCCCGCGCGGCGCCATCGCCGCGCACCGGGTGGTGCTGTGCGCGGCGGGACACACGTCGGTGCTGGCGGGGACGGTGGGGCTGGACCTGCCGCTGCAGAGCCACCCGTTGCAGGCGCTAGTCTCCGAGCTGCTCGAGCCGGTGCACCCCACCGTCGTCATGTCGAACGCGGTGCACGTCTACGTCAGCCAGGCGCACAAGGGCGAGCTGGTGATGGGCGCGGGCGTCGACGCCTACAACGGCTACGGCCGGCGCGGCTCGTTCCACGTCATCGAGGCGCAGATGGCGGCGGCGCTGGAGCTGTTCCCGGTGTTCGCCCGGGCGCACGTGCTGCGCACCTGGGGCGGGATCGTCGACGTCAGCCCGGACGCCTCGCCGATCGTCGGCCCCGCCGGGCCGGACGGCCTGTACCTCAACTGCGGGTGGGGCACCGGTGGGTTCAAGGCCACGCCGGGGATCGGCTGGTGCCTGGCCGACACGGTCGCGCACGAGCGGCCGCACCCGCTGGTCGCACCGTTCGGGCCGGACCGGTTCACCACCGGTGCACTGATCGACGAGCACGGCGCGGCGGCGGTGGCACATTGATCGGGGCCCACCGATGCTGCTGATCCCCTGCCCCTGGTGCGGGCCGCGCGACGAGACCGAGTTCCACTACGGCGGCGCCGCGCACGTCGCCTACCCGCCCGACCCGGCGGCGCTGTCCGACGAGGAGTGGGGCCGCTACCTGTTCGTCCGGGCCAACCCCGAGGGCGCGTTCGCCGAGCGGTGGAGCCACGCCGACGGCTGCCGGCGCTGGTTCAACGCCGTGCGCGACACCCGCACCTACGAGATCCGCGCCGTCTACCGGGCGGGCGAGCCGCGGCCGGTGCTGCCATGAGGCTCGCGGACGGCGGGCGGGTGGACCGGGACGCGCCGCTGCGGTTCACCTTCGACGCCCGCGCGTACACCGGGCTGCGCGGAGACACGCTGGCCTCGGCCCTGCTCGCGAACGGGGTCCGCCGGGTGGGCACCGGCCCGACGCGCGGGCGGCCGAGGGGGATCCTGACGGCCGGCGCCACCGAGCCCGCGGCGTTCGTGCAGGTGGAGGAGCCGTTCCCGGAGCCGATGCGGGCGGCGACGACGCTGGAGCTGTTCGACGGCCTGGTCGCCGGCGGGGTCGCGGGCCGCGGGCGGCTGGCCGACCGGCCCGACCCCGGCCGGTCCGACGCACGCAACGCGCACTGCGACGTCCTCGTCGTCGGTGCGGGCCCGGCCGGGCTCGCGGCGGCACAGGTCGCGGCGCGGTCCGGTGCCCGGGTGATCCTCGCCGACGACGGCCCGGAACCGGGCGGGGACCTGCTGGCCGAGCCCCTCGGGACGGACCGGACCGGGCAGGTCGCCGCCGAGCTCGCCGCCGGGGCCGAGGTGCGGGTGCTGGCCCGCACGTCGGTCGTCGGCCTCTACCCGGACAACCACGTGATCGCCGTGGAGCGGCGTACCGAGCACCTCGGGCCCGCCGCGCCGGCCGGGCGCTCCCGGGAGCGGCTGTGGCGGATCCGGGCCCGTCACGTCGTGCTGGCCACCGGCGCGCACGAGCGGCAGCTGGTGTTCGCCGGCAACGATCTGCCGGGGGTCATGCTGGCCGGCGCGGCCCGGACCTACGTGCACCGCTACGGCGTCCGCCCCGGCCGTCGCGCGGTCGTGCTGACCTGCGACGACAGCGCGTACGGCGCGGCCGCGACGCTCGCCGGGGCAGGGGTCGAGGTGCTCGCGGTCGCCGACCTGCGCCCCGGCGGCGCCGGACCGGCCGCCCGGGCCGCGGCGGCGGGCCTGGAGGTGCTCGACGGTCATGGCGTCGTCGCCGTCGCCGGGGCCGACGAGGTGGCCGGGGTGAGCCTCGCCCCGGTGCGCGGCGGGGAGATCACCGGACCGGCGCGTGAACTCGAGGTCGACCTGGTCGCCGTCTGCGGCGGCTGGACCCCGGCGCTGGACCTGTGGAGCCACGCGGGCGGCACCGTGCGGTTCGACCCGGCGGCAGCGGCGATCCGGGCGGTGTCCTGCCGGCAGGCGGTCACCGTGGCGGGCGCGGCGGCCGGGGAGCCGGGCGTGGACGCGTGCCTGCGCTCCGGCGACCTCGCCGGCCGCGCGGCGGCCACCGCGGCCGGGTTCGCCCACGATCACCGGATCGGCGCGTCCGCACCCGGATCCGGGCCGCAAGCGCGCCGTCGCGATGATCATGCACCCGATGCCGGCCGCACCGATTGGATCGTCCCCGCGCTCGACGGCTCGCTGGACACCCACGTCGTCGACGTCGCCCGCGAGGTCACCGTGGCCGACGTGCTGGCGGCCACCGGCGTCGGCCTGCGCTCCCCGGAGCACGTCAAGCGCTTCACGACGGCCGGCACCGGCAGCGACCAGGCACGCTCGTCCGCGGACCTCGTGACGCGGGTGGTCGCGGACGCGCTGGGCGTCGGGGTCGCCGAGCTGGGCGCCCCGAGCCGGCGGCCACCCGCCGTGCCCGTCGCGTTCACCACGCTGGCCGGGCGGGACCGGGGGATGCTGCTCGACCCGCTGCGGACCACCCCGCTGCACGACCGGCACGTCGCGCTCGGCGCCGTGTTCGAGGACGTCGGCCAGTGGCGCCGGCCGCGCCACTACCCGCGCTCCGGCGAGGACATGGCCGCGGCGGTGCTGCGCGAGTGCCACGCCACGCGCACGGACGTCGCGTGCATGGACGTCTCCACGCTCGGGATGATCGACCTCCAGGGCCCGGACGCCGGCGGGTTCCTGGACCGGATGTACACCGGGACGATGAGCACGCTGCGGGTCGGCGCGATCCGCTACGGCGTGCTCTGCGGCGCGGACGGCATGGTGTTCGACGACGGCACGGTGATCCGGCTCGGCGAGCGGCACTTCCTCGTGACGACGACCACCGGCAACGCCGCGGCGGTGCTCGACCGGTTCGAGGAGTGGCTGCAGACCGAGTGGCCGCACCTGCGGGTCCACTGCACCTCGGTCACCGAGCACCGCGCGACGATCGCGCTCGTCGGCCCACGGTCCCGGGACGTGCTCGCGGCGCTGGCACCGGACCTCCCCCTCGACGCCGCCGCGTTCCCCTTCATGACGTGGCGCGACGCCGTCGTCACCGGGCTCGACGCGCTCGTGTGCAGGATCAGCTTCTCCGGCGAGCTGGCCTACGAGGTCACCGTCCGCACCTGGGACGCGCCGGCCCTGTGGGACGCGATCGCCGCCCACGACGTCACGCCGTACGGCACCGAGACGATGCACGTGCTGCGCGCCGAGAAGGGCTACCCGATCGTCGGGCAGGACACCGACGGCACCGTCACCCCGCACGACCTCGGCCTGGAGTGGCTGGTGTCGAAGACGAAGCGCGACTTCGTCGGCAAGCGCTCGTTCACCCGCGCGGACACGGCCCGGCCCGACCGCCCCCAGCTGGTCGCGCTGCTGCCCGGGGACCCCGACGAGCTGCTGGTCGAGGGCGCGCAGGTCGTCGCGCACGACCCGCTGCCGGCGCCACCGGTACCGGCGCTCGGCCACGTCACGTCGAGCTACCGCAGCGCCGCGCTGGGCCGGACCTTCGCGCTCGCGCTCGTGCGCGGCGGGCGGGACCGGCTCGGGCAGCGGCTGCACGTCACCACCGGCAGGCGCCTCGTGCCGGTGACCGTCGCCGGCCCGGTGCTGTACGACCCGGAGGGCGCCCGTCGCGACGGCGAGCCCCGGCACCCTGGCCGGCGCTCCCCCACCGGGACCGGCACCAGCTCACCGGCGACGGCGGCAGCGGCCGGCCCGCCCACGCCGGCACGCCCGTGGAGCCCGCTCGCCGGCCACGCGGCCCGCCTCGCCGCCGCCGGCCGCGCGAGCGGCGGTGCGTTGCGCCTCGCCGAGTGGCCTGCCCCCGCCCAGGTCGACCTGCGGCTGGACCCGGCCGGGCCGGCGGCGGCCGCCGTCGCGCGGGCCCTGGGCGTCGCGCTGCCCGCCCGGCCGGGCAGCACCGCCGCCGCGGACGACCTGACAGTGCTGTGGCTCGGCCCCGACGAGTGGCTGGTGCTCGGGACCCCCGGTACCGAGGGCGCGCTCACCCGCGACCTGCGGGCCGCGCTCGGCGACACACCCGGCGCCGTCGTCGACGTCTCCGCGCAGCGCGCGGGCCTGCTCGTCGACGGCCCGGCCGCCCGCGACCTGCTCGCCGGGGGCTGTGCGCTCGACCTGCACCCGCGCGCCTTCGCACCGGGCCGGTGCGCCCGCACGCGGCTGGCCCGCGCCCAGGTGGTGCTGCTGTCGCGCGCTGACGGCGGGTTCGGCGTACTCGTGGCATCGTCCTACGCGGGCTACCTCGCCGACTGGCTGCTCGACGCCGCCGTCGAGTACGACACAGGGGACCGGGAAGGACCAGCGTGGCGAACCTGTACATCGACGGCTCCTGGACCGCGGGCTCCGGGGGCCACGGCGCCGACGTCGTCAACCCCTACGACCGGAGCGTGATCACCACGGTCGCCCTCGCCGGACCCGCCGAGGTGGACCGGGCCGTCGGCGCCGCGAGTTCCGCGTTCGAGTCCGGGGAGTGGCCGCGCACGCCCGCGCGGGAACGCGGCGCGCTGCTGTACCGGGTGGCCGAGCTACTGCTGCGCGACAAGGAGGACATCGCGCGCACCGAGACCCTCGACACCGGCAAGACGCTGGTGGAGAGCCGGATCGACGTGGACGACGTCGTCGCCGTGTTCCGCTACTTCGCCGAGCTCGCCGACAAGGACGCCGGCCGGGTGGTCGACACCGGGATCCCCGGCGTGCACAGCCGCGTCGTGCACGAGCCCGTGGGGGTCTGCGCGCTGATCACGCCGTGGAACTACCCGCTCCTGCAGATCTCCTGGAAGGTGGCGCCGGCCCTGGCCGCGGGCAACACCGTGGTGATCAAGCCGAGCGAGGTCACCCCGCTGACGACGGTGAAGCTGGTCGCCCTGCTGGAGGAGGCGGGCGCGCCGCGCGGGGTGGTCAACCTCCTGCTCGGCGACGGTCGCGGTGTCGGCGCGCCGCTGGTGTCGCACCCGCGCGTCGACATGGTGTCGTTCACCGGGGGCCTGGCGACGGGGCAGGCGATCATCCGCGCGAGCGCCGACACCGTGAAGAAGCTGGCGGTCGAGCTCGGCGGGAAGAACCCCAACATCGTCTTCGCCGACACCGACCTCGACCTCGCCGCCGACTACGCGCTCACCGCCGCCTTCCTGCACGCCGGCCAGGTCTGCTCCGCCGGCGCCCGGCTCATCGTCCAGGACGCGGTGCACGACGATCTGGTCGCGGCCGTCGCCGAGCGCGCCGAACGGATCCGGCTCGGCAACGGGCTCGACCCCGAGACCGAGTCCGGCCCGCTGGTCTCCGCGCAGCAGCGCGCGAAGATCGAGGACTTCGTGGAGTCGGCGCACGTCGAGGGCGGCCGGCTGGTCGCCGGCGGCCGCCGGCCCGACGACCCGGACCTGCAGGCCGGGTTCTTCTACCGACCCACGGTGTTCGCCGACTGCCACCGCGGGATGCGGGTGATCCGCGAGGAGACGTTCGGCCCGATCCTCACCGTCGAGCGGTTCCGCACCGAGGACGAGGCGGTCCGGCTCGGCAACGACACCGAGTACGGCCTGGCCGGCGCGGTGTGGACCGGCGACGCGGGCCGGGCGCACCGCGTCGCGGCCGCCCTGCGGCACGGCACGGTCTGGATCAACGACTTCCACCCCTACGTCCCGCAGGCCGAGTGGGGCGGGTTCAAGCGCTCCGGGAACGGGCGCGAGCTCGGACCCACCGGGTTCGCCGAGTACCGCGAGACCAAGCACGTCTGGCACAACACCACCCCGGCGCCGCTGAGGTGGTTCAAGGGCTGATGGACGCTCCAGCTGCGGCGGGCCGGGACCAGGTCGGCGCCCTACCCGAGCACAGGGCGCGCCGGCTCGACGAGGCGGGCCGGTGACCGCGACCTTCGACTACGTCGTCGTCGGCGGCGGGTCCTCCGGCTGCGCGTTGGCCGCGCGCCTGTCCGAGGACCCCGCGGTGTCGGTGTGTCTGCTCGAGGCCGGGCCCTCGGACGTCGGGGACGAGCGGATCCTGCGGCTCTCGGAGTGGATGCACCTGCTCGACTCCGGCTACGACTGGGACTACCCGGTGGAGCCGCAGGAGCGGGGCAACAGCTTCCTGCGCCACGCCCGGGCGAAGGTGCTCGGCGGGTGCTCGTCGCACAACTCGTGCATCGCGTTCTGGACCCCGCGCGAGGACCTCGACGAGTGGGCCGCGGGCGGCTGCACCGGCTGGTCGGCCGACGAGTGCTGGCCGCTGATCGCGCGGCTGGAGACCAACGACGGGCCGTGGGAGGGGCACGGCCGGGACGGGCCGGTGCAGCTGCGGCAGATCCCGCCCGACGACCCCTGCGGCGTCGCCGTGCTGGAGGCGGCGGCCGCGGTCGGCCTGCCCACCGTCCGGTTCAACGAGGGTGCGACGGTCACCGAGGGCGCCGGCTTCTTCCAGATCAACGCCGAGGCCGACGGCACCCGGTCGTCGTCGTCGCGGGCCTACCTGCACCCGATCCTGGGCACCCGCTCGAACCTCGAGGTGCGCACCGGCGCGTGGGCGTCGCGGGTGCTGTTCGACGACGCCGGCGCCGCGACCGGCGTCGAGTACCAGGACACCGCCGTGTTCGGCTACCGGAGCGTCGGCGCCCGCCGCGAGGTGGTGCTGGCCGCCGGGGCGATCGACACCCCGAAGCTGCTGATGCTCTCCGGGATCGGGCCCGGCGAGCACCTGCGCGAGTTCGGCCTCCACGTCCGGGTGGACGCGCCCGGCGTCGGGGCGAACCTCGACGACCACGTCGAGGGGCTCGTCATGTGGGAGGCGGCCCGGCCGATGGTCACCCGCTCCACCCAGTGGTGGGAGGTCGGGCTGTTCACCCGCACCGAGGACGGCCTGGACCGGCCGGACCTGATGATGCACTACGGCTCGGTGCCGTTCGACCTCAACACGGTGCGCTGGGGCTACCCGACGACGTCGAACGGGTTCTGCCTGACGCCCAACGTCACCCGTGGGCGGTCGCGGGGCACCGTGCGGCTGCGCAGCCGCGACTTCCGCGACCGTCCCCGGGTCGACCCGCGCTACTTCACCGACCCCGAGGACCACGACCTGCGGGTCATGCTCGCCGGGATCCGGCTGGCGCGGCGGATCGCCGAGCAGGCCCCGCTCGACGGGTGGATCGCGCGCGAGCTGGCGCCGGGACCGGACGCGACGAGCGACGAGGCGCTCACCGAGTACGTCCTGCGCACCCACAACACCGTCTACCACCCGGCGGGCACGGCGCGGATGGGCGCACCCGACGACGCTCAGGCCGTGCTGGACCCGCGGCTGCGGGTGAGGGGGGTGCACGGGCTGCGGGTCGCCGACGCGTCGGTGATGCCGTTCCTGCCGGCGATCAACCCGAACATCACCTGCATGATGATCGGTGAGAAGGCCGCGGACCTGCTCGCCGAGGACGCCCCCCACTGACCCGCGAGTGCGCCTCTTCGTGCGCGCGAAACTCCCTGACCGGGAGCCGTCCGTCTTTCGAAAAGGGAGTTTCGGTCGCCGTGGATGACGCACTCGCGGTCGGGAGCGGTCCACGACCCGGGGCTCACCCCGTGGTGAGGGCCTCCTCCAGCCGGCGCAGCCGGTCACGTCGCTCGGCCCGCACCGCCAGGGCCTGGTCGAGGTCGACCGCGACGAACCGGGTGCGGGTGTTCGGCGCGGACTGCGCGACCACGTCGAGATCACCGGAGAGCACGGTCGCGACCATCATGTAGCCGCCGCCGGAAACGGCGTCGCGGTGCAGGATGATCGGCTCGACACTGCCGGGCACCTGGATCGAGCCGATCGGGTACGGCGCGTCCACGATGTTCGACGGGTCCTGCCCGGCCCCGAACGGCGGCTCACGGTCCACCGTCGCCAGCTCCACACCCTTGTACCGGAATCCGATCCGGTCCGCGGTGGGGGTCAGCGTCCAGGTGGTGTCGAGGAAGGCCGCCAGCCCTTCCGGCGCGAGCCGGTGGTCGTAGAGGCCCATCATCACCCGCACCTCGACCTCCTTCGCGAACGCCGGCCGCAGCTCCTCGGGCGCCCGCCGCCCCGCCGTGCCGTCGCCCGCGCCGACGGGGAGCACGTCGCCCTCGGCCAGCGGCCGTCCCTCGTGCCCGCCGAGCGCACCCAGGGCGTAGGTGGAGCGGCTGCCCAGCACCTCGGGCACGTCGATCCCGCCGGACACCGCGACGTAGGCGCGGGCCCCGCCGGTGAGGTAGCCGAAGTCGAGGACGTCGCCCGCGGCTACCGGGAAGGACTCCCAGCCCGGGCGCTCCTCGCCGTTCACCCGCGGGATCATCGCGGCACCCGCGACGGCGACGACCGCGTCGCCGGCGAACTCCAGCTCCGGGCCCAGGTAGACGCACTCGAGCACCGCGGCGCCCGCGGGATTGCCGACGAGCAGGTTCGCCGCTCGCAGCGAGTACTGGTCCAGCGCGCCGGACGGCGGGATGCCCAGGTCGTAGTAGCCGTTGCGACCGGCGTCCTGCACCGTGGTGGACAGGCCGGGCTTGCGCACCGTGATCATCGCAGCGCTCCTCACTCGTGCAGCCCGGCGAGCAGGCGCGCGTTGTAGCCGTCGGGGTCGTCGAGGAATGCCTGCAGGGAGAACTCCACCGGCCGGGCGTTGATCCGGAACGTGCCCGCCTCGACCTCGGCGACCTGCGCGTCGTAGCGCTCCCGGTCGATCGGGGTGTACTTGACGATGTCGCCGGGCCGGAAGAAGACCATGAAGTCGGTGAAGTCGGGCAGCGACTGCGTGGGGTCATAGATCGGCGCGGGGGTGATGCCGAACATCTGGTAGCCGCCGGCGCCGCGCACCGAGTAGATGCAGGCGAAGCAGCCGCCGTAGCCGACGGTGAGCTTCGGCGTGTCGGTGCGCGGCCGCAGGTACTTCGGCACGATGATCGCCCGTTCCCGGGGCACCATCTGGAACTTGAAGGGCAGCCCCGCGACGAACCCCACCATCGACACGAACCACGGCGATCCGGCGTGCGCGTCGATGAACTCCTCGACCGTCGGGTAGCCGTTGATCCGGGCCGCGTACTCGATGTCGGTGGCGTCGGGATCCTGGTGGCGGTCGCGGAAGCGCATGAGGGTCTCGGTGGTCCACGGGTCGCGGTAGAGCACCGGGATCTCCACCAGCCGGCTCGGCAACGTGAAGTCGCGCGCGTCGCCGACCTGCTTCTCGATGTCGCGCAGCAGGTCCAGCAGCGCGTGCGGCTCCAGGACGTCGGGGTCGTAGCGCACCTGGTAGGAGGCGTTGGCCGGGCAGATGTCGTGCACGCCGTCCGGGCGCTGCTCGCGCAGCATCGTCGTGATCGCCATCGCCCGGAAGTTCGCCGTCAGGCTCATCTCCTCGGCCAGCTCGACGAAGACGTGCTCGTCGCCGCCCCAGCTGTAGCGGGCCGGCGGTGCCTCGGTGGATGTCATGGACCTGCCTCCGATCGATCGACGAGCCACTGCTCCAGCGTTCCGGTGTGGAACTTCCCTGCGGTGAACCACGGCTCGTCGAGCAGCTCGCGGAACAACCCCGCCGTGGTGGGCACCCCGTCGACGGCGAACTCCGCCAGCGCGCGCCGCGAGCGCCGCAGCGCCGTCTCCCGGTCCTCGCCCCACACGATCACCTTCGCGAGCAGCGAGTCGTAGAACGGCGGGACGCGCATGCCCGGCTCGATCCAGGTGTCGCAGCGCACCCAGGGCCCGGCGGGCAGCACGACCCGGTCGATGGCGCCGGGGGCGGGCAGGAAGTCGCGGTCCGGGTCCTCGGCGACGACGCGGAACTCCAGCGCGTGCCCGCGGGCCGTGATCGCGTCCTGGCGCAGCCGCAGCGGCTCGCCCGCCGCAATCCGCAGCTGCTCGGCGACCAGGTCGACGCCCGTGACCATCTCGGTCGTCGGGTGCTCGACCTGGATGCGGGTGTTCATCTCGATGAAGAACCACCCTCGGGATGCTCCGCCCCCCGGGTTCCGCCCGAGGGCGTCGACGTCCACCAGGAACTCGACGGTGCCTGCGCTGCGGTAGCCGACCTCCCGGCACAGCGCCACGGCCGCGGCGGTCATCGCCTCCCGCGTGCCGGCGTCGATCCCCGGGGCGACGGCCTCCTCCACCATCTTCTGGCGGCGCCGCTGCAACGAGCACTCCCGCTCGTAGAGGTGCACGACGTCGCCGCCGTCGCCGAGCACCTGCACCTCGACGTGCCGCGCGCGGCGGACGAACCGCTCCAGGTACATCCGCCCGTCGCCGAACGCGGCGGCGGCCTCCCGCGACGCCTGCGGGAACGCCGTGCGCAGCGCCGCCTCGTCGTCGACGACGCGGATGCCGCGCCCGCCCCCACCCGCGGCGGCCTTGAGCATGACGGGATAGCCGACCTCGCCCGCCGCGGCGACGGCCGCGCCGACGTCCTCGATTCCGCCCTCGGTGCCCGGCACCGTCGGGACACCGGCGGCGCGGGCGACCTCGCGGGCGGCGACCTTGTCACCCATCCGCTCGATGACCGCCGCCTCGGGCCCGACGAAGGCCAGCCCGGCATCCGCGACGGCCGCGGCGAAGTCCGCGCGCTCGGCGAGGAACCCGTAGCCGGGGTGCACGGCGTCCGCCCCGGTCTCCTTCGCCGCGGCCAGGATCGCGTCCACGACGAGGTAGCTCTTCGCCGCCTGCGGCGGCCCGATCTCCACGGCCGTGTCGGCGAGCCGGACGTGCAGCGCCTCGGCGTCGGCCGTCGAGTGCACCGCCACCGTCGAGATGCCCAGGTCACGTGCCGCCCGGATGATCCGGACCGCGATCTCCCCGCGGTTCGCGACCAGCAGGCGTCTCATGCGACCTCGATGACGGCCACCGCCTGCCCCGCATCCACCACGTCCTCGTTCTCGACGAGGAACTCCACCACGGTCCCGGCCGCCCCGGCCGGGACCTGGTGGAAGGACTTCATCACCTCGACCAGGCAGACCGTCTGGTCCGCCTCGACCGCGGCACCCTCCTCGGCGAAGGCCGGGCTGTCCGGGTCCGGGCGGCGGTAGAAGACGCCGGGGATGGGCGAGACGACCTCGTGCCGGGACATCGAGCTCCTTCGGTGGTCGGGGGCGGGTTCCGTCGAGAACGACCTTGTTGCTGTTCGCGGGGCCGGAAAACAGCAACAACGTCGTTGTCGACGGTTACAGGTAGGGCTGCAGCGCCTGGTGCACGGCCTTCGCGAGCTCGACGGCGTTCGGGGTGTCGGAGTGCACGCAGACGCAGTCGGCGCGCACCGTCAGCTCCTTGCCGTTGACCGACGTCGCCTTGCCCTCCGTGACCGCGCGGACGGCCCGGGCGGCCGACCTGGCGGGATCGAAGGCCTGGTGCTCGCGGGTGATGATCAGCGAGCCGTCGTCGCGGTAGTCGAGGTCGGCGTAGTACTCGGACAGGAACCCGGCCTCGCGGCCACCCCAGACCGTCTCGTGCACGGTGCCCGCCATCCCCATCAGGGGTACCCCGAACACGTCGGCGGCGTCGGCGACGGCCTCGGCCACCTGCTCGTCGCGTGCGGCCATGCCGTAGAGCGAGCCGTGCGGCTTGACATGGTTGAGCGCCATGCCCTGCTCGCGCAGGAACGCCGACAGCGCCCCGATCTGGTACAGCACCGACGCGGTGAGCTCACCGCGTTCCATCTTCATCTCGCGCCGCCCGAACCCCTCCCGGTCCGGCAGCGACGGATGCGCCCCGACCCGCACCCCGTGCTCCTTGGCCAGCGCCACCGTCCGGCGCATCACCACCGGGTCGGAGGCGTGGAACCCGCAGGCCACGTTGGCCAGGGTGATCCAGGGCATCAGGCCCTCGTCGTCGCCGCAGCGGTAGATGCTGTAGGCCTCGCCCATGTCACAGTTGATGGCCACCATCGCGCGCTCCTCTCGTGCAGGTGTCACCCAGTGTGCGAGGCGTCCCGGATCGCCCGCCACACGCTCTGCGGTGTCGCCGGCATGTCCAGGTGCCGCACGCCGAGGTGGCTCACCGCGTCGAGCACCGCGTTCAGCACCGCGGGCGAGGACCCGATCGCGCCGGACTCGCCGATCCCCTTCACCCCGAGCGGGTTCGTCGGCGACGGGGTGACCGTCTGGTCCAGCTCGAAATGCGGCAGGTCCGTCGCCGCGGGGATGCTGTAGTCGGCGAGCGTGGCCGTCGTCGGGTTGCCGGCGGCGTCGTAGCGGGCCTCCTCGTACAGCGCCTGCGCCACTCCCTGCGCGATGCCGCCGTGCAGCTGGCCGTTGACGATCTCCGGGTTGACGATCACCCCGCAGTCGTCCACGGCGACGTAGCGGCGGATCCGGGTGAACCCGGTCTCGGTGTCCACCTCGGCGACGCAGATGTGGGTGCCGAACGGCCAGGTGAAGTTGGGCGGGTCGAAGGTGCTGTCGGCGGCGAGGGTGGGCTCCATCCCGTCCGGCAGGTTCGCCGCCATGTACGCCGCCAACGCCACCTCCTGGATCGTGACGCCCTTGTCGGTGCCCGACACCGAGAACCGGCCGCCGGCGAACTCCAGGTCGTCCTCCGACGCCTCCAGCAGGTGCGCGGCGATCGTGCGCGCCTTCGCGACGACCTTCTCCGACGCCAGGTGCACCGCGGTGCCGCCGACGGCGAGGCTGCGCGAGCCGTAGGTGTCACGCCCGTACGGGGCGATCGCGGTGTCGCCGTGCAGCACCTCGACGTCGTCGGGGTGCACGCCGAGGGAGTCCGCGACGAGCTGCGACCACACCGTCTCGTGCCCCTGCCCGTGCGGCGACGTGCCCGTCACCACCTCGACCTTGCCGCTGACCAGCATCCGGACCGTGGCGTTCTCCCAGCCGCCGCTCTGCAGCCGCACGCCGGCCGCGACCTTCGACGGCGAGAGCCCGCCGCTCTCGGTGAAGTTGCCGATGCCGATCCCGAGTTGCACCACCTCGCCGGTCTCGCGGCGACGGGCCTGCTCGGCGCGCACCTCGTCGTAGCCGACGAGGTCCATCGCCTTGCGCATGCACGGCTCGTAGTCCCCCGAGTCGTACAGCACCCCGGACGGCACGGTGCGCGGCTCGCTGAACGGCGGATGCAGGTTGCGCAGGCGGACCTCGGCGGGGTCCATCCCGAGCTCGCGGGCCAGGTCGTCCATGATCCGCTCGTGCGCGTACGCGGCCTCTGAGCGGCCGGCGCCGCGGTAGGCGTCGGTGGGCGTCAGGTTGGTGAACACGCCCTGGCACTCGAAGGAGTAGGCGCCGAAGTCGTAGAGCCCGCAGTAGGTGAACGCGCCGAACACGGCGATGCCCGGGGTGAGCAGCTGCAGGTAGGCGCCCATGTCGGCGAGCAGGTTCACCCGCATCCCGAGGATCTTGCCCTCGCGGGTGGCGGCGATCGCCATCCGCTGCACCTGGCCGCGGCCGTGGCAGGTGCCGACGTGGTGCTCCGAGCGGGTCTCGGTCCACTTGATCGGCTTGCCCAGCCGGCGCGCCAGCGCGAGGGCGATCGCCTCCTCGGCGTAGACGTTGAGCTTGACGCCGAACCCGCCGCCGACGTCGGGGGCGACGACCCGCAGCTTGGCCTCCGACATCCCGCAGACCATCGCGACGATGTCGCGCAGGAAGTGCGGCACCTGGGTGGAGCTGTAGATCGTGAAGGAGCCGCCGACGGGGTCGGGGATCACCACGACGGCCCGGGGCTCGATCGGCGAGGGGATCACCCGCTGCTGCAGGTAGCGGCCCTCGACCACGACGTCGGCCTGCGCGAACGCGGCCTCGACGTCCCCGGTGGCCAGCGGCCACGTGTAGCAGTGGTTGGTGCCCAGCTCCTCGTGCACGAGCGGGGCGCCCTCGGCGAGCGCGGCCTCGACGTCGACGACGGCGGGCAGCTCGTCGTAACCGACCTCGACGAGTTCCAGCGCGTCCACCGCGGCATCGCGGCCGGTGGCGACGACGACGGCCACCGGCTCGCCGACGTGGTTGACCTCGCCGAGGGCCAGCGGGGGGTGGTGCGGGATCTTGATGTCCTCGGTGACCGGCCATCCGCAGGGCAGGCCGATCGCGAACTCGCCGCCGAGGTCCTCGCCGGTGAGCACCGCGACGACGCCGGGCGCCTCCCGGGCCGGCGCCGTGTCGATCCCGGTGATCCGGGCGTGCGCGACCGGGCTGCGCAGCACGGCGACGTGCAGCACGCCGGGCGGGTCGATGTCGTCGGTCCAGGTGGCGCGGCCGGTGAGCAGCGCGGCGTCCTCGCGCCGGCGGACGCTGCGCCCGACGTACCGGTCGGTCGTCACGGCGTCGATCGTCCCGCTCTCGATCATCTCGGTCACGGCGGTGCCTCCCGTGGTGGTGGCGTCCGGGCTCGGGGTGCCGCCAGCGTGATCCCGGACACTGCGAGCCGGTAGTGTCCAGATCGTCCAACCGGGCGCGATCACGCGCCGATCCGTACAACGGTGCCCAGACCGGGAGGCCGAGCTGCCCGCGACCCTGCGCGCCCTGATGGCCGACCGCAGCCTCGGGCTGCGGCCGCTGTGCGGCGAGCACCTGCTCGACCGGCCGATCAGCTGGGTGCACATCAGCGAGCTTCCCGACCCCACGACCTATCTCGACGGCGGCGAGCTGCTGCTGACCACCGGTCTGGGCATGGGCGCGGGCACCGACCACGCGGACTTCGTGCACCGGCTGGCGGCGCACGGCCTCGCCGGGCTCGGTTTCGGCACCGGTCTGAGCCACGACACGGTGCCGCCCGCGCTGGTGGCCGCGGCCCGCCGCCACGGGCTGCCACTGGTGGAGATCCCCGAGCGCACCCCGTTCATCGCGATCACCAAGGCCGCGTCGGCGGCGCTCGCCGCGGACGCCTACGCCCAGGTCGTGCGGACCGACGAGGCGCAGCGGGCGCTGACCGCGGCCGCGTTCGGGAACCAGGGCACGGCCCGGGTGCTGCGGCGGCTGGCCCAGCGGCTCGGTGCGTGGGTGTTGCTGCTCGACGCGGCGGGCGAGGTGGAGCAGGCCGTGCCGCGCGCGGCCGTCGACTACCTGGCCGAGCTGACCCCGGAGGTCGAGCGGGTCCGCAGCCACCGCGGGCCGACGAGCGTCACGGTCGCTAGCCGCGGCGGGCAGGTCGTGCTGCAGCCGCTGCGGTTGCGCGGGCGCGGCGTCCTCGCCGTCGGGCGCGACGGCGGGTTCGACCCGGCGGACCGGCAGATCGTCGGCTCCGCCGTGTCGATCCTGACCTTGCTGCACGCCAGCACCGCGACGGTCGACCGGGCACGGCGCGACCTGCGCACGGCGCTGCTGCGGATGACGCTGACCGGTGCCGGCGCGGCGGCCCGCCCGATCGCCGCGCAGCTGTGGGGGCCGCAGCCGGCCGAGCCGCTGCGCGTCGTCGCGTTCCGGGGCCGGGGCGCGACGCTCGCCGAGCTCACCGAGGCGCTGGAGGCGCAGGGCCCGGAGCACGCACGGCTGTTCTTCGCCGCCGTCGACGACGCCGTGGTGGTGCTCGTCGAGGCGGGCGCGGCGGCGGTGCTGGACTGGCTCGCCGGGCTCGCCGCCGCGTACCCCGGGGTGCACGCCGGGGTGTCCGAGGCCGTCGGCGCCGGCGCCGGGACCGTCGCGGACGGGGAGCGCCAGGCCCGGCACGCCGCCGGCGCCGCCGCGCGCCGCGGCGTCGCGTCGGTCGGGTTCGCCGAGATCTGCCGCAGCCCGCTGCTCGACCTGCTGCGGCCGGCCGGGGCGGCGGGGTTCGCCGGGTCGCTGCTCGCACCGCTGGTCCGCCACGACGGCGAGCACGCCGGCGACCTGGTGCGCTCGCTGCGGGTGTGGCTCGAGCACCACGGCCAGTGGGACGCCGCCGCCGGCGCCCTGGGGGTGCACCGGCACACGCTGCGCCACCGGGTCCGCCGCATCGAGGGCCTGCTCGGGCGCAGCCTGGACTCCCCCGGCCTGCGCGCGGAGCTGTGGTTCGCGCTCCAGCTCGTCGCGCCGGGGCCGTGAGCCGCTACACCGCGTCGAGCCCGGCCCGCACGCTGTCCGCCAGCACCGCCAGGTGCTCGGCGCGGAGGGTGAGGGGCGGCGAGAACGCCACCGCGGAGGTCGTCGGCCGGATGAGCACCCCGTGCTCGCGGACCGCCCGCGCCACCCGGGCCGGCAGCCCGGCGTCGGCCGCGACGCGGTCCGGGTCGAGCTCCAGCGCGCCGAGCACGCCGGTGCCGCCGCGGACCTGCGCGACGAGCGGGTGGTCGCCGAGCGTGGTGAGGGCGGCGAGCAGCTCGCCCTCCAGCAGCCGCGCCCGATCCAGCAGCCCCTCGCTCTCGAGGACGTCGAGGTTCGCCAGCGCCGCCGCGCACGCCGTCGGATGTCCCGAGTAGGTGGCCCCGTGCCGGAACGGCGCCGCATCGTCCGCCCAGAACGGCTCGGCCACCCGCTCGTGCGCCACGACGCCGCCGAGTGGCAGGTAGCCGCTGGTCACGCCCTTGGCGAAGACGATGAGGTCGGGCTCGACGCCGAACCGCTCCACCCCGAACCAGCAGCCGAGCCGGCCGAACCCGCAGATCACGCTGTCGATCACCAGCAGCACCCGGTGGCGGGTGCAGACCTCGCGCACCCGCTCGACGTAGCCCGGCGGCGGCGGCAGCACCCCGCCCGCGCCGATCACGGGCTCGACGAAGAACGCCGCCACCCGTCCCTCCCCGATCCGTTCGATCTCGGCCTCCAGTGCGGCCGGGTCGTCGTGGTCGACGGTGACGACGTCCGGGACGAAGGGCGCCGCCAGCCGGTTGCCGGGCATGCCGGCGAGCGCCGTGCCGAACCCGTGGGTGCCGTGGTAGCCGTGCCGGCGGGCCACGAGCACCGTCCGGTCCGGCTCGCCGGTGCGCACGAAGTGCTCGCGGACGATCTTGGCGGCGGTGTCGATCGCGTCACCGCCACCGCTGACCAGGAACACCTTCGCCCCGGGCATCGGGGCCAGCTCGGCGAGGCGGCGGGTGAGGTCGAGCGCCGGGACGTTCGCCAGGTCGCCGAACGTCTGGTAGGTCGCCAGGCGTTGCATCTGCGCGGCCACCGCGGTGACGATCTCCGCGCGGCCGTGTCCGACATTGACGCACCACAGGCTCGCCGTGGCGTCGAGGTAGCGCCGCCCGGCCTCGTCCCACAGCCAGACGTCCTCGCCGCGGACGACGACGAACTCGGCGCCGCGCACCGCACCCATCGCCGCGAAGGGGTGCCAGAAGGCCGTGTCGGCGCCCGAACCCATCGCTCCGCCCTCCTGCCCGTGGCCGCGGTCCCCGTGAACCTACCCACGGCACCGGCCGGCGCAGCACCCGCCGCGCTACCGTCGCCCGGTGGCGCCGATGCTGCTGGGCCAGGAGCGCGCCGCCGTCGTCGCGTACTGCCGCCGGATGCAGGCCGACGGGTTGACCGTCGGCACCTCGGGGAACGTCTCGGTGCGGCGCGACGACCTGATCGCGATCACGCCGACCGGCGTGGAGTACACCGCGCTGACCCCGGAGGGCGTCTGCGTGGTCGACCTCGCCGGCCGCCCGGCGGAGCCCGGGCCGCTGCCGTCGTCCGAGCTGCCGATGCACACCCACGTCTACCGGGCCACCGGCGCGGGCGCCGTCGTGCACACCCACCCGCTCTACGCGACCGCGCTGTCCGTGCTGGTGGACGAGCTGCCGCCGGTGCACTACCTGGTCGCGCTGCTCGGCGGCCCGGTGCGGGTCGCCGAGTACGCCACCTACGGCAGCGTCGAGCTCGCGGAGGGCAGCGTGCGGGCGCTGGCCGGGCGCAGCGCGGTGATCCTGCGCAACCACGGCGCCACGACCGTCGGCCGTGACCTCGCCCAGGCCTACACGCGCAGCGTGTACCTGGAGTGGCTGTGCCGGCTCTACCACCAGGCCCGCCTGATCGGCGAGCCGCGGCTGCTGCCCGCCGAGGAGATCGCCCGGGTCGGCGCGCTGCTGCAGACCTACGGCCAGGGGATACTGGAGCCGTGAGCTCCCCCGCCGCCCTGCCGACCCGCACCGACGTCCTCGTGGTCGGCGCCGGCCCCGCCGGCTCGGGGGCCGCGGCCTGGGCGGCGCGGGCCGGTCACGACGTCGTGCTCGCGGACGCCGCGACCTTCCCCCGCGACAAGGCCTGCGGCGACGGGCTCACCCCGCGCGCCATCGCCGAGCTCGACCGGCTCGGCCTCGGTGACTGGGTCCGGTCGAAGGGCCGCAACCGGGGGCTGCGCGCGTCCGGGTTCGGGCAGACGCTGCTGCTGCCGTGGCCCGGCGGGTCCCTGCCCGACCACGGCGGCGCCGTCCCGCGGCTGGAGCTGGACGCGCGGATCCGCGACGTCGCGTTGACGGCCGGCGCCGTCCCGGTGCAGGAGGCGCGCGCCGTCGACGTCGTCCGCGACGGCGGCCGGGTCGCCGGGGTGGTGTTCCGCACCGCGGACGGGCCGCACACGGTGCGCTGCGAGCGGCTCGTCGTCGCCGACGGGGCCCGCTCGACGCTGGGCCGTGTGCTCGGCCGGGAGTGGCACCGCGACACGGCCTTCGGCGTCGCCGCCCGCGGGTACGTCCGGTCGGGCCGCAGCGACGACGAGTGGATCTCCTCACACCTGGAGCTGCGCGGCGAGGACGACGAGGTGCTGGCCGGGTACGGCTGGGTCTTCCCGCTCGGCGACGGCGAGGTGAACATCGGCGTCGGCACGCTCGCCACCGAGCGGCGGCCGGCCGGGATCCGGCTGCGCAGCCTCATGGAGGTCTACGCCGGCGCCCGCCGCGAGGAGTGGCGCCTCGACGGGCCGGTCCGCGCGCAGGCGTCGGCGCTGCTGCCGATGGGCGGCGCGGTGTCCGGGGTGGCAGGGCGGAACTGGGGGCTGATCGGCGACGCCGCCGGCTGCGTCAACCCGCTGAACGGCGAGGGCATCGACTACGGGCTGGAGACCGGCCGGGTGCTCGTCGAGCTGATGGACGGCGAGCGCGACCTGGCCGTGGCGTGGCCCGCGACGCTGCGCCGCCACTACGGGGAGGCGTTCTCGATCGCGCGCCGGCTCGCCGGGCTGCTGACGCTGCCGCGGCTGCTGCCGGTGGCGGGGCCGGTCGGGATGCGCTCGCGGGCGCTGATGACCGTCGCGCTGCGGGTGATGGGCAACCTCGTCACCGACGCGGACCGCGACCTCACCGCCCGCGCCTGGCGCGCGGCGGGCCGGTTCTCGCTGCGGCTCGACGAGCGCCCGCCGTTCCCGGCCGCGGACCTGCGCACCCCCGCCTGACCGTCGCGCCGGCACCCGCGATCATCGCCGTGGCACGCCCTCGTCCACGCCGAGGACGCCGAGGCCGCCTGAGCTCGGCGTGCACCCGGCGACGGAGCAGCACGGCGGGAGAAGGCCGGGCACGCCGCCCCGCCCCGGCGGGTCGGCGACTGCTCGAGCCGCCCTACTCGAACCGCGCCGGGTCGCCCGCCCCGCGGCGGACGATCTCGGGCTCGTCGCCGGACAGGTCGATCACCGTGGTGGGCTCCACGCCGCACTCCCCGGAGTCGATCACGGCGTCGACCGCGTGGTCGAGCCGCTCCTTGATGTTCCACCCCTGCGTCATCGGCTCGTCCTCGCCTGGCAGCAGCAGCGTGCTCGACACCATCGGCTCGCCGAGCTCACCGAGCAGCGCCTGGGTGACGGTGTGCTCCGGGATGCGCACCCCGACGGTCTTCTTGCGCGGGTGCAGCAGCCGCCGCGGCACCTCCTTGGTGGCCGGCAGGATGAAGGTGTAGCTGCCCGGGGTCGACGCCTTGACGAGCCGGAACACCGCGTTGCCGACGCGGGTGAACTGGCCGAGCTGGGCGAAGTCGCGGCACACCAGGGTGAAGTGGTGGCGGTCGTCGAGCCCCCGGATCTCCCGGATCCGGTCCAGCGCCTCCCGGTTGTCCAGCCGGCATCCGAGCGCGAAGCACGAGTCGGTCGGGTAGGCGATGAGCCCGCCGTCGCGGACGAGGTCCACCACCTGCGCGATCGCGCGCCGCTGGGGGTTGTCCGGGTGCACGTCGAAGTACCTCGCCATGCCGGCGAGCCTACGAGCGTCCCGGGCCGGCGTCACCGACGGCGCGCGGCGTGCCGGCCTCGCCCCCGATGCGGTGGCTGATCGCCCTGGCGGTGCGGGTCACCTCCGCGGCGACCCGGTCCCGCAGGCGGGGGCTCCCGCCACGCTCGGGGTAGGTGACGGCCACGCCCGCGACGGGGTGCGCCGTGTGGTCCAGTACCGCCGCCGCCACGGAGGTGAACCCGGGAGTGACCTCGCCGACCTCCACGGCGTGCCCTTCCCGGCGGGTCTCGACCAGCAGCCGGCGCAGCGCCGAGTGGGACCGCGGCCGACACCGTGGCGCGCGACGAACGCCTGCGGATCCGGGAACAGGGCCCGCACCTGCGCGGACGGCAGGGCCGCGAGCATGGCTCGGCCGCTCGCGGTGAGCTGTGCCGGCAGCCGCACGCCGACGTCGGTCACCAGCGGGGCACGTCCCGGGGCCCGCTCCTCGATCAGGTAGATCACCCTCCCGCCCGTGCAGCACGGCGAGGTGCGCGGTGTGCCCGGTCCGGTCCACCAGCGCCGCCAGGGGCACGCGGGCAACCCGCTGCAGCGGCGCCTGCCGGGTGAACCCGGTGCCGAGCTCGTGCGCGGCCACGCCCAGGCCGTACCGGCGCTCGTCGGAGAGGTGGACGACGAACCCGTGCTCGCAGAGCACCGCGAGCAGCTGATAGGTCGTCGAGCGGGGCAGCCCGAGGTCGCGGGCGACGGTCGCGGCCGGGACCGGGCCGGCCTGGCGGGCCAGGTGGCCGAGGATCGCCAGCACCTGGTCGGCGGCGGGAACCTTGGCGGCCATCCGGCGCAGGCTACGCCGCCGGTGGGACGGGCGCGGCCGGGACTGTCCGGTATCCCGGACAGCGTCCACCCCCGCGGGATGGTGGCGCGCCGGTCGGAGGTGTCCCATGGAGGCATGCGCACGGACGACGGTCGGGCGGCCGCCACCCGACACCGGGCGACCCACGAGGCCGGCAGCACCGTGACGGTCGGCACGGGCCCGATGACGACCGCCGAGGTGGTCGCCGTCGCGCGGCACGGCGCCGGCGTCATCCTCTCCTCCGCGGCCGAGGCCGGGCTGCGCGCCAGCCGCGCCGTCGTCGAGGCGCTGGCCGACGACGCGGTGGCGCACTACGGGGTGTCGACGGGGTTCGGGGCGCTCGCGACCCGGCACATCCCGCGGGAGCGGCGGGCCGACCTGCAGCGCAGCCTGGTGCGCTCGCACGCGGCCGGTTCTGGGCCGGAGGTGGAGCGCGAGGTGGTGCGGGCCCTGATGGTCCTGCGCCTGTCGACGCTCGCGACCGGTCGCACCGGCGTCCGCCCGGAGACGGCGGCGGCCTGCGCGGCGATGCTCACCGCGGGGATCACCCCGGTGGTGCGCGAGTACGGCTCCCTGGGCTGCTCGGGCGACCTCGCCCCGCTCGCGCACTGCGCGCTGGCGCTCACCGGCGAGGGCGAGGTGCGTGACCGCGACGGCGCGCTGCGACCCGCCGCCGACGCGCTGGCCGCGGCCGGCCTCGAACCGGTCACCCTCGCCGAGAAGGAGGGGCTGGCACTGATCAACGGCACGGACGGCATGCTCGGCATGCTGGTGCTCGCCTGCCACGACCTGCGACGCCTGCTGCGGGCCGCGGACGTCGCGGCGGCGATGAGCGTCGAGGCCCAGCTCGGGACGGACGCGGCGTTCGCCGCGGACCTCGTCGCGCTGCGCCCGCACCCCGGCCAGGCCGACTCGGCCGCCAACCTGCGCGCCCTGCTGGCCGGCTCGGCGGTGATGGCCAGCCACCGGACGCCGGAGTGCACCCGCGTGCAGGACGCCTACTCGCTGCGCTGCACCCCCCAGGTGCACGGCGCGGCCCGCGACACCTTGGCCCACGCCGAACAGGTGGCGGGCCGGGAGCTCGCCGCCGCCGTCGACAACCCGGTGGTGACGCCGGACGGGCGGGTGCGGAGCAACGGCAACTTCCACGGTGCCCCGCTCGGTTACGTGCTGGACTTCCTCGCGATCGCCGTCGCGGACCTCGCGTCGATCAGCGAGCGGCGCACCGACCGCTTCCTCGACGTGAGCCGCAGCCACGGGCTGCCGCCGTTCCTCGCCGACGACCCCGGCGTCGACTCCGGCCACATGATCGCCCAGTACACCCAGGCGGGGATCGTCGCCGAGCTCAAGCGGCTCGCCGTACCGGCGTCGGTGGACTCCATCCCGTCCAGCGCGCTGCAGGAGGACCATGTGTCGATGGGCTGGGCCGCGGCACGCAAGCTGCGGCGGGCCGTGGACGGGCTCGGCCGGGTGGTCGCGATCGAGGTGCTCACCGCGGCCCGCGCACTCGACCTGCGCCACCCGCTCGCCGCCGCCCCGGCCACGGGCGCCGTGCGCGACGCCCTGCGCGCCGCCGTCCCCGGGCCGGGGCCGGACCGGCACCTCGCGCCCGAGATCGAGGCCGCGGTCGACCTCGTGACCACCGGCCGTGCCGTCGCCGTCGCCGAGTCGGTGACCGGCCCGCTGCACTGACAGGAGGCAGATCATGGAAGGCGCCCGAGAGGTCCGTGCCGCCCGCGGCACCGCCCGCACCGCCCGGTCATGGCAGACCGAGGCGCCGCTGCGGATGCTCTGCAACAACCTCGACCCCGAGGTCGCCGAGCGCCCCGACGACCTGGTCGTCTACGGCGGCACCGGCCGCGCGGCCCGTGACTGGCGCTCGTTCGACGCGATGGTCCGCACCCTCACCACGCTGGGCGACGACGAGACCATGCTCGTGCAGTCGGGGCGTCCGGTGGGCGTGCTGCGCACCCACGAGTGGGCACCGCGGGTGCTGATCGCGAACTCGAACCTGGTCGGGGACTGGGCGAGCTGGCCGGAGTTCCGCCGGCTGGAGAAGCTCGGCCTGACGATGTACGGCCAGATGACGGCCGGCTCGTGGATCTACATCGGCACCCAGGGCATCCTGCAGGGCACCTACGAGACATTCGCCGCCGTCGCCGCGAAGCGTTTCGAGGGCACCCTCGCCGGCACCCTGACGGTCACGGGTGGCTGCGGCGGAATGGGTGGCGCGCAGCCACTGGCGGTGACGCTGAACGGGGGGGTGTGCCTGGTCGTCGACGTCGACGCCGCCCGGCTGCGGCGCCGGGTGGAGCATCGCTACCTCGACGAGCTGGCCACCGACCTCGACGACGCCCTCGCGCGCTGTGCCGCCGCCCGCGGTGATCGGCGGGCGCTGTCCGTCGGGCTGGTCGGCAACTGCGCCGAGGTGCTGCCGGAGCTGCTGCGCCGGGGCGTCGAGGTCGACGTCGTCACCGACCAGACCTCCGCGCACGACCCGCTGGCCTACCTGCCCGCCGGGGTCGCGCTCGAGGACTGGTCCGACTACACGAGCGCGAAGCCGGAGGAGTTCACCGACCGCGCGCGCGAGTCGATGGCCCGCCACGTCGAGGCGATGGTCGGCTTCCTCGACGCCGGCGCCGAGGTGTTCGACTACGGCAACTCGATCCGCGACGAGGCCCGCCGCGGCGGGTTCGAGCGGGCGTTCGCGTTCCCGGGGTTCGTCCCGGCCTACATCCGGCCGCTGTTCTGCGCCGGCAGGGGCCCGTTCCGGTGGGTGGCGCTGTCCGGTGACCCGGCCGACATCGCGGCCACCGACGACGCGGTCCTCGACCTCCTCCCCGACGACGACCACCTGCACCGCTGGATCCGGGCCGCCCGGGAGAAGGTCGCGTTCCAGGGGCTGCCGGCGCGGATCTGCTGGCTGGGCCAGGGCGAACGCGACCGGGCCGGCCTGCGGTTCAACGAGATGGTGGCCTCGGGCGAGCTGTCCGCGCCGGTCGTGATCGGGCGCGATCACCTGGACACCGGGTCGGTCGCCTCGCCGTACCGTGAGACCGAGGCGATGGCCGACGGCTCCGACGCGATCGCCGACTGGCCGCTGCTCAACGCCCTGGTCAACACCGCCTCCGGGGCGACCTGGGTGTCCATCCACCACGGCGGCGGGGTCGGGATCGGCCGTTCGCTGCACGCCGGGCAGGTCACCGTCGCCGACGGGACGGAGCTCGCGGCGCGCAAGATCGAGCGCGTGCTCACCAACGACCCGGGTACCGGCGTGCTGCGCCACGTCGACGCGGGCTACGACGACGCCCGCGAGGTGGCCGCCGCCCATGGCCTGCGGATCCCGATGGCCGAATCCCCCGACATGGAGTCATGTCGGGGTCGGCAGGGGCTGCTCGACCCCGACATGCCTCCATGTGGGGGCGTCGGGCGGGGACGGTGACGGTGACGGTGACGGTGACGGTGACGCCGTGAGCTTCGACGGGATGTGGGCCGCGCTGGAGCCGGTCGGGTTCGACCCGCGCAGCGGCGGCTACCGGCGCCACGCCTGGACCCGGGAGGATGCCGAGCTGCGCGAGTGGTTCGCGGGCGAGGCGGGCGCCCGCGGCCTTCCCGTGGTCACCGACCGCGCCGGGAACCAGTGGGCCTGGTGGGGCGACCCGGACGCCGACGGCCCGGGTGTCGTCCTCGGCTCGCACCTGGACTCCGTGCCCGGCGGCGGCGCCTTCGACGGCCCGCTCGGCGTCGTCTCGGCGTTCGCCGCGCTGGACCGGCTGCGTAGCGACGGTGTCGTCCCCGCGCGCCCGGTCGCCGTCGCGCACTTCGGCGACGAGGAGGGCGCCCGGTTCGGGGTCGCCTGTGCGGGCTCGCGGCTGCTCACCGGCGCGCTGGACGGCGACCGCGCCCGAGCCCTGCGGGACGCGGACGGCGTGCCGATGGCCGACGCGATGACCCGCGCCGGCCACGACCCCGCGCACCTCGGCCGCGACGACGAGACGCTGCGCCGCATCGGCACCTATGTCGAGCTGCACGTCGAGCAGGGCCGGGCGCTCGCCGATCTGGACCGCCCGGTGGCGGTCGGCGCCGGGATCCGGCCGCACGGGCGGTGGCGGTTCGTGCTGCCCGGCGAGGCGAACCATGCGGGCACGACGGCGCTGGCGGACCGGCGCGACCCGATGCTCGGGTTCGCCGAGGTGGTGCTCGCGGCCCGGGCGGCGGCGCACCGGCACGACGTGCTGGCCACCTGCGGGAAGGTCCGGGTCGAGCCGAACGGCGTGAACGCGATCCCGTCGCTGGTCACCGGCTGGCTGGACGCCCGCGGATCCGACGAGGCGCGGGTGCGATCGACCGTCGCCGACGTGGCCGCGGCCGTCGCCGCGCACGGCGGCGGGCTGACCGAGGAGTCCTGGAGCCCCTCGACGGAGTTCGACGGCCCGCTCGCGGCACGGCTGGCCCGGCTGCTCGGCTCGGCCGCCGATCCGGCACCGGTGCTCCCCACCGGCGCCGGCCACGACGCCGGGATCCTCGCCGCCGCGGGCGTCCCCGCCGCGATGCTGTTCGTGCGGAACCCGACCGGCGTCTCGCACTCCCCCGCGGAGCACGCCGAGCCCGCCGACTGCCACGCCGGCGTCGAGGCGTTGGCCGCCGTGCTCGACGAGCTCACCCGATGACCGCCCCGCAGGGCCCGCCGGATGCCCGAGCACCCCGAGCCCGAGCACCCCGAGCCCGACCACCCCGAGCCCGACCACCCCGACATGGAGACATGTCGGGGTCGGTCGAGGGTTCCACACCCCGACATGACTCCATGTCGGGCACAGGGGGGGCGGGCTCGGCGCGGTCCGCCTGGTGGGCGCCGCTGGCGCTGCTGCCCGCTGGGCTCGCCCGCGACGTGTTGTTCACCGTGCGCGACGGGCGGTTCACGCGGGTCGAACCGGGCAGCCCGGCCGGGCCCGCGCGCCGGCTACCGGGCGTCGCCCTGCCCGGGTTCGCGAACGGGCACAGCCATGCGTTCCACCGGGCGCTGCGCGGGCGCACGCACGACCGCGGCGGCACGTTCTGGACCTGGCGGGAGCGGATGTACGCCGTCGCCGCCCGGCTCGACCCCGACTCCTACCTCGCCCTCGCCCGCGCCGCCTACGCCGAGCTGGTGTGCGCGGGGTTCACGGCCGTCGCGGAGTTCCACTACCTGCACCACGGCCCCGGCGGGCATCCCTACGCCGAGCCGGACGCCATGGCGCAGGCCCTGCGCGCCGCCGCCGCGGACGCCGGGATCCGGTCGACCCTGCTCGACACCTGCTACCTCACCGGCGGGCTCGGCCCGGCGGGGTACCTCCCGCTCGATCCCGTGCAGCGCCGCTTCGCCGACCGGGACGTCGAGGCCTGGGCGGCCCGCGAGGCCGGCGACGGGGTCGCGGTGCACTCGGTGCGCACCGTGCCCCGGGAGGCGCTGACGACGGTCGCCGCGGCGGCCGGGGGCCGCCCGCTGCACGTGCACCTGTCGGAGCAGCCGGCGGAGAACGCGGCCTGCCTCGCCCGCCACGGCTGCACGCCGACCGCGTTGCTGGCCGAGGAGGGCCTGCTCGGCCCGGCGACCACGGCCGTACACGCGACCCACCTGACGGGCGTCGACGTCGCCGTCCTCGGTGCCACCGGCACCGGGGCCTGCCTGTGCCCGACCACCGAGCGCGACCTGGGCGACGGTCTCGGCCCGGCCCGGGCCCTGCACGACGCCGGCGTCCCGCTCAGCCTCGGCACCGACCAGCACGCCGTCGTGGATCCGTTCGAGGAGGCGCGCGGCCTGGAGCTGCACGAGCGGCTGCGCTCCGGCGAGCGCGGCCGCTTCACCCCGGCCGAGCTGCTCGACGCGCTCACCCGGCACGCCGCCCTCGGCCGCCCCGGTGCGGGCCGGCTGGAATCGGGGGCCCCCGCCGACCTCGTCGCCGTCCGCACCGACACGGTGCGCACCGCGGGTGCGGACCCGGCGCAGATCCTGCTCGCCGCCACCGCCGCGGACGTGGACACCGTGGTGGTCGGGGGTGCCGCCGTCGTCGAGGGCGGCCGGCACCGGCTCGGGGACGTCGGCGCGCTGCTCCGCGACGCGATCACCCCGCTGTGGGAGGCCGGTCGGGGGGTCGGCCGGTGAGCAGCACCGTCGTCACGGGGATAGGCGAGCTGGTGACCAACGACCCGGGGGCCGGCGACGGCCCGCCGCTCGGGCTCCTGCGCGGCGCCGCCGTCGTCGTCGAGGGCAGGCGCGTGGCCTGGGTCGGGCCCGCCGACGCCGCGCCCGCGGCCGACGCCCGCCTCGACGTCGGCGGCCGCGCCGCCGTCCCCGGGTTCGTCGACAGCCACTCCCACCTCGTCTTCGCCGGCGACCGGGCCGCGGAGTTCGCCGCCCGGATGGGCGGTGGGCGCTACGACGGCGGCGGCATCGCGAGCACCGTCGACGCCACCCGGGCCGCCGCCGAGGGCGACCTGCGCCTCCTGCTCGCCGCGCGGGTCGCCGAGCTGC
Source organism: Pseudonocardia sp. (assembly GCA_035540535.1). Classification (GTDB taxonomy): domain Bacteria; phylum Actinomycetota; class Actinomycetes; order Mycobacteriales; family Pseudonocardiaceae; genus Pseudonocardia. The sequence goes on from DATLGI010000225.1 coordinate 58,402, forward strand.
GGGCCCAGGGCACGACGACCGTCGAGATCAAGAGCGGCTACGGCCTCACGGTCGTCGACGAGCGGCGCCTGCTGCGGCTGGCCGCCGAGGTCACCCCGGAGACGACCTATCTCGGCGCGCACGTCGTCCCGGCCGGCGCGGCCCGCGACGCCTACCTCGAGCTGGTCGTCGGCGAGATGCTCACCGCCTGCGCCCCGCACGCCCGCTGGATCGACGTGTTCTGCGAGCCGGCCAGCCCGCACGCCTTCGACGGCGACGAGGCGCGCGCGGTGCTGACCGCGGGGCGGGCGGCCGGGCTGGGTCTGCGCGTGCACGGCAACCAGCTCGCTCCGGGCCCGGGCGTGCAGCTGGCGGTGGAGCTCGGCGCGGCGAGCGTCGACCACTGCACGCACCTGACGGCGGGCGACGTCGACGCGCTCGCCGACTCCACCACCGTCGCGACCCTGCTGCCCGGCGTGGAGTTCAGCACCCGCTCGCCCTACCCGGACGCGCGCCGCCTGCTCGGCGCGGGGGTGACGGTCGCTCTCGCCACCGACTGCAACCCGGGGACCTGCGCGTCGTCGTCCATGCCGTTGATGATCGCGCTGGCGGTCCGGGAGATGGGGATGACGCCCGCCGAGGCGCTGTGGTCGGCCACCGCCGGGGGCGCCCGGGCGCTGCGCCGCGACGACGTCGGCGTGCTCGCCCCGGGCCACCCCGCGGATCTCGCGGTGCTCGATGCCCCGAGCCACCTCCACCTGGCCTACCGGCCCGGTGTCCCGCTGGCTCGCGCACTGGAGCTCCCGGAAGCCGGCCCGGTGCTCCGGACAGACCCGGGCAGGGGGCCGTTCGGCCGCTGAACGGCACTTCTCGGCGACCAGTGGTTGCCATGTGGCGACGAGCGGTGGACAGGGCCGTTCCGGTGGTGACCGACGGGCGGGCGAACGGTGGCTAGGCACGGGCCTGTGCAGGGAGTACGACAGAGGTCCGGCCCCCACCGCTCCCCCGAGAGGCTTACCGTGCGACCCCGTCCCCGTCCGCTGCGCGCCGCGACGGCACTCTACGTCGCCGCGCTCCCACCCACCGACGAAGCGGGGAGGCAGGCCCCGGCACCCGCCGTCTCGGTGAACGCCCTGCTGCGCCGGGAGGGCCGCGCCCGGCACGCGATCGATCGGCCCTTGGTGCCGCGGCACGTCCGGCGCGACCCCGAGCCGCCGCCCGGCGGGAACGTCCGGCGCCGGGCCGGCGCCGCGGCCGGCGCCGTGTTCGCCGCGGGAGCGGTTCTCGGCCCCGTGGTGCTCGACGAGTCGATCGGCCCGCCGGCCGCGGAGGCGGGCGAGGGCCCAGGCACCGCGCGCCTGGGCACTGATCCGGGCGCGTCCGGCGGCGGGGCACCGGGCGGACTGTTCGCCCTGTCGTCGCTGCCGGGCCTCGGTGTCGGCGCGGGTTCGCCGCCACCGGTGTCCGGCGCCGAGATCGCCGCGCTCGGCCAGGGCGTCCCTCTCCCCTCCACTGTCGGAGCCGGCCCGCCGGCGCCCGTCCCGGTGGAGGCGCTGCCCGGCGGGCCGCAGCCCGCCCCGCCCGGGATCCCGGTGCCGGTCCCGAACGCGGCCCCGCCGCCCGCCGGCCGGACGACGCCCGACGCAGCGGTCGTGCCCGGCGCCGGCCTGCCCTCGGGTGGGCAGCCCAGCACCGATCCCGGGCCCGGTCTCGGTATCGGCACACCCGGGGTCTCGGTCGCGGACCCGGACCCGGTCGACGTCCCGGTCGTCGGCCCGGTCGACGCGCCGGGTGTCGGGATCTCCCCCGGGGGCGCCGCGGTCCCGGATGTCACGCTGGTCGCCGACCCGGAGCACGGCCTGGAGGCCGGCATCGGTGACGGCGGTGTCGTCACCCCCGACCTCGACGTGTCCGGCGCCGCCGTGGGCCCGGCACGGTTGTCGGAGAGCGCGGTCGACCTGCCCGACGCCGGGGTCTCCGGCGGTGTCATCGGCGTGTCACCGGACGACGGCGTGACCGCGGAACTGCCCGACCTGCACGTGTCGGAGACCGTGGTCGAGACCCCGGACGCCGAGCTCGGCGGGACGCGGCTCGACACTCCCGACCTGGAGCTGCCGGCGGTCGGCGACACACCCGACGGCGACGAGCCCGACCAGGACGCCCCGGCCCTCGAACCGCTCGATGCCGCCGCGGGCGAGCTTCTCGGTGATTGAGTCGCATACTGCCTCCGTGCCCTCCCCTGCCCCCCGCCGCGCCGCCGTGCTCGGCAAGCCCGTGCACCACTCGCTCTCCCCGGTCCTGCACACCGCCGCCTACGCCGCGCTCGGCCTCGACGGCTGGCGCTACGACCGGCACGAGTGCGACGAGGACGCGCTGGCGCGGTTCGTCGACGGGCTGGGCCCTGAGTGGGCCGGGCTGTCGTTGACCATGCCGCTCAAGCGGGTCGCGCTCGAGATCGCGCATTCGGCGAGCCCGGCGGCCGCCGCGATCGGCGCCGCGAACACCCTCGTCCCCCGCGACGGCGGATGGTTCGCGGACAACACCGACGTCGTCGGGATCGCCGAGGCGCTCCGGGAGGCGGGCGTCGAGCGGGTGGGACGCGGGGTCGTGCTCGGTGCGGGCGGCACCGCGCAGGCCGCGCTCGCGGCGTTGCAACGGCTCGGCGAGGGTGCACCCACGGTGCTCGTCCGTGAGCCCCGCCGCGCCGGCGAGCTGCGCGCCACCGCCGAGCGCCTCGGCGTGCGGCCCGTGGTCCTCGGCGGTCTGCCCGAACGATCCCTCCCGGCCGCCGACGTCGTGGTCTCGACGCTGCCGGCGGGCGCGGCCGACGCGTACGCCCGCACCGGCTGGGATCCGGCGACCGTCGTGCTGGACGCGGTGTACGACCCCTGGCCCACCCCGCTCGCCGCGTCGGCGGCGGCGGCGGGCTGCCGCGTCGCGAGCGGGCTCGACCTGCTGCTGCACCAGGCGGTCGACCAGGTCACGTTGATGACCGGGCTGGCCGGGCCGGTGGCGGCGATGCGGGCCGCACTCACCGCGGAGCTGCGGGCGCGCGGCTGACTCCCCTCCCCGCCACCGGGCAACCCGGGCGCAACCCTCCCGCCGGCGGGTCCGCTCGTGGTCGGATGGGCGGGGAGCCGTCGAGCCGACGGCCCGGACGACGCGAGGAGTGACACATGACCCAGACCCTCGAGCCGGCAGCGGCCACAGCCGCACGCGAGCGCGTCGACGCGTGGTTCGCGGACTTCGAGGCGGCGCTGGCCGCGCGGGACGCCGAGCGCGCGGCCGGAATGTTCGCCACCACCTGCTTCTGGCGCGACCTGGTCGCGTTCACCTGGAACATCAAGACGGTCGAGAACCGCGAGGGGGTCGTCGACCTGCTCCGGGCCACCATGGACTCGACGGACGCGCGCGGATTCCACGTGACCGAGGAGCCGGCCGAGGCGGACGGTGTTGTCACGGCCTGGTTCGCGTTCGAGACCGCCGTCGGGCGGGGCAGCGGCCTGCTGCGGCTCAACGGCGAGGGCGCGTGGACCTTCCTCACCACCCTCGACGAGCTCAAGGGCCACGAGGAGCCGCAGGGCGAGCGCCGCCCGCACGGCGTCGAGCACGGCGCGACCCGGGAGCGGGTCACCTGGAAGGAGGCCCGCGACGCCGAGCTGACGGGGATGGGCAAGGACCGCCAGCCGTACGTGGTCGTCGTCGGCGGCGGGCAGGGCGGCATCGCGCTGGGTGCGCGGCTGCGCCAGCTCGGCGTGCCGCACGTCGTCGTCGACCGGCACCCGCGGCCCGGTGACCAGTGGCGCAGCCGCTACAAGTCGCTGTGCCTGCACGACCCGGTCTGGTACGACCACCTGCCCTACCTGCCGTTCCCGAGGAACTGGCCGGTCTTCTCGCCGAAGGACAAGATCGGCGACTGGCTCGAGATGTACACCCGGGTCATGGAGATCAACTACTGGTCGTCGACGACCTGCCGCAGCGCGACCTACGACGAGGCCGCCGGTGAGTGGACCGTCGTCGTCGTCCGGGACGGCGAGGAGATCACCCTGCGCCCGCGGCAGCTCGTGCTGGCCACCGGGATGTCGGGCAAGCCCAACCTGCCGACCATTCCCGGCCAGGACCGGTTCCGTGGCGACCAGCACCACAGCTCGCAGCACCCGGGCCCGGACGCCTACGTCGGCAAGCGGGCCGTCGTCATCGGGTCCAACAACTCCGCGCACGACATCTGCGCGGCGCTGTGGGAGGCCGGCGCGGAGTCGGTGACGATGGTCCAGCGCTCGTCGACGCACATCGTCAAGTCCGAGACGCTGATGGACATCGGGCTCGGCGACCTGTACTCCGAACGGGCGGTCGCGGCCGGGGTCACGACGCAGAAGGCAGACATGATCTTCGCGTCGCTGCCGTACCGGATCCTGCCCGAGTTCCAGATCCCGGCCTACGAGGCGATGAAGGAGCGCGACGCCGAGTTCTACGACCGCCTGGAGAAGGCCGGCTTCCGGCTCGACTGGGGCGACGACGGCTCCGGCCTGTTCATGAAGTACCTGCGCCGCGGGTCCGGCTACTACATCGACGTCGGCGCGTCCGAGCTCGTCGCGAGCGGGGAGATCGAGCTGGCGCACGGGCAGGTGACCGAGCTGACCGAGGACGAGGTCGTGCTCGACGACGGGACGCGGTTGCCCGCGGACCTCGTCGTGTACGCCACGGGCTACGGCTCCATGAACGGCTGGGCCGCGGATCTCATCGGCCAGGAGGTCGCGGACAAGGTCGGCAAGGTGTGGGGCCTGGGTTCGGACACCACGAAGGACCCCGGGCCGTGGGAGGGCGAGCAGCGCAACATGTGGAAACCCACCCAGCAGGAGGGGCTGTGGTTCCACGGGGGCAACCTGCACCAGTCCCGGCACTACTCGCTCTACCTGGCGCTGCAGCTCAAGGCGCGGTGCGAGGGCATCCCGACGCCGGTGTACGGGCTGCAGGAGGTGCACCACCTGTCCTGAGCCGGCACCGGCGGGACGCGGGGTCCTGGTCCGTCGCCGGGGGCGGACCAGGACCCGGATCCGCGTCGACTACGTCGACCGCGACGGCTCGCGGATCGACTCCCGCATGACCTCCAGCACGGACTCCTGCTCGGGGGTGGTCGGCCGGGCGGCCGCCGGAACGGCGCCGCCACGGTCGACGTTGGTGATCAGCGGGATGTCGGGCTGCCCGTCCTCGGCGACCTTGGCCATCGCCCACCGGCCGAAGGTCCGCGCCTGCGCGGTCCCCTCGTCGACGAGCGAGATGCGCTCGTGGCGGGAGTCCCTGCGGATGCGCTCGTAGAGCGCCCGGACCACGGCCTCCTCACCCTCGAGGATCTGGACGAACCAGTCGTCGGACACCAGCAGGGCACCGGTGACGCCCGCCTTCGCGTTCTTCGACCGCGCGACGCTGAAGATCGCGCCGAGCTCGGCCTTGCGCGCGTGCGCCGGTATCCGGTTGTGGCTGCGGTAGATGAGCCGGAACGTCAGCTCGGAGGAATCGGTCGACGCTGCGTCCGTCATGCCCGCTGTCACTCCCTTGAGACTCGAGTGGTCGGCGATGTCGACACGCCGTCCTGACCCCGGCGGCCAGTATCCGTGGCGGGGGTCGTTCCGCGCGTCTCAGTTTGCGACGGTTTCGACACGTTTGCCGGTCAGTCGAGCACCGCACCCAAGGTCAGCCCGAGCCCGTAGGTCGTCGCGGCCGCCCCCGCGCCGATGAGCAGCTGCCGCAGCGCGCGGCGCAGCGGCGGGCCACCGGACAGGATCCCGACGGTGGCGCCGGTCGCCATCAGCGCCACGCCGACGAGGGCGACGGCGGCGACCAGCGCCGCGGGACCGGTGAACCCGACGACGAACGGCAGCACCGGCACCGCCGCGCCGACGGCGAAGAACGAGAAGCTCGACGCCGCCGCCCCCAGGCCGGTGCCGACCGCCTCGTGCTCGTCCTCGTCGATCCCGGCCGGGACCGGCTCGGCCGGGTCGTAGGTGCTGAGCAGGGCCCTGGCCCGCCGCCGCGCCTCGTCCTCGGCCATCCCCCGCGCGCGCATCACCAGCGCGAGCTCGTTCTCGTCGAGGTCGAGGTTCGGCAGCACCTGCGACGCGTCACTGGTGACCGGGGAGGAGGCCGACAGCAGCTCCCGCTGCGATCGCACCGACACGTACTCCCCCGCCCCCATCGACAGGGCACCGGAGAGCAGGCCGGCCAGCCCGGTGAGCAGCACGGACGTGGTGTCGACCCCGGCGCCGGCCACTCCGAGGACCAGCGCCAGGTTGCTGACGAGGCCGTCGTTGGCGCCGAACACCGCGGCGCGGAAGGTCCCGGACACCCGCGCCCGGCCCCGGGCCGCGAGCCCCCGCAGGACCTCCTCGTGGATGCGCTCGTCGGCCGCCATCGCCGGCGTCGCCTCGGGGTCGGTGCGATAGGGCGAGCGACTCTCCGACCGCTGGGCAAGGGCGAGGACGAACACCGACCCGAACCGCCGTGCCAGCACCGCGAGCAGTCGGATGCGCAGGCTGCCCCGCCCGAGCCGGCCGACCTGATCGCCGAGCAGCTGCTGCCAGTGCGCGGCGTGCCGCTCCTCCGCCTGCGCGATGGCCAGCAGGATCTCCCGGTCCTCGCCGGTCCGGCGCGCGGCGAGATCGCGGTACACCGCGGCCTCGGCGTGCTCGTCGGCCAGCCGCCGGCGCCAGCGGCGCAGCGTGCTGCGGTCGACCGGTCCGTGCGGCGGCTCGGGCCGGTTCGTCGACCCGTCGTCCCGGACGCTCATCCGAGCCTGCACAGGACCTTCACGAGTCGCCCCCGGTTTCCGACCGGGCCGACTCCTACCCTCACGCCCATGAACGGCCCCACCCGCCGCATCCTCGTCGTCGAGGACGAGCCCGTCATCAACGGGGCGGTCACCGACCGGCTCGCCGCCGCGGGCTACGACGTCGTCCGCGCGTGGGACGGGCCCGGGGCGGTGGCGGAGTTCACGGCCCACGGCCCGGACCTGGTCATCCTCGACGTGATGCTCCCCGGTCTCGACGGGCACGAGGTGTGCCGGCGCATCCGGGCCGTCCGGCCGGTGGCTGGCTCGGCCTGCTGGTGCTGGCCACGATCGCCGGTGGCGTCCACGCACTCACCCCGCAGGCGCCACACTCCCGACGAACGTCGCCGGTGGGCGCTCCCCGACGTCGACGGTGAGCCGGAAGACGTCGGGCCGGGCGTAGTGCCCGACCGGATCGAACTCACGCCGGGACAGCGCCGTGGCCCGGGGGTCGATCTCGGCGTAGAGGATCCCCTCCGCGCCGTGCAACGGGCCGGCGAGCACCGTGCCGTCCGGCCCGACGACCGCCGTGCCGCCGCGGGAGAGCACGTCGTCCTCGCCGCCGTAGAGCCCGCCGCGCAGCGCCTCCGGCACGTCGGGGCCGCGCAGGAAGGAGTTGGTGCCGACGACGTAGACCCGGCCCTCCTTGGCGACGTGGCGCAGGGTGGCGAGCCAGCAGTCGCTGGTGTCCCAGGTGGGGGCGAGGTACACGTCGATCCCGCGGGCGTAGAGCGCCGCCCGCGCGAGCGGCATGTAGTTCTCCCAGCAGATCAGCCCGCCGAGCCGGCCGAACGGGGTGTCGAACACCGGCAGCGTCGAGCCGTCGCCCTGGCCCCAGATGGTGCGCTCACCGCCGGTCGCGACGAGCTTGCGGTGCCGGCCGGCCAGGCTGCCGTCCGGCGCGAAGTAGAGCAGCGTGTTGTAGAGCGTGCCGCCGTCGCGCTCGTTCACGCCGACGGCGAGCCAGGCCTGCGCCGCCCGGGCGGCCTCGCCCATCCGGTCGGTCGCCGCGGACGGGACGGCCACCGACTCCCGCTCCAGCGCGGCGTAGAGCGCGCCGTCGCGCCACGCCGGGGTGCGCCACACCCAGTCCGGGTAGGTCGGCACGAACGCCTCGGGGAACGCGACGAGCCCGGCGCCCTCGGCGGCAGCCTTCGCGGTCAGCTCGACGACCTTCTCGACGGTGGCGTCACGGTCCAGGAACACCGGCGTGGCCTGGACCGCGGCGACGAGCACGGCGCTCACTTCGTGCCCCACGCGACGACCAGCTCGCACGGTCCCTCGAACCCGGCGGCGCTCTCGAACGCGGCCAGCTCGGTAGCGATCTCGTCCCAGGCCGCCTCGCGCTCCTCGGAAGTGAGCCCGCCGAGCATCTGGTGCAGTGCCCCGAACGACTCGCGCTCGAACCTGACGCAGTCCGCGGCGCGCGCCATCCGCAGCGGCGCCGGCACGGCCTGCGAGCCCACGTCCCGGAACCCGGCACTGCGGAACGCGTCCTCCAGCACGCCGGGGCCGCCGAGGCTGAACGGCCCCGGCTGGCCGGGCGCGGGCGGGGGCAGCTGCGCGCGACGTCGGATGATCGAGACCGGCACCGAGAAGAAGCCGTTGCGATCCGGGGTCGAGTAGACGACGGCGCCGACCCGCCCGCCCGGCCGCAGCGCGCGGTACTGGCCGGCCAGCGCGCCCGCCTGGTCGGGGAAGTAGATCAGCCCGAGCCGGGAGACCACGGCGTCGAACGCGCCCGCCTCGACGTCGAGCCGCTCGCCGTCCACCTCCCTGGTGCGAACGTTGCCCAGACCCTCGGCGGCGGCCGCCGCGGCCGCGTGCTCGAGGATCGCCGGGGAGATGTCGGTGGCGAGCACCTCGCCCGTGGGCCCGACACGGCGGGCGGCGGCGAGCGACTGCCCGCCCGCCCCGGCGGCGACGTCGAGCACCCGGCTGCCGGTGGTGACGCCGGTCGCGTCGAGCATCAGGGTGGTGGCGTCGCCGAGCCACTCCTCGAGCGTCGGGCCCCACGCGTGCCACGCGGCGGCGGCGTCCTCCCACTGGGCACGGGTCGTGGTCTTGTAGCGGACCGGGTCGAACGTGGTGGCGGTCATGTGCTGCTCCTCAGGGTGGGTGCCGATGCCCTGGAGGCGCCAGATCGCCCGCCCGACCCGCCAGGTTCCGGGTAGCGGTTCCGCCAGGCCCTGCCCGCGGCCCACCCGGACGGGCAGAATCCCCGGCCATGGCCTTCGTCGGCCGCGCCCGCGCGCTCGCCCGCCTCCTCGCCGCTGTCGAGGAGGCGG